>JAIPBU010000018.1 GCA_021738535.1 Bacteroidales bacterium | reverse complement strand
TGAAGTCTAGTTCGTTACTTTGTGTTTGCATAGGTCTTAAGATTAAGTTATTAAAATTTTGATACTTTAAAATTAATCTTTTTAGAAGACCTATGCTTTTTCAAACATACGATCTAAACCCCTAAACCCCTAAACCCCTCAACCCCTCAACCTAATTCACAATTATTTCGTCACAAAACAGCCATGCCTTACCCCCGGGTTCATTATGCCAATCAGGGTTTTCTCCGGTGTTTTTTGCCCTGACCATGATATATCTTGTTTTTACATTCATATCTGTTCCGGCATTTTGAATGTTTATTTCTTTTTGCGGACCAAACGGACCTTCCAGTTTTAAGGGTTCACTGAAATTTTCTCCATTTGTTGAGTAGCTTATCTCAATGTATTCAGGACCAAATATCCAGCTGCCCGGATTATTAAGGAATCTTACCACTACAGATTTGACATTGCGGATTTCTCCAAGGTCAATTGTTGCAATCATATCATCTTCCTCGAAGCCCAGCCAGCAGCCATCATTATAGGCTCTGGATCCTGCGATATTATCAAGGAGGCTTGCCGCTCCTCCGTCCGAGTATTTTTCTGCCGGTTTTTTTGCCAGTGTTACGATAGCATCTGAAGCTTTATTCTCCAGCTTTGTTTCCCGTGGGATATCATTTTCAGATGAATGGTCCCATTTAAGATATTCATTTATCAGTTCCTCAACCTTATCAGGATATTTTTGAGCCAGGTTTGTTGATTCTGTTGAGTCTGTTTCCAGGTTTGCCAGGAACAAGCGGTCATTTATTTTGTCGACCGCGATAGCACCTGAGGGGTCACGGGGCAGTCCTATCAGTTTCCAGTCATTCTTTCTGACAGCCCACTGGCTGCCAAGTTTCCAGTGCAAGGTTCTTTCAGCCAGGTTGCTATTGTTTCTTAGCGCCTGGCTCAGGTCAATACCTTCAACAGCCGCAGGCACGTTTTTTACTCCACATAAAGCTGCTATAGTGGGAAGAAGGTCATAACTGTGACAGACCTGGTTTCTAATTACCCCCTCAGGCAGCACATCAGGCCATCTTACAATAGCAGGTACCCTGATTCCACCCTCAAAGAGAGATGTTTTTCCACCTCTGAATGGCCCTGCATTTCCTCCTCCTCCGAAAGTCCGTGTTTCATAGGAATGTCCGTGGTCCGACTGGAATATGATTATTGTCTTTTTTTCCAGGTCAAGGTCTTTCAGCAGGTTCATCAGACTGCCTATATTTTCATCAGCAGAAGAAAGGAAGGCAGCATAATCTCTCCTGGGCATTTCAAGATCGCTGTATTTCTTTCTCCATTTTGCAGTTGGCTGCAAAGGATAATGCGGAACATTTATTGCATAGTACATAAAAAAGGGTTTATCCTTATTCCTGATTATGAATTTTTCAGCTTTCTCATACATCAGGTCTGGAAAAAAACTGCCTTCCCGGAAAACCTCTTTGCCATTTTCCCATAGGTCGTGCCTGTTTGGCCCGTTCCAGTAAAAAAAGTGTGAGTAATTGTCTATGCATCCTCCCATATGTCCAAAGCTGTAGTCAAAACCCTGGTTCAGTGGCATTGTTTCTTCAGAATAGCCAATATGCCACTTACCTATATGAGCGTTTACATATCCCTCTTCTTTAAGCATTTCAGCTATAGTGGTACGGGACTGTGGCATACCGGGGTTTCCCGGTCTGGAGGAAACATTTCCGGGAACACCGGCTGACTGAGGGCTTGTTCCGGTAAGGATGCAGGATCTTGAAGGTGAGCATATGGCAGAGCCAGCATAAAACCTTGTGAGTTTAATACCCGAGGCTGCTAGTTTGTCGAGGTTTGGTGTAATAAGATCTTTAGAGCCATATGAGTTAATATCTACAGATCCCTGGTCGTCGGTAAGGATAATAATAACATTGGGTTTTTCAGTTTCAGGTTTGCTGTCTGAACAAGAGTATAATACTGCTGTCAGGATGATAAAAATAAAATATCTCATTGCCGGATAGTTGTTTGTTTATGCTAAGATAAATGAAAACAGCCTAAAATGTTATTTCTCGCTTCTGATTCTTCTCCAGCCTGCGGACCGCGAGCAGGGAGCAGGGAGGAAGATACAAATAGATCCCGGGTGGTACACCCACCGCAATGGCCAATCCCCGGGTGGTATCCCCGCCCACCGGCCTAATCCCCGGGTGGTACCGGGGCTATTGTTATTCACCCCCGGGGGTGTTAAGGTAATCCCTTATATAACGAAACATAGCCTTCACCTTAGCCTCAGCCTTAGCCTTAAGCCTTTAGCCGTTTGTCTTTTGTCTTTAGTCGTTCGTCGTTCGTCGTTCGTCTTTCGTCTTTCGTCTTTCACATGCTTATAAACATTTTTATACTATAGATATTGATCTAACTTTATACAAACCATAACAGCATAAATATGAAAAACACTCGCAGGGACTTCTTGAAAATTGGCGGTTTATCTATAGCAGCTTCCGGACTGGTATCTCCATTTCTTACTTCATGTGTTAATGGGGAGGAAGATACAGGGCTGGTAAATGAAATTGAAGGAGTTAAACCCCTTTCAGGATCAGACTATGATAAGAGGCTGGAAAAACTTTTAAAGTCTATGCGGGAATATGACATTGAAGCCTTGTTTATTGAAGGAAGTACAAATCTGAAATACTTCTTTGAGATATCATGGTGGTTGAGTGAAAGGGTGTTCGGACCGATAATCAATATTAAGCAGGAGCCTGTATGGATTTGTCCGGATTTTGAACTGGAGCGTGCAAGGGAGCAGGTTCCTGATGGTCATGAGATAAGGACATGGGCTGAGCATGAGTCGCCCTATGAACTTATCAGGAAAACAATAGTTGATCTCGGAATTGACAGTGATAAAATAGCAGCCGGCCCCTCCGTAAGGTCTTTTATCTCCGAGGGGATACAGAGAAGCCTGCGTAAAGATATCCTCGATGGCAGCCTGGCAGTTAATATGGTCAGGGCAGTAAAGACCGAAAAAGAACTTGGATACATGGATCTGGCCAACAGGATTACCAAGAAAGCTTACAGGTATGGATTCAGTAAACTCGAAAAAGGTATGACCCGCGAGGAGCTTGGTGGGCATATAAGTATTGCTCATTCAAAAATGGGAGTAAATGGTGGAGGAGGGCCTTATTTTGGCTTTACCTCGGCTTTCCCCCATGGTACTAAACAAAGGCGCGACCTCCATGACGGAGATATTATACTTGTTGACGGAGGGTGTTCAGTGGAGGGTTTCAGGAGTGATGTTACCAGGACTATTGTATATGGTGAGCCTGATAAAAGACAAAGAGAAGTATTTAATGCAGTATTAAAAGCCCAGAGAGCTGCCCACGATGCAATAAGACCGGGGATAGCATGCGGGGAGATTGACAGGGTTGCGAGAAAAGTGATTGAAGATGCAGGTTTCGGCCCCGGGTATAAATACTTCGCTCACAGGCTGGGACACGGAATTGGAATGGATGTTCACGAGTATCCTTACCTTGTTAAGGATAATCCACTTTTACTGAAAGAAGGAATGACATTCAGTAACGAGCCGGGAATATATATTTACGGTGAGTTCGGGGTGCGCATAGAGGATTGTTTCGCCGTTACCGGTGATGGTTCACATATGCTCGGAGGAATGCTGACTGCTGATATAGAAAACCCTTTTGGCAATGATTGATGTTTATATCAGCCCTGGTTAATAAGCTGATACATAATCTCATTAATATATCCCTTTTTTATCCTGATCCAGTCTTGTTTAATTCCGGCTTCTTTAAAACCAATTTTTTCGAACAGTTTTATTGAAGCATGGTTGTCACTTGTGATATTACAATACAGCTGGTGCAGTTTGAGGTGATCAAAACAATAATTAATAAGACACCTTAGTGCCATTTCAGCGTATCCCTGTCTGCGTTCTGATTTATCGGCAATAAGGATTCCGATACCGGCCCTTTGATGGAAAGGGTCAAAGTCGAAAATATCAATTGTGCCAATTGTTTTGCCGGATGATCTCTGGTCAATCATAAACCTTAACTGGCCGGTTTCAAAGATATTGCGGTGGGAATTTTCAATGTACTTTCTCAATGTGTATTTTGAAAAGGGACTGATTGTATTACTGATCTGCCAGATTCCAGTGTCATTTTCCCACTTATATAATAAGTCAAGATCTTCCGGCTCGGGAGCCCTGAGTTTTATTTTATCGCATATCATTATTTTTCAGGAATAGTTTGTTTCTCAAGTAATTCAACAGCTTTAATAAATGCTTCAGGATATCCTATATTCTTTATCTTTTCAAGTGCTGCTTTTGCCCTGGCATAGCCTTTATATTCACCAACAGTGTACCTGTAAAATCCGTCACCTCCACTTATTTCCCTGACATTTTTCAGCCCGGGGAATTCATCCCTGTATTTCTTCCTGAGTGCATGAATCTGAACGGTATATAATGGTGGCAATTTACTGCTTACCGTTTCTTTGTCGGGGAGATCATATTCCGTAATCACATAAGAGTCATCAAAGCCATCTCTCTTCAGGCTTACCAGGTAAGTGATAGCATCCAGTTTAGTGCGAAAGCCACCCATCAGGTATAAATAACTGCTATCTGTTTTAACCTCGTTGATAAAAGAAAACTCACTTCTTCCGTAGCGTGAAAAATACCCGGGCGATAAAGCATTATCTTCTTCAGATATAACTACAAAAAAGCTGTAAGAATATGGCTTTTTGATATGACCGGGAACATTAAAGTATGACTCAACGGGAATTGTATAACCGTTATTTTCAATATTAATACTAACCCTCCTGTTGTATTTTCTGCCTGCCGGATTATCACTTCCGTCATCTCTGAAATTATCAGCCACGAAAGCTGATTCGCCCTTTGCAGAAATCTTTACCCTTTTACTTTCTATTCCTGCGTTGATAAGGTATTCACTTACCCTTTCTGCTCTTTCTTTTGATAGATTAAGATTATATTCTGAGCTGCCAATAGCATCTGCGTATCCTTCAATGCATACCCTTAGATCAGGATTGTCTACCAGGATATTAACAAGCTTCTCAATTTCTATTTTTGCTTCTTTACGTAGCCCGGAGTTGTCAAAATCAAATAATATGGTTCTGATAACAAGGAATTCCCCACTATCAACCCTGTCAGGTGTCAGTGTTTCGGTAAGATATAGCTTCTCCTGCATAAAGTCTTCCGGGATATGAATATTAAGAGTATCTGGTTTATAACCTGCATATTTAATTATGAGTTTATAATCACCAACTAAAAGTTCAGTATTGAATGACCCCTTTTCGCTGGCATGTATTTCAGAAATTAAAGAGTCATTTGCAGTGTTAAGGAGTAATAATTCAAGTTGCTTACCTTCAATATCCATACCGTCACCAAGTTTTATTCTGCCATCTGCCACTATTACTTTGGGTAGCTCTTGTTCTTCAATATTGATCAGATAAATATTAGAATACAGTGAAGTGTCACTCTCTGTAGTGCTCATCAGGCCTGTATCAGAGTGCAGGGGTATGTAATTAAGATCATCGGAGGTAGTATTTACCGGGTACTGAAGATGTATTGGCTCATTCCAGTTTTTATTAAATTGTGAATAGAAAATATCATAACCGCCAAATCCCTGGTGTCCCGTTGTACTGAAGTACAGGTTCCCTGTTTCACTGTTAAAGTATGGTGTGTTTTCTTCCAGTTCTGTATTAATCACCGGTCCAAGGTTAACAGGCTCACCTGCCTCTGAGTTCTCATCCAGTTGGACCCGGTAGAGATCCAGGCTGCCATAACCACCCGGTCTGTTACTGGCAAAAAACATCTCGCTGCCGTCGCCGGTGATGAAAGCATGTGACTCCCAGTACCTGGTATTGACATTTTTATTAATCTTGTCAAGCTTTGACCAGGACCCTTTCTTAAAACGGGAAATGTATATATTACCCTGTATTCCGTCATTTCTTGCTACAACAAGGGTCTTCCCGTCTGTTGTAATTGAGTTACTGAACATATCATCATGCCTGCCCAGTTTGTCAGTAATATTTTCCGGGGGAGACCATTCCCCGGATTTTTTATATGAGCAAAAGATCAAATTTTCTACTTCGCCATCAACCGTAAAAATAAATACAGAATCATTATCAGATAATACTGGTTTAATAACGTTTTTAAAGTCCTTAAGCCAGGGAGTAAAAAGTGTTTTCTCCAGCCCGGTATTGGTATCTGCTGCTCTTAAAGCATTGCGGCAGGCATTGATCTGCAGGTTTATGTACTCAATTTCTGCTGCATCTTTTACCCTCAGGAGGTTTTGATATTTTTTATAGTACTCAATGGCTTTTTCCAGTTTCATGTTAACCTGACATGCAAAGCCCATGTAATAAAGGACATCAAATGGAGCCGACTTGCCGATAGTGGAATATTCATGGTCTTCCACATAGTTTTCACATGCATATTCCAGCAGGCTGAGTGCCTGATTATGCTTTCCCGTAATATTCAGATAGCATACCCCAAGCTTGTAACTTGTATTATGATCTCCGGGAATTTTATTAAGTATTTCTTCATAAATCTCTGCAGCTGCCTTATAATTTGCATCATAGATAAAATATCCGTCTGCATCATTTATTAAACTGACAATTTTCTTTTGTTCCCATTCATTATCCTGGGATAACACTGAGGACGGAAAAAGTAAAAATAAGATAATGTAGAAATAAAACCTTTTGGGCTTCATTATTTATTCCCCCTGAAGACTGTTTTAACGAAAATCTCTTCCGGATATCCCAGGTCGATAAGTTCGTCCCTTCTTCTGTATGCTTCCTCTTTTGTTGCAAACCTGCCTGTTGTATACCTGTAGAAGAGATCATCCTCGTTATAAACTACTGTGACATCTGTGTTTGTAAAGAAACTAACATCAACGGGGTTATAAAGAGCCATAAGTTGAACTGTGTAGTAAAGGACATCAACGTTACTGGAGTCAGAATCACTGACATCCCTGACAATTACATCGGTAACAAGTATTGATGAATCAATGGCATCTATAACCTTGACTTTCGAAAAGTCAAGTTTCTCCCTTATTACGGGTATTTTGGGAATATAGTTTGTATCCGGTTCAAGGCAAACATCAATAATTTCTTCTTTGGATGGATTATCTTCAAGGATTGTAATGTCTTCTTTTTGCGACAGGTATGCCAGTCCCTCATAAGTGAGGGTATAATTATCAGGTTTTACCAGGAAGCTGTAAAAACCTGTGGATTTATTAGGATACCCTACATCAATTGTGTCTTCAGCGGAGTTGCTATACAGTATTATCCTGTAATCGTCATTGAACAGAATACTTGTGTCACAAAGACTGAAAATACCTTTTATTTCAAAAGTTGGCACGCTCTGTTTCTCTCCCAGTTGAATGAAATAGATGTCTCTTTCTTTGTAGTCTTTTACCATTGAGTAATAAGCTGTTTGTCCGTTATCGAAAGGATGGAAGAAGAGATCATCATCAGGGGTGTTAATTGGATAGCCTGCATTGGATGGGCTTTTCCATACGCCACCAATAAGCTTGGAGCTGAATATATCATAGCCGCCAATATTGGTATGGCCTTCCGAACTAAAGAAAAGTATTGAATCGTTATTACAGATAAAGGGAGTGTCTTCGTTATAGGGCGTATTGATTGCAGATCCCATATTTTCAGGTTCTCCCCAATCACCTTTAGAATCCTTTTCAGAGACGTAAATATCAAGACCACCTTCTCCTCCGTCCCTGTTTGAGGTAAAGTAAAGTTTATTTCCATCTGAAGACACTGAGGCATGTGATTCGTAATACTTAGTATTAATGTTACGGTTCAGCTTTTTAATCTTCGACCATGCTCCATCTTTATACTCTGATTTGTAAATATTTCCATCAAAGTTATCGTTTTTGTAAAGGTAAAGTACAGTGCCATCGTTATTAAGAGAGTTGGATGAGCAATCGGTAGCTCCGCCAAGTTGTGCAGTTATGTCAATCGGAGAGGCCCATTCACCTCTTTCCTTTTTCACATAATAGATTGTGTTTTCCAGGCCTCTCTTTTCAGTATATACCATTGTATTGCCGTCACCGCTTATTGCCGGGTTTATGTTTACTGATCCCTGGTTAATATCAGGCCCAAGGTTCTGTTTATTGAATTCAACTGGATTTTCAGTGAATTTCATTGCATTTCTGCAGGCATATATTTGTTGATCAATAAAATCAGCATTTTCAAGCTCGCCTTTTTCGGGCATCAGCTCATTTAGTTTGGCATATGTTGCAAGAGCTTTTTCAAAGTCATAGTTTATCCTGTAAGCCGATGCCAGGGCAAAATATGCTTCCAGTGGAGATCTTTTTTCCTTGAATGATTCAGGGTTGGCATCGTAGCTGGCATTCTTTACTGCAGTTTCGAGATAAGGTATTGCTTTTGTTTTTTCATCAGGAATATGGAGGTAGCAGTTGCCTATCTTAAATTTAATATTTGCATTATCAGGCATGTAGTCATCCAGGATGAGATAAAGCGGGTTTGCCAGCTGGTATTCACCAAACAGGTAATGAGATTCTGCTTCAACAAAGATATCACGAAGTTCAGCATCCTGAGCATATGCAAAAAGGCCGGAAAAAAATATTATAGCAGCAATAAAGGTACTTCGCATTGATGTATTACTTAAATGTGATTAAATATATATCTTTCTTGCCATATCCTTTGCCTTCTCTCAAGACTGAAATATATCCTGATTTGCCATTATCAACAGGCATAAAAAACACGTCATCATCCGGGCTGTTAACAGGGTACCCGAGGTTTTCCGGCTTTGACCATCTGCCGTTTTCAGATTTTGCTGACCTGAAAAGATCAAATCCTCCCATACTGTAATGACCCTGCGAACAGAAGAAAAGTTGCTTCCCGTCATCAATAAGAAAAGCACGGTCTTCATTGAAAGGTGTATTTATCTCAGGCCCGAGATTTACAGGATTTCCCCAGCTTCCATTGTCCTTACTGTAAGAGATATAAAGGTCAAGACCTCCCTGTCCTCCCGGCCTGTCTGAGGCGAATATCATTGTTGACCCGTCTCTGGTAACAAAGGCATGGGATTCCCAGTATTTGGTATTTATATTACGTCCTTTAACCGGTTCTGCTGCTGACCATCTTGTACCGTCATATTTACTTACATAAATATCGCTTTCATTGTCATTGTCTTTTGACAGGTAAAGAGACCTGCCCTTGTCTGCAAGGCAGGATATATACAGGTCACCATCCGACATCAGGTCAGGTGTGATATTAACCGGTGAGCTCCATCTGCCTTTTTCCTTAAATGAGTAAAACACGGCATCGTAGAATTTAAGTGATGACATGTAAGCAAAAGATGAACCATCTGAAGAAATAATGGGATTAAAGTTATTATAGGAATCATTAAAAGGTTCACCAATATTTTCTTCTTCAAATTTTATGGGTGATGCCATAAGGTCTTTAGCATTATTGCATACTTTAATCTGGTGATCGATAAACAATATATTGTCAGTGTCATCTTCAAGCAATGTTTCCCGGTACTTTTTGTATGCTTCCTTTGCTTTATTGAACTGGTAATTTATGCGGTATGCATTTCCCAGGAAATACCAGGATGTATACGGGGCAGTTGTCTGTTGCAATGAACCTTCCCTGTATGATGCCTCAGAATTTCTGGTTGCTGCCTCCAGGTATTCAATACTTTTATGTTTCTGTCCCGGGATTCCAAGGTAGCAAATCCCTATCCTGTATGACAGGTTATAATTATCAGGATACGATTTTTTTAACTCCAGATAATAAGGAAGCGCATCATTATAGTCTTCAAACATGAGAAAATACTCTGCTTCAAGAAAGGTTTCCTGATCTTTCTTAAGATTTTGTGAGGCTAAATTCCCACCAGCAAACAATGTCAGAAGCAGACTAATTAATAATCGAGTCATATCCCCGGAGGTTTGATTATAACAAAAATATTAAAATATTAATAATATAAAAACCCGTATTAATTATTAAATGCGGGTTTTCATATAGTTAGTCTTTATTTATTTTTCTTTTCTCTTTTTCGAAAGCCAATAATTATAAAAGTTATAGCTACCCCTCCA
This sequence comes from Bacteroidales bacterium, assembly GCA_021738535.1. Lineage (GTDB taxonomy): Bacteria > Bacteroidota > Bacteroidia > Bacteroidales > VadinHA17 > UBA9300. Next base: position 60,831 of record JAIPBU010000018.1, on the reverse strand, counting down.
AGCAATATCCAAAGTAACAATAGTTTATTACCTTCCTTTACACTTATGTAGTCAACTATTTCTTCTGCTGTCTTTTCAGAAGCATTAATTAATTTGGAGAATGCATGGAATACGTCTTCATTACTGTATCCCAGTCTTTCTGAATTAGCAAGTAAATAATTAATTAATGCTTCCGGGCTCTCATCTTCAAACCTGTCCGGATCAATTTTTGCCAGGGCTGCCCTGAGCTGTGGTCCGGCATATTCTGAGAGCCTGCTCAGATAATCCTCTGCACTGTCATCAACGCCGGCTGACATTGCAGCTATTAGTTTTGTAAGCATCTCTTTCTCAGCACCATCTTCGATTGCTACCGAATATAATGATTCAAGCCATTCACCTGCATTTTTTATTTGCTTTTCATTGGTTTTTTCGATAGCATCTTTTATTGCCTTGTTTTTATCATCAGTGCTGACTTCGCCAATAACCTGTCCCATCCTGTCTATTGATTCTGCCTCTTTTGCCTGCACTGCTTCAATACTGTCAATTCTTCTTTGTTCGGCAAGAACTTTTTGCGGATCAGGTTTTTCAATAACAGGTTCAGGTTCGGTAATTACCGGTTCTTCAATTACAGGCTCACTTACTGTGAAGTTAAATTCTTTTATACTGGTATTATTGAAGCGGTCATTGATAATGAATTTAATATTATTCTCTCCTGTTAGTGTTTCTGCATCATAGATAAAGGAGGGGTCATTGATATAAAATTCTTCGGTTTTAATAAGACTGTCTCCCTGCCAGTGTTCCACAATCAGAATAGAGTTTGGTTCAAGAAGGAGATCTACCTGTGCCGTATCTCCTTTTTCATAGGCAATAGATATTGTGTCGTCAGGAATATTAATATCAGCAATGAAATCTGTTTTTCTGAGTTGTTCATCAGCAATTTTGATACTGTCGGCAGGATGGGTAAGGTCTAAATCCAGTTCCTTTTCAACTTTTTCGGATCCATCCGACTGATATACAAGTTTATATTCTCCATGGGGAATCTCGAATTCATATTTTCCTGTTTTGGGATCAGAGTAGACTGCAACCAGTGTGTCCATGTTTGACCGGTCAAGTGCACTAACCCTGACGCTGTCCCTGTACTGCTTCAGTAAGTCTTTAAGCTTTACCACTCCTCTGACATAGAATCTCCTTGGATTGTCATCAGAGAAAACCTCAACCCTGAAAATATCTTTCATTCCATAGCCGTCAGGGTCAAATTTAGAAATGTATGCGAGGTGACCTCCTCCGGCGGGTGAATAAAACAGGTCGTCATCTGTTGAATTTATCGGGTAACCCATGTTCATGGGTTCAGACCATTCTCCGTTTTGTTTCTTTGTTGAATAGAATATGTCATGACCACCCATGTTGAAGTGCCCCCTTGAACTGAAATAAAGGACATTATTGGTAGAGTCAAGAAAAGGAGTTTCTTCATTGAAAGGGGTGTTAATTGTAGGTCCAAGGTTTTTGGCAGGTCCCCAGTCTCCAAGGCTGTCTTTCTCGGATACGTAGATATCCAGTCCTCCGTAGGAGTCTTTCCTGTTACTGGTAAAAAAAAGTTTCTGGCCGTCTTCTGATATGCAGGCATGTGACTCCCAGTATTTTGTGTTTATGTTATCATTGAGTTTGACTGCCGGAGACCATCGTCCTTCAGAATAATGACTGAAATATATATTACCATCATACCCGTCATCCCTGTAAATGTATAAGTCGTTTCCGTCATTTGATAAAAAGGTAGAATAACCATCGTCAATGAGTAGTTCAGTCTGAATCTGTATAGGAGGAGACCATACGCTGTCAATTTTTTTTGAATAGAAGATTCCTTCATAGAAAGGCAACTCACGGGTAAAAACTATAGTTTTTTCATCGGCTGCAACAACCGGGTTTACATCTGAACGGGTATCATTAATGAATTCACCCTGGTTCTGAGTTTTAAGATAGAGGGGCGTCTTCATTAATTTTTTGGCATTACGGCAGGCTTCAATCTGCAACTTTACCACTGTTGAATCATATGTTTTATGATCCATGCCCTGAAAAAATGATTTGTAGGTTTCAATAGCTTTATCGAGCTGATTGGTTATCCGGTAAGCACTCCCAAGATAAAAAAGAGCATCATAAGGGGCTTCATCTTCCCTGAATTTACCTTCCTTATACCTGTCATCAATATGCATCACTGCTTCCTGAAGGTAGGGCAGGGCTTTTTCTTTTTCACCCGGGATATTCATGTAACAAACACCTATCCTGTAGTGGTAGTTATAATTATCAGGATATAATTCAAGAAGATCCAGATAAAGGGGCAATGCTTCCTTGTATTCCTCAAACAGCATCCACGATTCGGCCTCGAAAAACATGTCCTTAATCTCTCTCCGGCTTTGTGCTGATAATATGGTTGAGTTTATTAAAAAGGCAATCAATAGCAGTTTAATAGCCTGTTTGTTCATCTGTGTTAGGTTTCTTTTGTCCAAATCTAATAATATTAAGACAATATTAAAAAAAAAGGGTCACTTAAATATGACCCTTTATCAGATAATTGCAAATAATATTTCAGCTACAGGGACAGATCCTCGATGAATTTATTACTGAGGAAAGATTCAAGGTTTTCCTTCATTTTCTTCAGGAATAAGCCGCCAAGGGCTCCGTCAACTACCCTGTGGTCATAGCTCAATGAAAGATAGACTATATTTCTTATCCCTATTGAATCACCGGAGGGTCCTTCAATTACAGCAGGCATCTTTTTTGCTGCACCAATTCCAAGAATAGCAGCCTGGGGCTGGTTGATTATAGGGCTGCCCATAAGTGTACCGGCAGTTCCATAATTTGTAATTGAAAATGTACCACCGCTTATCTCGTCAGGTTTAAGCTTATTGTTCCTGGCCCTGGAAGCCAAATCGTTAACTTCACGGGCCAGTCCTATTATACTTTTTTCATCAGCTTTCTTAATAACAGGCACTATCAGGTTGCCGTCCGGAAGAGCAGTTGCCATGCCTAAATTAATATTTTTCTTTTTAATTATCCTGGTACCATCAACTGATACATTGATCATTGGAACCTGCCTTATTGCACGGGCTGTAGCTTCAAGGAATATGGGTGTCAGCGTGAGCTTTATACCTTCTTTTTCAAGGAATTTATTCTTGATTTTTTCTCTCCAGTTTACGATATCCGTAATATCTACATCAATGAATGACGTAACATGCGGCGATGTTCGTTTTGACTGAACCATATGGTCGGCAATAAGCTTTCTTACGCGGTCCATTTCTATGATTTCATCTCCTTCAGCTGCAGGTGCGTTACTCTTACCGGAAGGTTTCTGCCCGGCTGCCTGTGAAACTTTTTCAGTATCAGCAGTTTTTGCACCTTCCTGCCCAGGTTCTGTGCCTTGCTGAGTGTCTTCTTCCCTGATTGGTTTTGAAGAGCTGTATTTTTTCGTAATATAGTCTGTTATGTCATCCCTTGTTATTCGTCCGTCCATACCTGTTCCTTCAAGGGTATCAAGCTCCTCGTAGCTGATATTTTCTGTCTCGGCAATTTTTCGTACCAGGGGAGAAAGAAATTTACCGCCGGGTGTACGGCTTTTCATGGAAGCACTTTTTTTATCTTCATCTTCCTGCTCAGCCAGGTAAGCAGAGGATGCCTTTTTTACTTCCTCAAAATCCTTTTCAACATCGGGAGCTGATTCTTCAGATGCACTTTCAATTGAATCACTTTCAATATAGGCCAGTACATCACCCACTTTGGGTACATCTCCCTCTTTAAATGCCAGGTTTGTTATTTTTCCTGAAGCAGGAGCAGGTATTTCAGTATCTACTTTATCGGTGGCTACTTCAAGAACAGGATCATCTTCTTCAACCTCACTGCCCTCTGAAACAAGCCATTTGGTTATTGTAGCCTCAATAACACCTTCTCCCATTGCCGGTAAATAAATCTCAATTTTTCCCATTTTTCTGTATTAATATGTTGGTCTATTTACTAAACAAATAAAACTAAAAATGTTTCAAATGTCACTATTAATAGTTTGATGTAAGTTATACAATCTTTCCAATCTTTATTGTACAAATCTCGCCTTTCCTGATTTTTGAATCACTGCCGATGAAATAATCTGATTCTGTTCTTGCTATCTTTTTCCTGACCGGGCTGGACGACAGTAATTGCATTATTTCAATAATTTCGCCTGCAGTAAGGTCAAGGGGACTAAAAATTAATTCGTCAATACGGTTTACTCTTATTATTTCCTTAATATCAGCCAGCTTACCAAGCACTTCACCATCCTCATCTTCCTGCCTGGGACTTATCCTTCCCACCAGGTTATACCTCATTCTGCTTTTCTGAATAATCTGTGTTATCTTATCATATTCCTGTTTGTTGCTTATAATGGCTACTTTTCTGTCTCCTGAACTGATTCCCTGAACCTTTGCCGTCCCGCTTATTCCAAGTATGATCCTTACTGTTGATGTAAGGGCAAGGACAAGTAAAGCTCCAATAAGTATTAATGCTCTTGAGAATCTTAGCTCTGCAGGCAGAAGAGCATATGCAACAAGGATGCAGACAGTGCCTGCCAGAATTCCTTTCACCAGTGAAAGAAACCGGAATGGTCTTTTATAAGCTTTAAATGCAGCAATGGATCCTATCCAGGTGAGTATATACAGTGGGGCAATTACTTTTGTAAAAAGATCCGGGTAGGTGTAAGAGGCGGAAAATGTCCGGCTTGCCCAGCCACCAATTACCAGGGTAAAGAAAAAATAACTTAATGATGTATCAATAAAAGGTAACAGTAATTTTTTCAGAATGGTCCTTGTAAACGAAAGGGTGGCATTCAAAAATATTGCAATATTTATTGCAGCTGTAAGGAGACGCACTTTGTTCCCGGCAAAATGTTTGTTGTTAAAAATCATCATTGCCCTGTAAAAGTGTATTACATAGTTCAGGGTCCCTTTCTTAGTACTCTCGCCCTTATAATGTATTATTGAAGGTTCCGGCAAATAAAATATTTTATATCCTGCCTTTATTATCCTGTAACTCAGGTCTATATCTTCACCGTACATAAAGAAGGATTCATCAAGGAATGATATTTCATTCAGAACCTTTTTCCTGATAAAGAAAAACGCCCCTGTAAGTACTTCTACTTCACTTATCTTGTCTACAGGTAAATGTCCAAGATAATACCGGTTAAATATTCCTGAACGGGGAAAAAGATTGTTCAGCTTAAGTATTCTGTACAACGCTGTTGAGGGTTTAGGTACGGCTCTCCTGGACTCGGGGAGAAAGCGACCTTTGCCATCTATCATCTTAACACCGCATGCACCTGCCCCAGGGTTATCATCCATAAATTTTATACAGTGCCCGAGTGTGTTTTCCTGTACTACGGTATCCGGGTTAAGTAACAGTACATAGCGGCCCCTTGCTACTTTGAGGGCCTGGTTATTGGCCTTTGCAAAACCAAGGTTCTTTTTGTTTATGATTAGTTTTATTTCCGGAAATTCCTTTCTTATAAGAGCCTGAGAACCGTCATTTGAATTATTGTCTACCACAATTATTTCATGCTCAATGTTTTTCAGACCATTTATCACTGAGTAAAGACAGTGTTCAATGAAATGCTTGACATTGTAATTTACTATAATGACACTAAGGTCCATAATGCTGCCTAATGCATTTTCATGTAATCGCTGATAACACCGGACAGCCTTTTAATGCCGGTTGTTATGGTCTCTTTGCTGCAATACGAAAAATTAATCCTCATTGTATTTTTTCCACAGTCGTTGCAATGAAAAACAGAGCCTTTCACAAAAGCAACGTTATTTTTTACAGCGAGGTCGAACACTTCGTCTGCATTCATTTCCTCAGGAAGCTTGAGGAAAAGGAATAAACCTCCTTCGGGTTTAGTCCAGCTTACTCCTTCCGGCATATATTTATTGAAGCATTCAAGCATATGGTCACGCCTGGACCTGTACAGTTCAATTGTTTTACCGAGGTTCTTATCAAGTAGTCCTCTATTCATATACTCCGCTGCTATTTTTTGTACAAATACCGGCGAGCAAATATCTGCAGATTGTTTGGCCATGATAAATTTGTCTATTATCAGGGGATCTGCAAGCAGCCATGCCAGACGGAAACCGGGTGCAAAAATTTTTGAGAAGGTGAAAAGAGTAATTACCCTGCCACTTTGGTCCATTTCGTACATCAGCTTTTGTGTTTTGCCTTCAAAACGAATATCGCGATAGGGGCTGTCCTCAAGAACAAGCAGGTCAAATTCATCTGCGATTTTCAGTATTTCCTTCCTCCTGGATTCAGGCATCGTTATACCTGCAGGGTTCTGAAAATCAGGAATCACATAAATGAATTTTATCTTTTCGCCCCCTGCGACCAGTTTTTCAATTTTTTCCCTCAGCAGGTCAACTCTCATACCATGTTCATCAAAAGGAATACCTTCAGGTTTGGCTCCGTAAACATTAAATGAGGACAGTCCTCCAAGGTATGAAGGCAGTCCGCAAATAATTACATCGCCCGGATCAATAAAGATTTTAGACAGGATGTCAAGAGCCTGTTGCGAACCTGTGCTTATGGCAAGATTTTCCTGTGCAGCTTCAAGGCCCTGGTCTGAATGCCTTTTCAATATCATTTCCCTCAGCAGGGGGTCTCCTTCTGTTGTACCGTACTGAAGCGCTGCAGCACCCTGATTTTCGAGTATCGATTTACTGATATCCTTAACCTCCTCCACAGGGAAGGATTCCGGTGATGGCAATCCCCCAGCAAATGATATCATCTCAGGATTTTGCAATAATTTAAGGATTTCCCTTATTGCGGATCTTTTCATTGATTTTGCTGATCTGGAAAGTTTGCTTTCTATGTCTTTAGGCATTGGATTTTGTTTTGGTTATTGTGGTTATCTAATTTATAAATATTTTGAATGACGGGCAAAAAGCACTGCCCGGCCATTTATTTATTACCTGTTTCAAAGGGAGTTCTGTTGACTATTGATCTGCCCAGAGTAATCTCATCTGTATATTCAAGTTCATCTCCTATAGCAACACCTCTTGAAAGCGAAGTTATTTTTAATTCATAAGCTAACAGCCTTCTGTATATATAATAATTGGTTGTGTCTCCTTCCATAGTTGTGCTCAATGCGAAAATAATCTCATTGATGTTACCTGCTTTTACCTTTTTTTCAAGCTGGTCTATATTCAGATCTGACGGGCCAATACCGTCCATCGGAGAAATAACACCACCCAGCACGTGATACACTCCCCTGTACTGGCCTGTATTTTCAATAGCTATAACGTCCCTTATATTTTCAACAATACATACTGTTGCATGGTCCCTGGTCCTGTCACTGCATATTTCGCAAATATCAGTGTCAGAAATATTAAAACAAAACCTGCAATATTTGACTTCTTTCTTCAGCTTAATAATATTGTCTCCAAATCTTTCAACATCTGATACATCCTGTCTCAACAGGTGCATAACGAGTCTGAAAGCCGTTTTCTTACCTATTCCGGGAAGTGAAGCAAATTCATTAACGGCATTTTCAAGTAGTTTCGAGGGATAGTCGGAAAAAGTCATAAAACAAATTTTCTTGACGGATTGCTAAAATTAGTGTTTTAATATTAATAATTTTAATTTTTTCTCTCAACTGTTTTTATTATTCTTGCCAAAATTTACATTATGAGCCCGGTACTGATTCTGGTAATAATTTTTCTGTACTTCAGTTTTTTGCTTTTTATTGGCTGGATTACGGGTCGTAAGGCAGACAGTGAGAGTTTTTTCATTGGTAACAGGAAATCACCCTGGTTAATTGTTGCCATAGGAATGATAGGATCTTCTCTCTCTGGTGTAACTTTTATTTCTGTTCCGGGCTGGGTTATTGACAGCCAGTTTTCCTATATGCAGATGGTCCTGGGTTACCTTGTCGGGTATGCAGTTATTGCAGAAGTACTCCTTCCATTATATTACCGCCTTAAGCTTACATCCATTTATACATACCTGGAGAACAGGTTTGGACATTCTTCCTATAAGACCGGGGCTTCATTTTTCTTATTATCACGTACGATTGGTGCTGCCTTCAGGTTGTTTCTCGTTGCCATGGTTCTGCAGTTTACCGTATTTGATGCCTGGAACGTGCCATTTGCAGTTACGGTGGCTATTACTCTGTTGTTAATCTGGCTTTATACTTTCAGGGGAGGGATAAAAACTATTATCTGGACTGATACAATGCAGACTGTTTTTATGCTAACAGCCGTTATCCTTTCCGTAATATATATATCAAGGTCAATGGATCTGAATTTTGCATCACTTGTTGATGCTGTAAGAGAAAATAAATCGTCCCGGATATTCTTTTTTGATAATTTCAATGATCAGAGGCACTTTGTAAAGCAGTTCCTGGGGGGTATGTTCATAACGATAGTCATGACAGGCCTTGATCAGGATATGATGCAGAAGAATATGAGCATCAGGAGGCTGAGTGATGCAAAAAAGAATATTTATACTTACAGTATAGCTTTTGTGCCGGTAAATCTGATTTTCATGGTCCTGGGTGTATTATTACTTATTTACGCATCATTTAAAGGGATGGCTCTTCCTGACCATGCTGATAATCTGTTTCCAATGATTGCAACCCAGGGAGGTCTGGGTGCTGCAGTAAGCATTTTTTTCATTCTGGGATTGATAGCTGCAGCTTATTCAAGTGCTGATTCTGCACTGACTGCACTCACAACATCATTCACGGTTGATATCCTTGGAAGGGGAGGGGAGAAAGAATCCGTACTTAAGAAAGTCAGGTTCAGGGTTCATATAATGTTTTCTTTCATTTTGATGATTGTAATCCTTGTGTTCAGGTTGATTAACGACCAGAGTGTGATAAGTGCTCTGTTTACTGTAGCGGGCTATACCTATGGGCCATTGCTTGGCATGTATTCATTTGGTCTGTTTACCCGCTGGAAGGTTAAGGATCGCTTTGTTCCGGCCGTAGCTGTAATCTCTCCTTTGTTATGTATCCTTTTGAATATTTTCTCAGAAGAGTTGTTCTGGGGTTATAAATTCGGCTTTGAGTTGCTGCTGGTGAACGGAATAATCACTTTTCTGGGGATGATGCTGATACGTCAGAGGCAGCCCCTAGAGGAAAGCGGTAAATGAAGTAATAGGATACAGCCGGTATAATAAATGAGTTTGTGTTGCCCATGCCGGGTATGTATGCCGGTTTCATTTCATCTTTGCCGGAAGAATAAATAAGCGTGCGCAATTTGATGGCCCACCCTATCAGGAAATTATTAAATACCTCAGCCTTTACACCGCCCTGTAATTCCAGGAAATGAGCGTGCACCCTGTTTGATGGAACTGATGATGTATGTTCTCCCCAGTAGTTTTCAGAGATGATGCCGGCAGCTTCCTGGTTAAAAACAGAAATGCCGTAGCGCAGACCAATACCTGCAAAATGATCAATTTTTGTGGCAACAGGTTCCAGCAAGCCAATATCGGTACCCAGTCTCATAAAAAAACCCCTGGAATTGTAGTTGAAATTGTATTTCTCAAAATTATATTTTGAATAGCCCGGTTCAATAACCAGGAAATATTTATAATTAAGCCGGTAAGACAGATGTCCTTCAAAATTGTACTTACTGTCATCCAGGAAATACATTGCCGGACCGGTAGCTTCAATGCCTGCACTGATTGAAGGTCTTGCCCTTACAGTATCAGCTTCCTGAGCCTCCATGCTGATTGAGCATATTATAAGGATCAGGCTAAAAGAAAATCTGAATGTTTTCTTCATCTCCTGGTTTTACGTTTTCATTTAATATCAAAATATTTTCTATTGCATTTAAACTGTAGATTACATCTGCCAGCCTGTAATTATAGATATACCCACAGGCAGTGGAGAGGAAGATCATCTCAGGAATATACTGAAAGCTTAATGTATCTGTACGATCTCCGTTCTTAATAATAAAGCTGCATGATTCACCGGACGGATCCAGTGGCAATGCTGCTTTGCCGGTGTTTGCCATTGAATAAATTAGCGAGTCCTCCCTGTTGATCCCATATATGGTAAGGCTGTCCAGGGAAATTGCTTCGGCTGTTTCAGCAGAGTAAAAACCGGCATTCAGGAATGCCTCTGTGTCCAGGTCACATGCCTGCTCTGTGCATGACAGATGGAGTAGAACCAATAAGCCGGTAAGCAGTGGATATATGAGTTTCATCAGTCAGATTAAGGTCTGGTCAAAATTATGAAAAATGCCTGTTTCACAAAAGTGAATCAGTTATTGTCTTTTTTATATCTTTCAGCGCTGCAGGTATTCCATCAGGGCTGGCTCCTCCCGCTATTGCCATAAAAGGCTGACCGCCGCCGCCGCCCTTAATTTTTTTGGCAGCCTCCCGGACAATATTCCCGGCGTGCATTTTTTTACTTTCAACAATATTGTCACTTATCATTACCAGGAGCTGTGCTTTATTGCCGATTTCAGCACCTAAGGCCATAATTACATCATCGTTACTGCTTCTGATCATCTGTGCTATCTTCTTCAGCATATCCACCGAATCTACACTTAAGTGGCGGGCAATAAACTTTATGCCATTTATTTCTTCGGCTTCGTTCAACAATTCATCCCTGATGCCTGCAGATGCACTGGCTTCAAGCTTCTCTATTCTTTTATTCATTTCATTTACCTGCGCTACCAGCCGTGCTACCGACTCAGTAATGTTTTTTGAACCTGACAACATTGCTGCTATTTCATCAAGCTTCGACAGGTGCGAGTTAACATAATCAAGTGCCTGCCCGGCTGTAACTGCCTCTATCCTTCTGATTCCCGCAGCAATTGAGCCTTCTGAGACTATTTTAAAAAGTCCGATATTGCCGGTTAAATCAACATGTGTGCCACCACAGAGTTCAACTGAGTCATTGAATTCAACTATTCTTACCCTTTCTTCATATTTTTCACCGAAAAGAGCAATAGCACCCTTTTCAAGGGCTTCATCCATTGGAATGTTATCAATAACTGATGCAGGTATGTTTTTTCGGATCAGTTCATTCACCATTTTCTCAATATTGTTGAACTCATCATTACTTATTTTGGCGAAATGGCTGAAATCAAAGCGCAGCCTGTCACTTTCAACCAGTGAGCCTTTCTGTTCAACGTGTTTGCCCAGGATTTCTCTGAGCGCGTGGTGAAGAAGATGGGTGGCAGTATGATTCCGTGCAGTAGCTTCTCTTTTATCCTTGTTAACAACAGCCTTATATGATGAGTTTAATTCTGAGGGCAATGATTTGGTAATATGAATTACAAGCCGGTTTTCCTTAAGAGTGTTTATTATGCTTATTTTTTCATCATCCCTGGCAATATAGCCTGTGTCTCCAACCTGTCCACCTGCTTCTGCATAAAATGGAGTTCTGTCAAAAACAAGCTGGTAGAAAGTTTTTCCCTTGGTTTTTATTTTCCGGTAACGTGTAATGTTTATTTGATCAGTAGTTGATTCATAACCTGTAAAAAGGGTTTCATTACTATCCTTAATGATTACCCAGTCATCTGTTTCCTTTTCTGCATCTGCTTTAGACCTTTGCTTTTGTTTCTTCATTTCATCTTCAAAGCCTTCAGTATCTGCATCCATCGAATTTTCCCTGAGAATAAGTTTTGTCAGATCCAGAGGAAAACCATAGGTGTCATAAAGAGTGAAGGCGTCCCTGCCCGGTAATATCATGCTATTGCCGGACTTAAGCTCATTAATACGCCGGTCAATCAGCTTCATGCCTTTGCCAAGTGTATTAAGAAAAGTTATTTCTTCCTGTTTGATAATGCTGGTTATCTGTTTTTGCTGCAACTCAATCTCAGGGAAAGATTCTCCCATGATATCCACCAGCACGGGTACAAGCCTGTAGATGAAAGGCTTATCCTGCCTGAGGTAATTGTAGCCGTACCTTATGGCACGCCTGAGAATTCTTCTGATAACATAACCTGCTTTGTTATTTGAAGGTAATTGCCCGTCAGCAATTGAAAATGCAACGGCCCTCAGGTGATCTGCAACAACCCTTAGGGCAATATCGGTTTGTTCGTGTTTTCCATAACCGGTACCGGTTATTTCCGCTACCTCCCTTATAAGTGGCTGAAAAATGTCTGTGTCATAGTTGGATGTCTGGTTTTGTACAACCATACAGAGCCTCTCAAAACCCATCCCCGTATCAACGTGTTTTTCAGGAAGTTGTTCAAGAGATCCGTCTGCTTTGCGGTTGAATTGGATAAACACAAGATTCCAGATTTCTATTACAAGAGGATGATCCTTATTTACAAGCAAATGCCCGGGTGTTTCTTTCCTGTCCTTATCTTCCCTCAGGTCAACATGTATTTCAGAGCAGGGGCCACAGGGCCCGGTATCACCCATTTCCCAGAAATTGTCTTTTTTTGATCCATCAAGAATGCGCTCATCGCTGTCATCAAGACATTCACGCCAGTAGCCTGCTGCTTCATTGTCCCTTTCCTGTCCGTCTTTGCTGTCTCCTTCAAAAACAGTGACATATAACCGGTTTGCGGGTATTCGAAGCACATCGGTCAGAAATTCCCATGCCCAGTATATTGCTTCTTTCTTGAAATAGTCTCCGAACGACCAGTTACCAAGCATCTCGAACATAGTATGGTGATAGGTGTCATGCCCGACCTCTTCAAGATCATTATGTTTACCGGAAACCCTCAAACATTTTTGAGAGTCTGCAACACGTTTGTCTGCAGGACTTTCATTGCCAAGAAAAATGTCTTTGAACTGGTTCATCCCCGCATTTGTAAACATAAGTGTGGGGTCATCTTTTAAGACCATAGGGGCTGATTTAACTATTGAGTGCTCCCTGGATCTGAAAAATTCAAAAAACGCTTTCCTGATTTCCTTTGACTTCATAAAAATATTCAACCGTTAACATGATGACACATAAATGGCTTGTAAAATTAGTTTATTTAAATTAGATTTGCTCCACCTGATGGAAAAAATCAATCTTCAAATTAGTTGATGCTGGGAAAGAGGTATTTTTTAGATAAGAAAGAGCTGGTTTACAAGGTATACAAACCTTCACCGGGTAAACGGATTTTCAAATTCAGTATATTATTGCTTGTTTCAATAATTGTAGCTGCAGGTTATGGTCTGGCATTCAAGCATTTATTCGGGGCTCCGAAGGAAAAGAGACTACAATCTGACCTGGAGGAAATACGTTATAAATACAGTTTACTTGAAAAGAAACTTCAGAACGTAGAATCAGACCTGGAAGAGATTGCAATGTCTGAAGACAATGTATACAGGCCTGTTTTCAATATGGATAAGTTACCCGGTTCATTCCGGCAGTCAGGCTATGGAGGTACCCACAAATATAATGAACTGGCCGGTTATAAGAACAGTGATATTATGTTGTCCGCAAGGCGGAAGACCGACAGGCTTTTGAGAAAAACCTACATACAATCAAGATCATTTGATGAAATCGTTCCGGAGGCTGCTGAATGGAAAGATAAGCTCGAACACATGCCGTTTATCCGGCCGGTGAATGTTAATATTCCTCTTGGCGATGGCTTGATGTACAGGCATAAGCATCCGGTCCTGGGAACACCAAGGTGGCATCATGGTCAGGATTTCAGCGCTCCGCGCGGTACCGAAGTTTATGCAACCGGCTCCGGAACAGTGACCCGGGCAGGATGGAGTCCCTATGGTTTTGGAAAAATGGTTGAGATAAACCATGGCTACGGATTTGTTACCATATACGGCCATTTAAGTAAAGTTGATATAACAGTGGGAGAAAAAGTAACGAGGGGCGATTTCCTGGGACTTTCCGGCAGCACCGGTATTTCTTCCGGACCTCACCTACATTATGAGGTGCATTACTATGGAAAAGTAAAAAACCCCGTCTACTATTTTCACGACGAATTAACAAAAAATGAATATTTTGAAATGATTACTGCATTTGAAAATTCAACTTCCAAATAACAATTTACTGTTTTTTTTGTTTCTTTTAGCATGATGAAGAAGGCTGTGGAAGCTCCAATTAATTCAATTTATTATATTTATGCTATCTTTGCAGCAGAATTTTGACTATGGCAAAAACGAAATATAAATATAATCCCGAAACCCTGCGCTTTGACAGGATACAAAGGACCTTTGGCGAAAGATTCCTTCGTTTCCTGGCATATTTTGTAGGATCGCTGGTTCTGGCGATAATGTACGGGGCAATATTTACCTTTCTGTTTGATTCGCCAAAAGAGAAAGTTCTTAAACGCGAGAATGCCCAGATGAGGTTACAGTACGAGTTGCTCAGCAAGGACCTGGATAAGGTAGAAAAAGTACTGGCCCATTTACAGGAAACTGACGATAACCTTTATCGTACAATATTTGAAGCGGAACCAATTCCTACATCACTGAGAGAAGGAGGTATAGGAGGTGTAAACAGGTATGAGGAACTGGAGGGTTATGATAACTCGAGGATAGTTATCGAAACTGCAGTAAGGCTTGACAGGATAAAGAAAAAGACCTATGTGCAATCAAAGTCTTTTGATGAACTTAAAGACCTGGCGAGTGAAAAAGAAGAAATGCTGAGTCGTATACCTGCCATAATGCCCATTTCCAACAAGGATCTTACAAGAACGGCCTCCGGCTGGGGATACAGGATACACCCCATTTATAAAATCAGGAAATTTCACTATGGAATGGATTTTACTGCCTCCACAGGAACTGAAATATACGCAACGGGAGATGGCAAAGTTGTGCGTATAAGAAGTTCAAAAAGAGGTTTTGGAAATCATGTTATTATTGATCACGGGTATGGTTATGAAACTCTGTATGCTCATATGAACAGGTTTAATAATCTTTATGTGGGTAAGACTATAAAAAGGGGAGATGTTATAGGATATGTCGGAAGTACAGGTTTATCAACTGCACCTCACCTTCACTACGAAGTGCATCATAATGGTAAAAAGGTAGATCCGGCAAATTATTATTTCAATGACCTGAGCCCTGAGGAATATGAAAGAATGATAGAACTCTCAATGAGAAGCGGGCAATCTTTTGATTAGTATTATTAAGGCCATATTGCATTATGTGTATTGCCATCCTTTTTACAGGCAATTCCTGGTGCTTTTGTTGTTTGTATATCCTGCAGTAAATGGGCAGGACACTGCAAATTACAATGTCAACAGGTCGGATACAATTTCTATTATCGCAACAGGAGACATAATGATGGGAACATCTTTCCCGGATGCTTCATACCTCCCACCCGGGAATAGCCCATATCCCCTTTTATCATCTGTTATCGGGACGCTGGCTGATGCTGATCTTACATTCGGTAACCTGGAAGGCCCTTTCTCTGATGATGCCAGGCTTGTAAAAAAATGCAGGGATACAACCTTATGTTATGCATTCAGGGTTCCCGAAAAATATGCCGGTGTACTTGATTCGGCAGGTTATGACCTGATTAGTATTGCCAATAATCACATTGGCGATTTTGGATACCCGGCAAAGGAAACCACAGCCTTCCTGCTTGATTCGCTCGGAATATCATACGCAGGAACTTCAGAGTATCCCTGGAGTATAAGAAGGATTCGTGACAGTATCCTGGTAGGATTCTGTGCTTTTGCACCCAATAAAGGTTGTATGAATTTTCATGATAAGGGAAAAGCAAGGGCCATTATCAGGATGCTGAGTGATAGCTGTGATATTACCGTAGTTTCAATACATGGCGGAGCTGAGGGTGCGGATAACCAGCACGTAACACGCGAGGAAGAGTTTTACTACGGCGAGAACAGGGGGAATATCTACGAATTTGCACACATGGCCATTGATACCGGGGCTGATATTATCCTGGGTCACGGACCCCATGTAAGCCGGGCGGTTGAAGTTTACAAAAACAGGTTTATTGCTTACAGCCTTGGAAATTTTTGCACTTACAGGAGATTTAACCTCAGGGGACCAAATGGTTATGCCCCCATGATTAAAGTCTGCATTGATCCTTCCGGGAAGTTTTTGGGAGGCAGGATATTACCGGTTTATCAGAATTTATACGGACATGTAAATCCTGATCCGCAAAAAAGAGCTATTTTTAAAGTCCGGGAACTGACAAAAACGGATTTCACGGATAGCGGAATAATAATAAATGATGAAGGATATATTAAATTGATGCCCTCTTATGGAAGCGAGTGATCAAAATAAAGGTAAATTGTTCTATTCAATAGGTGAAGTAGCCAATATACTTGGGGTTCAGACCTCCGCGGTGAGATACTGGGAAAAAGAATTTGATATTATCAAACCCAGGAAGAATAAAAAGGGTAACAGGTTGTTTTCTCCTGAAGATCTTGATAAGCTCAGGATGATACATTTTCTGCTCAAAGAAAAGGGGATGACTCTGGCAGGGGCTAAAAAGAAAATGACTGATAATCCCGGGGATGTGGACAGGAACCATGAAGTTATTCAGAGTTTAAAAAATATAAGAAAACTCCTTGTAAAAATACAGGAAGATCTAAAATAGTTTGTCAGCCATGAAATTATCAGATCTTGTTAATCATCTTGAATATTATGTTCCGCCTTCTTTCCAGGAATCATATGATAATTCAGGCTTACAGGTAGGGGAGATGAACAAAGAAATTAATTCTGCTCTTCTCAGCCTGGATGTTACAGGAAATGTGATTGATGAAGCCCTGCGAAAAGGTTGTAAGCTGGTGATTACTCATCATCCTCTTATTTTCGGGGGATTAAAAAGAATCACTGGAAGTACTGAGGTTGAGAGAGTTGTTCTTAAGGCAATACAAAATAATATCTCCATTTACAGCATGCATACCAACCTTGACATCGTAAAAGGCGGTGTGAGTTACAGGATGGCAGAAAAACTGGGCTTGGAAAATATTATCCCGCTTGTACCTCTCGAAGGAAATTTACTTAAGCTGGCCGTTTTTGTGCCGCTCAATTATGCAGATAAGGTTCGTGCAGCAATATTCAATGCAGGTGCTGGTAATATTGGCAATTATGACAGGTGCTCATACAACATTGAAGGATATGGCACTTTTCGTGCAGGTCCCGGAACCGACCCTTTTGCCGGAGATCAGAACTCAGATCACTCTGAAAAGGAAATACGGGTTGAGACCGTATTGCCGGTTCATCTGAAAAGTCAAGTAATTAAATCTATGATTGAAGCACATCCCTACGAGGAAGTTGCTTTTGATATTTTTAAGATTGAAAATGCAGTGCCCGGGGCAGGTTTGGGATGTATTGGTGATCTCAATAAGGCAGTTGAAGAAAAAGAATTATTGGAAAGTGTATCTGCAATATTTAATGCAAAGGGGATACGGCATACATCCTTCAGAGGGTCAAAAGTAAGGAGGGTAGCTGTTATGGGAGGCTCAGGAGCAAGCTATACAGGTATGGCACTGTCTGCCGGTGCAGATGCTTATATTACAGCTGATATAAAATATCACTCTTTCTTCGAGGGGCGAAGCAATATGTTAATTGCCGATATAGGGCATTATGAGAGTGAATTACCCGCACTGGAAATAATAAATGAGCTTATTACAAAAAAATTCCCTAAATTTGCAGTCCGTTTTTCAGAAATAAATACAAATCCAGTAAATTATTTACAGGCATGGAAAAAGTGAAAGCAGGCAAGAAAGAAATGACAGTTGAAGAAAAATTGCAGGCATTGTTCCGCTTACAGACAGTTGATTCGGAAGTTGATAAAATTAAAATCCTGAGAGGTGAATTACCACTTGAAGTTCAGGATCTTGAAGATGAAGTAGAAGGCTTGGAAACACGAATTGGCAAGTTGAATGAAGAGGTTAATGAGCTGGATAAGGCTGTGAAGACCAAGCAAAATGAGATTGTTGAATCACAGGCACTCATTAAAAAGTATGAAGACCAGCAGAATAATGTCAGAAACAACAGGGAGTATGATTCACTTTCCAAGGAAATAGAGTACCAGACCCTTGAAATTGAGCTGTGTGAAAAGAAGATTAAGGAATTTTCATCAATGAAAGATGATAAGAAGGAAGTAATTGATGAATCAAAAAAGAACCTGGAAGATCTTAAGGGCGACCTTGAAAATAAGTCTTCAGAACTGGATTCTATTATCGAGGATACCAGGAAGGAAGAAGAAACACTGGTTAAAGAATCTGAGAAGATATCAGGTTCTATAGAGGAAAGGTTAAAAAGTGCGTACAGGCGTATCAGGCAGAATGCAAGAAACGGTCTTGCTGTTGTACCGGTACAAAGAGATGCCTGCGGAGGTTGTTTTAACCAGATCCCCCCTCAGCGACAGCTTGATATTAAGTCGCGTAAAAAAATTATTGTATGCGAGTACTGTGGGCGTATACTTGTTGATGATGATATCCTGGATGAAGAAAAGTAGGTAGTACCCTGTTCCGGCAACAGATTCTGATTAAGTACTTTATTTTCTTTTTGTCTTTTTTTACCTTAGTGTGAAATTTTGACAAATCTATCTTTATAATATTATGAAGGAATTCCACAGTCAGATAATGGAAGGCATACCCGACGAACTTCCCGGGAAGAAAGATTATAACAAAAAGCTTAATCACGCGCCTAAAAGAAAAGACATATTAAGCCGGGATGAAAAGATACTTGCCCTTAAGAATGCACTGAGATATTTTCCCAAAAATCTTCACGGGATACTTGCTCCTGAATTTGCGGACGAGTTAAAGCGATACGGCCGGATCTATATGTACAGGTACAGGCCTGATTATAAGATACATGCCAGGCATATTGACGATTTTCCCCATAAATCCAGGCAGGCGGCTGCCATTATGCTGATGATAAGCAATAACCTGGACCCTGAAGTGGCTCAGCACCCGGATGAGCTTATTACCTACGGTGGCAATGGCGCTGTTTTTCAAAACTGGGCCCAGTACAGGCTGGTTATGAAATACCTGGCTACTATGACTGATAATCAGACTCTTGTTATTTATTCAGGTCATCCCCTGGGCCTGTTCCCTTCACATGCGGATGCTCCAAGAGTTGTTGTAACAAATGGAATGGTTATTCCCAATTATTCCGGCAAGGATGATTATGAACGCTTTAATGCAATGGGTGTAAGCCAGTACGGGCAGATGACAGCCGGTTCATATATGTACATTGGTCCCCAGGGTATCGTTCATGGAACTACCATAACAATACTCAATGCCATCAGGTTGATAAAGGCCGAAGAAAATCGTTCAGTACTTTTTGTGTCTTCCGGTCTAGGTGGTATGTCAGGTGCTCAACCCAAAGCAGCAACCATTGCAGGTGTTATATCAGTTATTGCGGAAGTAAACAGGGCTGCAATAGAAAAACGTTTTTCCCAGGGCTGGGTTGATGAAGTTATAGATGATATTAAATACCTGTGCAAACGTACTCTCAAAGCTCAACAGGAAGGCGAAACAGTTTCACTGGCTTACCACGGAAACATTGTTGATGTCTGGGAGATATTCGACTCTGAAAATATTAAAATTGACCTTGGTTCGGATCAGACTTCATTACATAATCCCTGGTCAGGCGGTTATTATCCGGCCGCCATCAGTTTTGATGAGTCAAATCGTATGATGTCAGATAACCCGGAGAAATTCAGGGAACTTGTAAGAAGTTCGCTGAGGCGTCAGGTAGAAGCAATTAATCGTCATACCAGCAAGGGAACATATTTTTTTGATTACGGAAATGCTTTCCTCCTTGAATCAGGCAGGGCAGGAGCTGATATAATGAATGCTGACAGAAGTTTTCGTTATCCCAGCTATGTTCAGGATATAATGGGTCCCCTCTGTTTTGATTATGGTTTCGGACCTTTCAGGTGGGTATGCTGTTCCAACAGGCAGGACGACCTGCAGGAGGCAGACAATATTGCGGTCAGAGTACTTGAGGAAATTGCTGAAAAATCACCTGGGCAGATAAAGCAGCAGATGCTTGACAATATACACTGGATAAGGGAAGCGGGAAGGAATAAACTCGTTGTCGGATCCCAGGCACGTATCCTGTATGCAGATGCAGAGGGCCGGATTAAGATTGCCGCAGCCTTTAATAAGGCTATTAAAGAGAGTAAGATTAGTGCACCGGTAGTCCTTGGTCGCGACCATCATGATGTTTCCGGTACTGATTCCCCCTTCAGGGAAACTTCAAATATTTATGACGGGTCTGCTTATACTGCTGATATGGCAGTACAGAATGTGATAGGAGATTCTTTCAGGGGGGCCAGCTGGGTGAGCATACACAACGGTGGAGGAGTAGGATGGGGAGAAGTAATAAACGGAGGCTTTGGCCTCTTACTGGATGGTTCTGCGGAAGCTGAAAAAAGGCTTAAAATGATGCTTCACTGGGATGTAAATAACGGTATTGCCCGGCGAAGCTGGGCAAGGAATGAAGGAGCTATGTTTACTGCTGTACGTGAAATGGAACGCAGCCCCGAATTACAGATTACTATTCCGTATATTGCAGATGACAGGCTGGTGGATGAAATTGCAGGTGATTGATTAAAACCTGCCGTTATTAAGCATAATAAGCATGCAGTCTTCCACAACGGTGATGCCTTTCTTTCTTGCCATGTCGGCCAATTCAGGATTCCTGGTCCCCGGATTGAAAATTATGCGCCTGGGGTTAAGTGAAAGTATATAATCATAGTACTCTGCCTGGTTTTTTGCGTTCAGGTATAGTGTAACTGTGTGTACAGAACCTATCTTGTCCGGCTTGCCTTTCCTTATCCTGATGCCATCCAGATCAGCATCTTTCCTGCCAATGGCAATTACGGGTATATTTCTCCTCTGGAGGCTTCTAACAGCCTTATAAGCAAACCTGTCAGGTTTTGGGCTTGCACCAAGCACCAATGTAGTTTTATCCATTCCTTTTTTGTTGTAAAAGTATTAAAAAAGATGTAAAAAAAAGATGGGTTAAGGGGATTATCTACTTCTTCTCTATCAGAACCGATGCAAGGGCAATAATTCCTTCACCTCGTCCTGTGAATCCCATCTTTTCAGTGGTTGTTGCCTTAACAGATACCCTTTCTCTGTCAATCCTGCATTTTTGGCTTATGGCTTCGCACATTTTGTCAATGTACTTACTTAATTTTGGCTCTTCCAGACATATTGTTGAATCGATATTAATAATTGAAAATCCTTTTTCTCCAATTACGCCGCTTGTTCTTTCCAGCAATAACCCTGAACTGATATTCCTGTATTGTTCATCATTGTCCGGGAAATGATATCCTATATCTCTCATTCCTGCAGCACCCAGCAGAGCATCACAAATGGCGTGTAAGAGGACATCTCCATCGGAATGCGCTATACATCCTTTATCATGTGGGATATTTATTCCTCCCAGCCAGAGTTTTTCTCCGGCTGCGAGCCTGTGAAAATCTATTCCCTGCCCTGTTCTGATATCCATTAGCCGGAAGTATTTATGTTTCTGAATGCATCGAAATCAAAAGATAGTGAAAACCTTAATGTGCGTGCCAGGGGATGATTATTCACCAGGGGCATAAGGTATGAAAAATCGAGTGAAAACACATTCATCCTGAAACCGGCACCGGCCGTAAAATATTTCCTGTTACCCTTGGTGGCATGCTCGTGAAAATATCCGCCCCTGATGGCAAACTGCTGATTGTACCAGTATTCGAGGCCGAAGGAATAGCTTATTTCATTCAGTTCTTCCCTGAAGCCTCCAGGTGCATCTATAAAGGATTGAAAGATTGCTACCGGAACTGCCACATTGGGATCTTTACCGTCAATAATGTCACCTGTAGCAGGATCATAAACAGGAGGGGTTGGCACCAGTAATTTATTAAAATCAACTGCAAGGTTTATATCGTTATAGTTGTCCAGCTCTATGTTGAGAGACGGTCCCAGGCGAAGGTTCATAGGAATGAAATCAGGATCGTTTTCATCTGTATAGGACATCTTGGTACCTATATTTGAAAAATTTGTTCCGAAAGAGAGTAAAGCATCTTTTGAACCCAGCGATATATCATTGCGGTAATAAAATGAAATATCTGCTGCTACTGATAGTCCCGGCTTTGTTTCTGTGCCTCCTGCAGGAAACCCGCCGGTTAGATTGGAATAAATGAACCTGAAAGCTATGGCACCGGCAATCTTATCAGTCAGTAACCTTGAATATGCAGCATCCAGGGCAAACTCATTTGGTCTGAAATTGCGTTCAATATTCCCAAAATCATCAGTAAACGGTATGTCACCAAGACTTGAATACAGAAGGCTTGAACTTATAACCTGTTTGTCGTCAAGCCTGTAATATCCTGTAAGATAAGCAATGTTGATATCTGGAACAAGTGTTCTCAGCCAGGGTGAGTATGAAATCCCTATCCCACCTTCCCCGTCAATGAATGCATACTTCGAGGGATTCCAGTGCATGCTGTATATATCAGGAGATGTTGCAGCACCTGCATCACCCATTGCACCGGCTCTTGAATCCGGGGCAATAAGAAGGAAGGGGACAACGTATTGTATGGCATTAAGTTCGTCTTCCTGTGCCCTGAGAACCCATGAGGATGCAAAACAGAGAATCAGGCAGGATATGATATATTTATCTCTCATCTCTTATTAATTTATCGCACGCAAATATATAAACATTTATCAGCACTCTTTATTGTGTCAGGTTTATAAAATTATCATACGCCCTGAAATCCTGGCTTCTTCGTTATCTTCCGTCCTGATTGTTACAGTATAAATATAAATACCGGCAGCTACCCTGTTGCCATGATTGTCCCTTGCGTCCCATATTATGGGATCAATCCTGTATCCGTCTGTTTGCCTCGTTGTTTCTATTGTTTTTACCAGCCTGCCGCTTCTACTGATAATATCTATCCTCAGGTGGATAAACTCTCCGGCCCTGTTATGCTCTACGCTCACTTTGGTGCTGTTTGTAAAGGGATTTGGATAATTCAGCAGTTTATTTAATACCAGGCCTTCTTCATCTCTGACAAAGAATAACAGAGATTCGGTTGATGAATTATTAAAATTGTCCCAGGCTTTAATTGAAATATTATGTTGCCCGCGCTCCAGGTTTGAGAGGGGATAGGTAATTCTACCTGATTTGTAGGTTCCAAAGTCGTTTTCGTAGTATTTGTTCAGGATAATAGACCGGCTTTGATCATCATCGAGGACAGCCACCAGGTCATGACCAATTCCGGTACCGGTTGTATTAATGCTGCCCTGGTCATTCAATAATGCAAGAAGCACAGGATTGGCATCGGTAATCCCTCCTTCACGAAAAAGGGTGTCATTTAAAAACAGCCTTATTTCAGGACCTGAAGTATCAGAAGATACCGTATTATTAAAACCACCTATAATTATTTCATTAAAAGATCCGGAATAGTCATAAGTGCTGTCAGTTGCAAAATAACTGAGCTTACCATTCCCATAGGTATAGTCAATATCCTTCGGGATAAGCATATTTATATTGAACCTGCCGTTTGTGACCCTGGCCTTACCTCTGAAGAGTATCCTGTCATGTGTATTATAGGTAAACGGAAGGCCTCCGTCATTGGCCAGTGTGTTGATTTCGTGTTCTTTGTCAAACAGTATCGTGTTAACATAGCCATTGAAGGAGTTAAGCTTGTTTCCCGCGTTATCTGTTAGGTGGCCTTTAATGTTTAATTCTGAAAGGGCTTTTAAGGTGTCGTTAAGAACGGATACAGGTTTACTGTTGATGGAATCTGTAATTACACTGCCATGCCATGGATATGCAAGTCGCAGGGCAGGATCGCCCAGCAGGGTGAAGTTTCTTTTATTGCTGCCCCCTGTATTTATCTTTGCAATTCGCATAATATCACCCAGGGTCAGTCCCTTCCCGTCTTCTCCCGTTTTAAAGGCATTTTTGTACAGATTTGAAGCCAGGTTGTAGTTATGTGATGCATATACAATTCTTGTGGTTGTCAGTAATGCAATTGCTCCGCCTCCGGGATTTAATAAAACAAGCTCTCCTGCAGATGATTTTTGAGTTATATCTCCTGATCCGGGATCTATATCTATGTCTTCAAACCTTGAAAATTCGCATGTTGCGGTAATAAAGACAGGGTATTTTTTCTTGTTTATCCATGAATTTATGGTCTCACTATTAACAACCCTTTCATGAGCAAGGCCCAGCTCATTGCCATGCCCGGCGTAATTCACTATAAGGCATCCATTATTCACTCTCTCATTTATAGCCCTTGTGGCTTCAGGATATGAATCACCGTTTACACTTGTTTCCTGTTCATATGAATCAAGGTAGATCTTTTCTATATTGAAAGATGGTCTCTGGTTTTCAATTATATCAGAAAGGTTATCTGCGTCATTCATATGGATGTTATTATCCTCATCATCAGCTACCATAGTAATGATATTACGCCATGGCCCCAAACTCTCCGGTGAAATATAGGTTTTTATCTTATTGATCATAACCCCTGCCTGGTTTGTATCAGAGACCGGCAGGCGGCCGACTCCAATATCAAGTGTTCCCTCATATTCTCCTTCGCCGTTGTCAAGAAGACCATAATAGTCATCTGAGGTAAATGACAAAATGCTTATGTGTGAGTTACGTGTCTGATATGTTGGTATGAAATTCGGATTCCTGGGCGGTGCTGTTTTATTTTCAAATGAACCGTCCCCAAAAAGCAATAAATATTTTAATTCTTTCTCAGTGTCTTTACTCCTGGAGTAAATCATTTTTACAAAATTTCTCAGTGCACTGATATCCGGAATACCACCTGAAAACTCATTATATATTTCCGTTGGTGTAATGATTATGCTGCTAAGGCCGTCATTAAGACGGTGAATCTCTTCTATTTCACCGGCATAAGCGGTAAAAGCCGGGTGACTTATTATTATCATGTCAGCTTCACGATAAGCGTGAATATTCTGATTACTTACCGGTTCTTTCACTATCCGGGGTTTAATGACATTCTCACGGGTGAAAACAATAAATTTTTTCAGGCTGTCTGTTCTCGATCTGAATGTGCAGGTGTTCAGTGAGTAATCATATTTTACCCTTTTAGTCCTCATCTGATCAGTTATATCCCAGATATTCAGATCCTGCATGTCAGTACTTATGGAAAATTCTGTAACAGTACCCGGCCCTGTGCTTGCCTTGTCCCTGATAATAAAATGTCGCTCTCCAGGGGAGTAAAACTCGTTTCTGACCTTTGCCTCAATATTGAGATAATCCAGCCAGCCCCTGGCAGAAGGATTCCCATTGTTGTGAAAGTTAATGTTCATTGACGGGCTGGCTGAAAGTGTTTCAATCAGTCCGCTGTCAGTAACGGCCCTTGCATAAGTGCCGGCTGTATTAAATATATTTATACCGTTAACCGGTACCGATGAGATGGTTTCGCCGTCAATGTTAAACCTTATAACTGTTTGATCCTGGGATCTTGCAAGGACTCTCATTTTATATTCAGGGTATGTGCCCGCGACAACGTTATAATTACCCAGGTTGTGTGATATTTCCTTAGCTACTCCCGGAGCAAGAGCTTCATACCATTCCCTGCCGGATTTAAGAATGTTTTCATCTTCAGATTCATGACGTATTAACAGATCTGAAGCTTCTGAAAAATAGTCAGCCTGTTCAGTTACATCTGACACCTGTATTTCAACAGGAGTGTCATTAAGCTTCAGAAAATATACCGCGGTATCAGAGTAGTGATGCCTGGCGAAATAATACCTGCTGTCTGTTTCTGAATATTTCCAGCGGTGCGTGGCGTTACCGTAGAAAAGAATGTAGTCACCGTCATTGAAAACACCATCCTGACCCCTCTCAATATGAATTGCCGTTTTTTCCAGATCATCAGGCTTTTCGTCAGTGTTATAATATGATAATATACCAAAATTATTATTGTAGATACCAATCTCATGGCCTGGCTGCAGGCCAAGCTCTTTAAGCTGTTCATAATCAATTCTGTATATCCCTTCTTTCAGTATTTTGATCTTGTGCCAGGTGCCTGATGACAAAACTGAGCCTGACACAAATTCCTGGGCCAATGACAGTGAGGCTGTAAAAATGAAGAAGATCAATATATATACACGCTTATTCAAAAATCAGTCTATTTCATTAAGTTTGTCACGCTTGTTACAATAATTAACGTATCAAGTATGTTCATATTGCAAATATGTGGCCAAAACAATTCTTAAATATTACACCGCCGGCATCTGATTTGTTTAATTTTAGAAGAATCAGATGTACAAAAATAGTCATTCTTTGCTTGTCTTTATTTTTAATCTGTTTTTCTGCCGGGGGTCAGGATAATGAAGCATACAGCTTTTATTACAACCCGGTACAATCTAACCCGGCACTTGCAGGATCACAGGCTATGGGAAAGCTCAGGCTGAATTACCGTGATTATTACCCTGGCCGGGGACTGGATCTGCACAGTGTATTCTTATCCTATGATACTTTTTTAAAACCGGTTCATGGGGGTGTGGGAATATATATATCAGATAATATCCTTGGACCATTAATTAATGAATTAAGGACGGGAGCAGCATATTCTTATCATCTTCGTGCGACTAAAGATATTTACATTAATGCAGGGTTTATGGCATCCCTGATAAACAGGAGTGTAAAAACAGGGAATATCATTCTTCCTGACCAGGTTGATCCGCTCACAGGTCTAATTTCACCGTCAGCTGAGACAATTTCAGGTATTTCAAACACTGTTTTTGATGCCGGAGTGGGATTTCTTGTCAGTTACAGGAATTACCACGCAGGATTTACTATTAATCATTTATTCAGACCTTACTTAAATGCTAACAACTATCCCGGATCCCGGCTTGGAAGACGTTATTCAGTTCATGGAGCAGCGGCGTTTGGTTCAGAGAAAAATAGATTCCGGGTAGAACCGGCGTTTTTTCTGTCTGCGCAGGACCAGCTAATCCTGCTTTCAGCAGGTGCTTCAGTGTCTTATAATGGCCTGTCTGTTAATGTCATGCCCTTTTATGCGTTCTCTTATGATTTTGCATTTCTTCAGACAGGAATAAGTTATGATACCGGCAGAATGGAATTTGCATATAACTATAATTTCAATCCTGTCAGCAGTGGTAAAATACGGCCTTTTACCCTTTCAAACCAGATATCAGTCATAATAAGTTTGAATAATGTTGAAAAAAGAGATATCATAAAAGCAATAAAATATCCTAAATTGTAGTTATATTTGATAAATAAAGACACTTTTTATAAAATTTGTTATATTTGAAAATAATTAATATGACCAAAACCTATCATCTTATGTATAGATTATCATCCTCACTACTGGTAGCGGTTGCAATATTACTGGCTTCCTGTAACCGTGGTGAAAATCCAAACGTGTCACCCACAACCGGCTGGGATTATAATAATCCTGACAACGGTGGGTTTGAGGTAAAGATTGGAGCTGAGCAGGAAACAGGTCCGGGGCTTGTACTTATTGAGGGAGGAACCTTTACAATGGGTCGTGTTCAGGAAGATGTTATGTATGATTGGAACAATCCTATACGCAGGGTAACTGTTTCATCTTTCTACATGGATGAGACTGAAGTGCGAAACGTTGATTATAAGTTATACCTCTGGTGGCTCCAGCGTGTATACGTCGATTATCCTGAAGTACATAAGAGAGCCTTGCCGGATACCCTGGTATGGCGTTCGCCCCTGGGATATAATGATCCATATGTACAGTATTATTTCAGGCACCCTTCATATAATAATTACCCGGTAGTGGGTGTTAACTGGAACCAGGCAACAGACTACTGTAAATGGCGTACAGACAGGGTTAATGAACAGATACTCGTTGATGAAGGGATACTTAATTATGATCCCGAACAGAAAAACGAAAATAATTTTAATACAGAAGCCTACCTGGCAGGACAGTATGAAGGAGTTGTTAATCAGAATCTGCCCAGCCTGGATCCCAATGAGGAAACAAGAAGGGTACAACTCGAAGATGGGCTACTGCTTCCGGCATACAGACTGCCAACTGAGGCAGAGTGGGAATTTGCAGCCTATGCCCTTAGAGGCAATACCTTCGAGGAAAGAATCTTTGAAAGAAGAATTTACCCCTGGGACGGTCACAATGTCCGAAATTCAGCCAAAAAACATCGCGGAGAATTTATGGCTAACTTTGTAAGGGGAAGAGGTGACCTGATGGGAGTTGCCGGTAGTCTTAACGATAACGGTTCAATTACTGTGGAAGTAAAATCTTACTGGCCCAACGATTATGGACTCTATTGTATGGCAGGTAATGTGAATGAATGGGTGCAGGATGTTTACAGGCCATTGAGTGCTCGTGATGTAGATGCTTTTAATCCTTTCAGGGGTAATGTATATACAGACCTTGAGCGTGATGCCAATGGTAACCTGGTTACAAAGGATGAACTTGGACGTATGCCTGTGGATACAGTGAAGTCTGAGGATGTGGCTGACAGGTACAATTACCAGAAAGGAGATTACAGAAATTACCTTGACGGAGATAATCTTTCACAAATAAAGGCCAGCGGCCAATGGACAGGTGAGGATCAGCAGGAAAGTACCGAATCAATGTACATACAGGGTCAGAATGATCAAATGCCTGTTTCATTAATTGATGACAGGGCCCGGGTTATCAAAGGAGGATCATGGAAAGACAGGGCTTACTGGCTGAATCCCTCAACAAGAAGATTTCTTGATCAGGAAGCTGCAAGAGATGATCTTGGATTCCGTTGTGCCATGATCAGAGTAGGTAGCCCCGCTGGATTCTAGAAACTTTTTAAAACTTATGATAACCTCATTATGGGTAACCGTAATGAGGTTTTTTTTGAATGAAAACAAAAGAGATTTATAAGTGGTTGAAGGATAGTAGTTTCAGGCTATCTACAGACTCCCGGCATATTGCAGGTGGAGAAGTGTTTTTTGCCCTGAGAGGAGAAAATTATGATGGGAACAAATTTGTCCCCGATGCCCTGGAAAAAGGAGCCAGGTGTGCAGTTATTGATAATCCGCTTTTCCAATCATCAAAAACAATCCTGGTAGATAATGTTCTTGAAGAACTGCAGGCAGTTGCCCTCAGCAGAAGAGAGATATTGAACATACCCGTACTTGCTATAACCGGAAGTAATGGTAAAACCACG
This sequence comes from Bacteroidales bacterium, assembly GCA_021738535.1. GTDB lineage: Bacteria > Bacteroidota > Bacteroidia > Bacteroidales > VadinHA17 > UBA9300. Next base: position 31,792 of record JAIPBU010000018.1, on the reverse strand, counting down.
ACAAAGGAAATCCTGTCAAGAATCCTTTCAAAAAGATTCGATATACATTATACAAGGGGAAATCTTAATAATCATATAGGAGTTCCTGTTACCCTGCTTACCTGTCCTGAAGATGCTGAATTTATGATAGTAGAGATGGGGGCTAATCATAAAGGAGAGATTAAGCACCTGTGCCGGATAGCAAAACCTGATTATGGACTTATTACCAATATTGGTAAAGCCCATTTGGAAGGATTCGGCTCTTACCAGGGCGTTATTGAGGCAAAAACAGAATTGTATGATTACCTGGAAGAAAATAACGGGGTGGTTTTTTATAATGAGAATGATGAAGTCTTGCACCAGGAGGTAAGGAGAAGAAAATTGACAAACGTGACTTATGCCAAACCCGGCAAGCATAATGTTGAAATATCCGGAGTAGAACAATCCCCTGAGTTAATAATACAACTTCAGCTTGACAATCAACGTTTCACGCTGGATACAAATCTTTTTGGCTTACATAATGTTGAGAATATCCTTGCCAGTTTATCTGTTGGCCTTTATTTCAAGGTGGTACCTGAGAAACTGCAAACTGCAATAGAGTCATATTTGCCTGATAATAACAGGTCTCAGATTTTTAAAACAGGTAAAAACACATTGATTTGCGATTCATATAATGCCAACCCGGTTAGCATGGATAGTGCAATTGAATCCTTCGGTCAATATCCCGGTGATAGCAAGACAGTTATCCTGGGAGACATGCTGGAACTGGGAGATTTCAGGATTGAAGAACATGAAAAAGTACTCCGTAAACTTTCCGCCTGCAGGGATTGGAATATTTTACTGATCGGAAAGACCTTTCATTCTCTTGCAGAAAAATATGAATTCAAATCTTTCGTTTCAAGGGATGATCTTGTTACATACCTTTCAGAAAACCCGGTAAGAAACAGCCTTGTGTTAATAAAAGGCTCACGGGCCCTGGGACTGGAGAAGATTTACGGGTTAATGTAGTAAATAAAAAAACAGACAATTATGTATGATAAATTAATGGATCCCATTTCGAAATTGCTCGGATTAAGATATAAGTCGCATCCATGGCACGGTATAGATATTGGAGAAGATGCACCTGAGATTGTTACATGTTTTATTGAGATGGTGCCTACAGATACCGTGAAATACGAGGTTGATAAAACAAGTGGTTACCTCAGGCTTGACAGACCCCAGAAGTACTCAAATGTAGTGCCTGCGCTTTATGGCTTCCTGCCTCTGACCTACAGTGGTGAGAAAGTGGCCGACTTCTGCCGCAAAAAGACAGGGCGTGATTCTATTGTTGGTGATAAGGATCCGGTTGATATTTGTGTTTTGACTGAAAAAGGTATAACTCATGGAAATATACTTGTTAAGGCAAGACCAATAGGTGGATTCAGAATGATAGACGGGAATGAGGCGGATGATAAACTGATAGCAGTATTATATAATGATGCTGTTTATGCTCCCTATAAGGATATATCTGACCTTCCTGAAGTAGTTGTTAACAGGCTGAAGCATTATTTCCTTACTTATAAGGATTTGCCGGGTAACGAGGCTGATGTTGAGATTACCCATACCTTCGGTCTGGAAGAAGCCCGCGAAATTATTATTAGATCAATGGAGGATTACAGGAAGAAGTTTGAGCCCCTGGATGATGCTGTTTCTTCAGTATGACTATTTCGTTTACATCTTCAGATCCGGGAATCTTTTTTTTCTCCTGAAAAAGTAAGCAAAAACAATACTTCTGTTATATATAAGCTTGTTGTAAGATAAAATATTATCCTTATCCACTGGTATTTCGGCTTTTTTCAGCTTATTCCTGTTCCTGTAATAATCTCTGTGTGCCTTTAGTATACTATAAAAGGCGCCCGGTTTAAGTATAAGCAAAAACCTGATGGCAGCCAGGCCATCAAGAATCATTCTTGTAAATAGAATTTTCCTTCTTTTCCCGGCGGGAAGATTTTTATAGAGAAGGTATAGATTATTACGAAAATTAAGATATATTTTCCGGGGTGAGTCATAGGATAATGTTCCGCCACCAACATGAAAAACTTCTGATGAAGGAATATACATTATCTTTTTTCCGGCATTATTCAGTCTCCAGCAAAGATCAATCTCTTCCATGTGTGCAAAGAACCCAGCATCAAATCCTCCGCTTTCCTGCCAGGTTGATGATCTTATGAAAAGGCAGGCCCCGCTTGCCCAGAATACTTGTTTTATATTATTGTACTGACCCTTATCTTTCTCCAGGTTATTCATAATCCGGCCCCGGCAAAAGGGGTAACCGTATTTATCAATAAAGCCCCCTGCTGCACCGGCATATTCAAATGTATCCCTGCTATTGTAGCTTAATATTTTGGGCTGGCAGGCTGCAACTTCAGGGTTCTTATCCATATACTCAATAACTTTCTCCAGCCATCCCTTACTCACCTCTATGTCAGAATTAAGAAGTACATAGTAATCAGCTTTTATTTGGTTGAGAGCCCTGTTGTATCCTTCCGCAAATCCATGGTTTTTTCCCAGGTCAATAACGTTAACCCCCTGGTGCTGGTTCTTTATGTAATTTAATGAGCCATCTGAACTGCCATTATCTGCAATGAAAATTGCTGATGCATCAGCCGGTGAGTATTTCTTAACCGTTTCAAGAAACTTCTCCAAAAACATTTTTCCGTTCCAGTTGAGGATTACTACGGCTGTTTTAATCATGCGAATCTGGTTTTTTATGTTTCCATCTCCTGTGTGACCACATCCATAACTCAGGTCTCCTCCTGATCTGTTCCTCCAGTTTCCTGACGTGAAGTTCAGTAACCTCATATGGCTCTAATTCCGCGGGATTCTCATAAATCAGTTCTGCATGTAGTTCATAATAACCTCTCTTAACTTTATCAATATTAAAAAAAACAACTGCCATGTTAAATTTGTGCGATAATTTTTCAATTCCGAGGTATACAGGTGTGTCCTGGTTAAGAAACCGGGTCCAGTACTGGATTTCACCGTTCGGGGGAGTCTGATCAGCTACAAGTCCCAGAAGAGTTTTTATGCCGCCTTTTTCATATCGGAATACTGTTCTGCCGGTTTGAGTCATTGTTATCAGCTCAAGCCCGTACTGGGATCTGAACTTTTTAAAATAACTGTCAAAAAACCTGTTGGCAAGAGGCTTGTATACTGTTACACATTTGTAATCAAGACTCAGGGGCAGACTTATTATCCACTCCCAGTTAGCATAGTGGCCGAAGACAGCAATGGTGCTTTTCCCTTCTTTTCTTAAATTATCAAGTAATTCAGGATTGAGAACTTTATATCTTTTTTTTATTGATCTGCTGCTCATATGCTGGAGCTTAAGCACTTCAATAAAAAGGTCGGCAAGGTGCCAATAGAATTTTTTTGATATAATTTTTAGCTCATTATCACTTTTTTCCGGGAATGAGTTTCTCAGATTATTCATTACTATACTTTTCCTGTACCCCGGGAAATAATAAAGAATGAAATAAAACAGGGGAGAAAAAATATATAGTAAGCCCAGGGGCAATAATGTAATTAACCAGTTTAAAACTCGGAATATATAATAAAAAATGGCCTTCATCCGGCAGTATTATTTCATAAATCTGATTACTTCCTTGCTGAAAGTATTGTAGATATTACTGTTTGATGCAATCATTTCTTTCCCGTTAAGTCTCTCCCTGTTTCCTGAATAGTCACTTACAATACCACCAGCTTCAGTTATTATTATTATCCCTGCTGCCACATCCCAGATATTCAGACCGTATTCAAAAAAGGCATCAAATCGTCCGCATGCAACATATGCAAGGTCAATAGCGGCAGACCCTATGCGCCTGACGCCCTGGGTGTTGCTTATAAAATATTCAAGGCAATTCATATAATTACCAAGAGAATTGTAATCCTTGAACGGAAAGCCTGTGGCAACAAGGCAATCTTCCAGCCTTCCTGCTTCAGAAACACTGATTTTTTTATCATTTAACCAGGCTCCACCGTCTTTATATGCCCAAAACATTTCACCTGAGCTAACATCCAGTATTACACCAAGCTTAATATCATGATTGTCTGTAAGGGCTATGCTTATTGAATATGCAGGGATACCATGAATGAAGTTTGTAGTTCCGTCAAGAGGGTCAATTATCCACCTGTACCTTCCTGAGTTCTCTTCAATGGTTCCTTCTTCTGTGATAAAAGCTGCATCCGGAATAATTCCTGATAGTTCTTTAACCAGTTTTTTTTCTGCTTCCAGGTCAACATAGGATACATAATCGTGTAATCCTTTTTGAACAGCCTGGTTTATATGAAACTTGTCTGATTCATTTGTTATGAATTCACCGGTACTCCCGGCTATTCTGATAACATCATTGCAAATCTTTTTGAGGTCCATCAGCATCAAGGTTTAAACAACAAAATTAGCATTTTCATCAATATCCCTGAGAATATGCTTACTTATTCTGCCTTCCAGGGCAGGCTGATATTTTGTAAATACTCTTATATAATTGCCGGTAAAGCCTGCAATCAGACCGGGCTTCTCTTCAGATTCCCATAGTATCTCAACACATGTACCTTTGCATTCATTGTTAAAAAGCATTTTTTTCTTCTCTGAGAGAGCCTGGAGTTTTTTACTCCTGAGGTTTTTAACCTTCTTATCCACCTGTTCATCCATAATCGCTGCCGGTGTACCCGATCGTTTTGAATAGCTGAAAACATGAAGATATGATACATCAGTATTTTCTAAAAATCTATATGTATCATTAAATTCTTCTTCTCCTTCGCCGGGGAATCCGGTAATAACATCTGCACCGATTCCGGCCAGGGGTATTTCCTTACGAATTTTATTTACCCGGGATGTAAAAACTTCCCTTGTGTACCTTCTCCTCATTTTTCCGAGTATTCTGTTATTGCCGCTCTGGAGAGGTAAGTGGAAATGAGGCATGATTTTCCTGTTATGTGCAGCAAACTCAATTATTTCATCTGACAGAAGATCTGGTTCAACCGATGAGATCCTGTATCGTTCTATTCCGTCCACTTTGACAAGACCTTCGAGTAATTCAAGGAATGATTCTCCCGTTGATCTGCCAAAATCTCCAATATTGACCCCGGTAAGTACTATTTCTTTTATTCCTTTTTCAGCTATACTGTTTGCTTCATCCATACACTTACTTACGGGTTGATTCCTGCTTCTCCCCCTGGCCTTAGGGATGGTACAATAAGAACAGTTGTAATTACACCCATCCTGTACCTTTAGGAAAGAACGTGTACGGTCGCCCATTGAGTAGGATGAATTAAACAGCCGTATTTGATCAGTTTCGCAGTTATGCACTTCTGTTTTACTGCGCTTTTCAATGTTTTGTAAATATTTTACAATGTCATATTTTTCACCAGTACCAAGCACGAGATCGACACCGGGGATAGTGGCAATTTCCTTGTGCCGGAGCTGTGCATAGCAACCTGCAACTACAATAAATGCATCAGGAGACCTGCGTAAAATTTTATTTATTGCCTGTCTGCATTTCCTGTCAGCAGATTCAGTTACAGTGCAACCGTGTATAACATATATTTCAGCCTCTTCGTTAAAAGATACAGGGATGAAACTATTTTCCTCGAGCTTCCTGCTCATAGCAGAAGTCTCTGAAAAATTAAGCTTGCACCCGAAAGTGTGGAATGCTACTCTGGATTTAACTGTACTCATTTTTGCTCAGCTTGGGCTTGCAAAAGTAAGTATTTTTAGCTTCAAATAAGAGTATTGTGCTTATTTGAGCTCCTTTGGTTTGATGAAAAAATAATCATCGGGATCAGATGAACTTATGTCTGACCAACTATCTGTATGGTATTTTATTATGGCTGCACCCGTGGTGGGTAAAAAATTTGTTGCTCCCTTTGTAAGGTGCCCGGCCATATCAGTAATTCCGGGGTTATGGGAAAATACAGCAATGCTTGAGACATCGTCCGGCTGGTTAAACAACTCCCTCATGACATTTGAACCCATGCCATGATACAGATTCTCAATGATGCTGATCTTTTCAGTCCCTGTGCCCATTACACGCTCAAAAATCAAAGCGGTATGCAATGCTCTTGTGGCAGGACTGCTTAAGATAATATCGGGCTTATATCCCTTCTTAAATAAATCCTTTGCTACCAGGTATCCGTCATTAACTCCCCTGGTTGTTAAGGTTCTGTCAATATCTTTTTCAAAAGCATCAAGCTGGCAGGCTTTCCCGTGTCTGACAAGTATAAGATTACGTTCCATTCGCTAGTTTTTTTTATTCTGGAATATCCAAAAAATATTAATTGATTGCAAATTAATATTCAACGGCTATAATATTCGGCTGGCCAGTTCTGAGAGAAAACTTCTTTCTCCCTTAACAAGGTTTACATGTGCAAAGATATCCTGTCCCTTCATCTTGTCAGTAAGGTATGATAATCCGTTTGATCCGATATCAAGATAAGGTGAGTCAATTTGTTCGATGTCACCTGTAAAAATCATTTTTGTGTCTTCTCCGGCCCTGGTAATAATGGTTTTTATTTCGTGAGGAGTAAGATTTTGTGCCTCATCTACTATAAAGAAAATACTTGAAAGACTCCTGCCCCTTATATAGGCCAGGGGCGTAATAACAAGCTTTTCCTCCTTAATCATATCATTTATCCTGATAAATTCCGGGCTCTGGTGACTGAATTTATGTTTAATTACTGTAAGATTATCGAATAGCGGCTGCATGTAAGGATCAATTTTTTCCTTTACATCGCCCGGAAGGAAGCCCAGGTCCCTGTTTGCAAGAGGAACAATAGGCCTTGCCAGGAAAATCTGCTTGTATCTTTTATGTTGCTGAAGGGCAGAAGCAAGAGCCAGCAGTGTTTTACCCGTTCCTGCTTTGCCGGTAAGTGCCACCAGCTGTATTTCAGGGTTCGTCAGAGCTTCAATGGCAAATGTCTGCTCCGCATTACGTGGATCAATGCCGTAGGTTGTTTGTTTTATTATCCTGTTAACAAGTTTAGTAGCAGGGTTATAATGTGCCAGAGCACTTGAACCGTTATTCTTTAATATATAAAACTGGTGACCCTCAGGATGAATATCCAGCCCCATATCATCAACATTTATACCCTCAGGTTCTTCATATAATTTATCAATCCTTTCGCTTTCAATATCCCCTATGGTCTCAATGCCCTTATACAGATCGTCAATATTAGCCACTTTATCGTTCTCGTAATCCTGAGCCTTGATACCCAGCGATTTGGCCTTCATTCTAAGGTTGATGTCTTTGGTTATAAGGATAACACTTTCTGTTTTGTGCTTATTACATACATAGTCTGCAATCGCAAGTATCCTGTGATCACTGGTTTTCTCAGGAAATGATGCTGTAACCCTCTCGCTGAATTCCTTGCCTGTCTCAATGTATAATTTGCCAAGGTTATCACCAAGTGGTATGCCGCTGTTTAAAAGATCATCCCCGGATATTTTGTCCAGTTCCCTTGTAAATTCCCTTGCGTGAAAATTGATCAGATCATTACCCTTTTTAAACCTGTCAAGTTCCTCAAGGACAACAATGGGTATAATAATGTCGTTCTCCTGGAATTTATAAATAGAGCTGAAATCATGCAGTAATACATTGGTGTCTATGATAAATATTTTCTTGTTATTCATGTACTGATCTTATTTTGCAATGTAATATTACCTGTTAAACTATTTAGTACCTGACAAAAATAGGCCCTGTAAAGCTCAATTGAAATAGTAAATTTATTTATTTTGCACAATTAACTAACAATTTAATGGATTATACCGAAACGATTGATTTTCTTTTTTCATCCCTGCCCATGTACCAGAGGGTTGGTAAATCAGCATATAAATCTGATCTGGACACAACGATAAGGCTGGATAACCATTTCGGTAATCCGCACAGGTTATACAAGTCGGTACACATTGCCGGAACCAACGGGAAGGGCTCAGTGTCTCACATGCTTGCCTCTGTTTTGCAGAATGCAGGTTACAGAACCGGGTTATACACATCGCCGCATCTGTCAGATTTCAGGGAAAGGATCAGGGTAAACGGAGAGATGATAAGTAAAGATTATGTAAGTGGATTCGTGAATGAAAATAAAAGTATCATTAAGCTTCTTTCTCCTTCATTCTTTGAAATGACTGCGGCAATGGCAATGTTATATTTCAGGGATAAAAATATTGATATTGCGATAATTGAAACAGGAATGGGCGGACGACTTGATTCCACCAATATTGTGAATCCGATACTGTCTGTTATCACTAACATAGGTTTTGATCATTCTCGGTTTCTTGGCGATACATTGCCTGCAATAGCAGGTGAGAAAGCGGGAATAATAAAAAATAATGTTCCTGTAGTGATAGGTGAATACAGAAATGAGACGAGGAAGGTTTTTGAAAAAAGAGCGAATGAAACAGGTTCAGAAATTTATTTTGCAAGCGATAATTATTCAGTCCGTAAGCTGGATGAGACTGACGACCATGTAAAACAATGTGTGGAAGTTAAGCGTAATAATAAAGTTGTTTTAAATAAGTTGTGGACTGATATGAACGGGGATTACCAGTTAAATAACCTGCTTACTTTTTTCCAGGCTGTTGAATTGTTAAAGGATAAATGGAGAGTTGACAAGACTCATATTCAAAATGGATTATATTCAGTCAGGACCGCGACAGGCTTCTCAGGCCGGTGGCATATTTCAGGTAATGATCCCCTTGTAATATGCGATTCAGGACACAACGTGGAGGCCATAGGGCGGACAATGAGGCATATAAAGCAGATAGAGAGGGAAAACTTACATTTTATCCTGGGTGTTGTAAGCGACAAAGATATTGCAGGGATGCTTGATATAATGCCGCGCAATGCCCGTTATTATTTTACAAAGGCATCTGTTCCAAGGGCAATGGATGAAAACAAACTGAGATCCATAGCCGCGAAGAACCTCCTGAAAGGGGAGGCTTATTGTACGGTAAAAGAGGCTTATAATGCAGCTATTACAAATGCAGGCAAAAATGACCTGGTATTTATTGGAGGAAGTACTTTTATTGTAGCTGATTTTTTAATATTGACTGACAATAATTAGTATTATATTTATAGTGACTAAGATATTATTTAATTCAATATTTTTCTGATGCAAAGAAACAGGCTGCTGCTGATCATAGTTTTTTTTGTTTTGAAAGCCAATATGTCCACTGCATTGTGCCAGGATTCTCCAGGCCTTGTGATTCTCCATACAAACGATATGCATTCAAGGCTTGAAGGGTATGCCCCTACATCAAATTATACTCCCCTTGTAACGGGTAATGATATTACTGTAGGAGGATTCAGCAGGATAGCCACTATACTGAAAAACGAAAAATCAAGGTCTCCATCATCTACCTTAATAGTAGATGCTGGAGATTTTTTAATGGGGACTTTCTTTCATTACATGGAAGAATATGATCCATTCCAGATGGCGCTGATGAAAGAAATGGGATATGATTTTCTGGCACTGGGAAATCATGAGTTTGATTATGGCCCGCGGAGACTGGCTGCGATAATTAATAATTCTGCCAGGGATGGAGATATTCCTCAATTGCTTCTTGGAAACGCAGTTTTTGATAAAAAGCAGGAAAGTGATGATGATCTGGAGAAACTGTTAAAAGAAGGAGTGATAAAAAGATCAACAATTATAGAAAAAAACGGGATCCGTATCGGGCTTTTTTCACTGATGGGAAGCGATGCTGATGAATCTGCTCCATATGCGGCTCCTGTCACATTTGACAAAGTAACACGCTCTTCACGCAAGATAGTTAAGGATCTGAAAAACCAGGGCTGTGATATTATTATTTGTTTATCCCATAGTGGTCTTGAAACAACAGGTCCGGATGAATGGGGTGGTGAAGATGTAAAACTCGCTGAAAAAATCGATGATATTGATATCATTATCAGTAGTCATACACATACAAGACTGGAGGAGCCCCTGTTAATTAATAATACTCTTATTGTTCAGACTGAAAGCTACGGGCATTATGTTGGCCGGCTGGAAATAGTGCTTTCAGGGGGTCAGGCAAAGCTTGTTGATTATAAGCTTATACCCGTTAATGATCAGGTTAAAGGTGATCCATATGTCAGGGCACAAATACTCGGGCAAAAAAGTATCACTTCTGATAAGTTATTTGAAGTTACGGGATACCGATTGGATGATAAGGTAGTTGAAACAGTTTTTGAACTTGAATGTGATGAATATGGTGGCCTTAGTGAAAGTAATCTTGGTCCTCTGGCAGCAGATGCGGTATATGAGTATGTGAATGAAAAATCTGCTGCGGGTGCTGATATTGGCATGGTCGCGGCCGGAGTGATAAGAGACGGAATAAAACCCGGTGTTCAAAGTGTACAGGATATTTTCAGGGTAATGTCACTGGGCTCCGGAGATGATGAGGTGCCGGGTTATCCGCTTGCAAGGGTGTATGTCAATGCTAAAGAGTTGAAACGAATAATAGAAATACTGCTTGTTGCATATAAGTCTTCTCCTTCAAACTACTGTTACTATTCAGGTCTTGAAGTGAAATATAACCCCGGTAAGGGTCTCCTGAGGAAGATAGAATCAATAAGCATAAAGAATGAACAAGGCAAATTGATTCCTGTTGACATATCCCGTAACAATGAAAATTTGTATTCAATTACCGCTAACTCATACATGCTTGAATTTATAGGAATTATACAAAAAATGACATTTGGCCTTATCAGGGTTAAGCCAAAGGATATAAAGGGTATTGAAATCCCTGATATAAAATCTGCAATTATTGACTTCGATACTACCGGTGACAGCCTGCAGGAAGGAAAGGAATGGATAGCATTGGTTGAATATCTTATGAGTATGAAAGATGCAGATAATGATGGAATCTCTGATATCGAAAAAAGGTATGCTGAACCTTCTTTATGCCTTGTGCCTGTTGAGTAACAGATTAGCCCGTGTAAGCATTGACCTCGTTATAGTTAGACATCGCAACAGCAGCCGAATGAATGAAAGGGTGGTTAATTACCCAGTCCACTGCCTGCCTGTAATCGCCATTACTTTTTCCGTTGAAAGAATAGGGGCCGCCTGAACATGTTTTCATTGCAACTATTCCTTTCCCCATACCTGCAGCTTTGTCAAGTTCCCTGATAAGTACATCCTGGTCCCATTCTGCCGACCAGTCTGATAGAGAGTGAGTAAATCCGCCCCTGTGATTAAAGGCATGCATTACAACATCATAAAAATGGTCTTTGTTATTTCTCTTTAATAAGCCCAGGCTGAAATCGTGTGAAGAGAATCCATGAGCTCTAATCGTGCCTTTTTGTTTTTGTTCAGAATAAAATTCAAGTACAGCTTCGTGGAAGGTGTAGAATTCATCCTTTGCACTGTGAAACAGCATTATATCGATATAGTCGGTCTTAAGAGCCTGAAGGCTTTCAGCTATTCGGTCTTCCAGTACTTTTTTAATCTCATTAAATCCACGCCTTCCTTTTCCCTTGTAGTCTAATTCATCAGGATAAAGATGCATCTTTGATTGAATAACTATCCTTTCTCTCCTGCCCCTTATGGCTTTCCCAACAAGTCTCTCATTGTTCCCGTTGGCATATGAGCGTCCGGTATCCAGGAAATTAATGCCTTTGTCAATTGCATAATTTATAAGCCTTTCATCATTTGTGCGTGAAGCTCCGAAGCAAAGGGGAGTTACCTGGATGCCGGTATTCCCCAATGGACGAAGTTCCGGCTCCTGCTTTTTATCTTCCCTGTACCTGCCTGATATGAGACCAAGGCTGCTTAAAGCAGCCCCTGTTTTTAGAAAAAACTCTTTTCTGCTGATCTTTTTCATAATTTATCTTTAAGGAGGTAAATATATGAAATATCAGCAGAGATTTGCCTCACGACCGTATTATGATTGTCAGTCTTTAATGAAAACTTCTATTGAAGAAGGATGTTCTCTGTCGTGATACAACTTAATTGTAGCTTTTTGAAAGTCGTCTTCATTGCATTCGTAAATGTTTACAAACTTTTGAGGATTTCTGTCGACCAGTGGAAACCAGGTGCTTTGTACCTGTATCATCAGTTTATGTCCTTTTTTGAATTTATGAGCAATATCGGGTATACTGAAGTTTACTTCTGTTATTTCACCTGGAACAAAAGGTTCAGGCTTTTCAAAACTGGTCCTGTATTTACCTCTCATTACCTCACCCCGTACCAGCATCTGGTAACCACCCAGGGGTACATCAATATCAGCTCCGGCCGGTTTATTCATGCGGTCTGGAAAGACATCTATTATTTTGACTATGAAATCGGCATCGGTGCCTGTTGTTGAAACGAAGAGATCTGCACTTAAATGGCCGGTAAGAGTCAGGTCTTCTTTCAATGTTTCTGTTTCAAAAACCAGTACATCCGGACGCCTTGAAGCAAAGCGTTGATCACCTGTCATATACTCAGGGTCGCGCCGGAGATGTACGTCTTCCATATAGGGAACAGGCCTGGCGGGATCGGAAATATATTCGCTGTATTTGTTAAGGGATGAAGGGGCAGAGAAGGATATTGCACCACCTGAACCTAGGTATATTTTCCGGGCTTTTGCATCCTGTGGAGGCCAGTCTTTATAATTGTGCCACTGATTTTCTCCTGTCATGTATATATAAGCCTCCGTAATATTATTCTGTTCCCCGCCTTTAAGATAATGGTTAAAAAAATTAACTTCCAGTTCATGGTAACCCTCATTCAGGTTTTCTCCCCAATAAATATTTCCTAGTTGCTTAACCCCGTCTGCGGCCCACTGTCCGTGAGCCCATGGACCCATCACGAGGTAATTGGCAAGAGAGCTTTTATTCTGCTCTTCTATGGCTTTGTATGTGTTTAGTGCCCCCCAAAGGTTTTCTGCATCGAACCATCCGCCAACAGTCATTACGGCCGGGCTGACATTTTTAAGGTGAGGCAGGGGGACTGTTGCCTTCCACCAATCATCATAGTTTGGATGATTAAAAAGTTCATGCCAGTATTTTACTGAATCAGGGAAGATTTCTCTTGTATTCTTTATTGGACCCATATCCAGGAAATACTCGTAGCTGTCTTCAACACCCCAACTGAAATTCAGCGGGTAGTTCCTTCTTGACTGACCCGGGTGCGGGTCACCAAAACTGGTATAAAAACTAAAACCGTCAATCAGGAAGAAAGCTCCGTTATGATGCCAATCGTCACCAAAAAACCAGTTGGTTACCGGTGCCTGGGGCGATACCGCCTTGATTGCAGGGTGGTCTGCAAGGATGGCCATGGTAGCATAAAAACCAGGATAGGAAATGCCTGTTACACCTACCTTGCCATTATTGTTTTTTACATTGTTGATCAACCACTCAACGGTATCATAGGTGTCGGATGATTCATCAATCTGGTTTCCTCTCTTATTTGGTATATACGGCCTGACATTTACAAAATCGCCTTCACTCATGTATCTGCCTCTTACATCCTGAAAAACAAGTATATATCCCTCCTCCAGGAACCTGTGATAAATTGACACGAAGAAATTATAGCCATCCTTCCCTCCGGCTTCGGCATTATAGGGTGTGCGGAAAAGGAGTATTGGCGAATTACCCACCGGATTTTTTGGACTGTATATGGAGGTAAACAATTCTATTCCGTCCCGCATTTTTATATATACCTCTTCTTTATCATATATTTTTTTGATTTCAGTAATACTTTCTTTCGGTAGCTCAACCGGCTGGCGAACAAAGCGGGTCATTATATTTGATGAACCCTGCGAAAAATAGCCTATTATGCTTGAGTAATCATCATTGGTTAATCCGCTGAAAGAAAACCCTGCGGGGATAAACTCAAATCTGAATTCACCATTATTCAGACTTACCGATGTAAGTGGTATTGCTGAAACATTTTGCTCCGGAACATCAAAAGTGCCGGTAAGACCGGTATCCGTCTTTTTAAGATGAAGGTTAAGCTGCAGGTGCTGTCCCTGTATCTCTACAAGGCTGTACCAGTCTCCACCAATGGATTGTGCCGAAATATTTAAAGCTGATATGAATATTAATAATGCAGTAATAATAGTGGTTCTGAAAATCGGGTTTTTCATTTTAGTATGGTTTTTTTCTAGCGTGAGCTTTTAAAATTTATGAATGTTTTTAATAATGCTGAGATGTAAACTTGTTCAAATGACGCAGAAAAAACTACTTAGTTGCAAAAGAATAACGTTGAATTAAACTTTAATTAATATGGTTTTATATTTAACCTGACTTTTTATAAGTATCTTTTCTGAAATTTTATTATTAATTGTTCTCATATTTAAACCATGCATAAATGAAAAAGATTTCAACTTTAATTCTTACTTTGACCGTTTTCCTTGTAAACTCCTGCAATGAACCGACTCAAAAATCAAGCGCTGATTCCTTCAGTTTTGCTTTTATGACTGACATCCATGTGCAACCTGAGAAAAAAGCTGCTGAAGGCTTTATGCAGGCAATAGATACGGTTAATAAGTTATCCCCGGATTTTGTAATAACGGGAGGCGACCAGATAATGGATGCCCTTGGTCAGACCGAAGCCAGAGCTGATTCACTTTATACCCTTTATAATGAAATTGCTGAATCTTTTGATATGCCTGTTTACAATACACTTGGCAATCATGAAGTTTTCGGATACTATGAAGGGAGTGGTGTGGATACCACGCATCCTCTATATGGAGACCGAATGTTCGAGGAAAGAATAGGCGAAAGATATTACTCATTTGAGCACAAGGGCTGGAAATTTTATATCCTTGACTCGGTTGAAGAAAGGGAAGGACGAAAAGGTTATTTCGGATTTGTTGATGATGAACAGGTTGAATGGCTTAAAAAAGACCTGGAAAGTGTTGATAGTAAAACACCTGTAGCTATTAGCGTTCATATTCCTCTTATCTCAGTACAGACACAGCTGGTGAGTGGTTCAACAGCAGCTAACAGCGATGGTATTGTAATAAAGAATTCTAAAGAAGTGCTTTCATTGTTTGAAAAGCACAATCTGAAACTTGTCCTGCAGGGACACCTCCATTTCCTGGAAGACATCTATGTTGAAGGGGTACACTTCATAACCGGCGGAGCTGTTTCAGCCTCATGGTGGAATGGTCCCCGTGGCAGACTCCAGGAGGGTTTTCTTATGGTCAATGTAAATGGGGCAGAATTCGACTGGGAGTATATTGATTATGGCTGGGAAGTAGCTGAGAATTAAGAATAGAGAATACGGATTGCTCCCCGAATACAAAAGCATGCTTTTGACGGGGATGAAAACAAAAAAACCGATCCCGAATACTCGGGACCGGTTTTTCTTTCTGTGGGTAGTACTGGATTCGAACCAGTGACCCCCTGCTTGTAAGGCAGGTGCTCTGAACCAGCTGAGCTAACCACCCAAAATGAGAGTGCAAATATAGGTCAAAAATTATATTTGTGAAAATATTTTTCCGATTTATTGACTCATTATGCATCTTGATTATGTAAACAGCAGGAGAGCAGTAATATACAGTTGCGTTGATATTTTTTTTGACCAAGATTATTTCAAGCCCTTTAATTTTTGCAATATTTGCAGGGCCGGACTTTTTGATATAATTTTACGAGTTGTGCATAAATTGTGACAAATGGGGCCTATAATATGATGAATGGATGCAACTTAATTCGTATTTTTCCTGTCAAAAATAGGAAAGATTCTTATTACTAATCAATCTGTATGTTAGTTGAAGAATTTAACTAATTAAATGTTATACAAACTATCGCTAATACAATCTGGTAATCAGGTCTATAAGCGACAGTGCGTTTTTTATATGATATATCGTAAAAGAAGACCTAACTAGATATGAGAAAGAGCTATCCAATCTTACTTACAGCCATTGCATTTTTTGCATTTGTTCAGACATACGCCCAGACAGGTCCCGCGGGTGTGGGTACGGAAACAACAAATACTTTATGGTTAAGGGCCCATGATATCACAGGATTATCAACAGGCTCACAAATAAATATTAACTGGCCGGATAATTCCGGTAATAACCATTTCGCATCTCAGTCGACAGCGGGTTACCAGCCCCTGTTTATTGATAATGCTATTAACGGTTACCCGGTAGTAAGGTTTGATGGTACAGATGATTTCTTTCTCAATTCCCATGCATATAATGCAAATACAGTATTTGTTATTTACAGGGTCTCTTCAACACTTCAACAATCAGCAGATCTTGGTCAGTTATGGGGTAATTACGGTGAAGGTATTCATATAGCACTGGATGCCAGGAGTGGTAATTTACAAGGATTTAGTTTTGACGGAACCCCTAGTTCCGGAACAACTGCACGATATGGAATTAACGGTGAGCCATTCAGCAGTTTTCTTAGTAATACTACAAGTGCCGATGCAAATACTAAATGGCAATATGATACGTATTACATGACCACTGCTGAATTCGATGCACAGTACAATTTAACTCAGCAAGTGCTAGGTTCTCTTTATAATGCTTTTCCTGTTGGTAACCATCAGTTTGGTGGTGATATTGCAGAGGTTATAGTTTTTAGTAATAATCTCAACCTTGCCCAAAGAATAGTTGTTGAAAACTATCTTGCATCAAAATATAATATTGATATCGCTGCCAACAGTGTTGATTTTTATTCAAATGAGGCTGCTTATCCAAACGGTATAACAGGTATAGGACAAATATCCGGTGATTCACATACTGCAGCTTATTCAGATAAAATATTGCAGCTCAGCAACCCGGGAGACCTTAATAATGACGAGTGGATATTTACCGGGCACGACGGACAGGATATCTCCGCATGGACTACAGGTGAGCTGCCTGCAGACGCAGTTAATATCCAAAGATTAGAGCGTGAATGGATACTTGAAGAAACAGGTGATATTGGAGACTTTACCGTAACTTTTGATACAACACTTTTGCCGTCCAGGCCCGCTTCATATATCAGGTATGTGCTGCTGCAGGATGATGACGGTGACTTTTCCTCCGGTTGCAGTATCTATGAAATGAATTCCCCGGGGTCTGATGAGTTTTTTAGCGCAAATAATATTGATCCAGCAAATGGTACCTACCTTGCAATTGGTACAGCAATTCCAACCATACAGTTTTCATCTGATGAGGTTAGCGAATTTGAAACTGCAGGTACTACAGATGATATAGTTTTAAACTTCATTCCTGTTAATGATGTTCAGGTGGACTACTCAACAGCTGATGGGACAGCACTGGCAGGGTCTGACTATACTGCAATACCTGTAACAACCGCCACAATTACAGCAGGAACGAGTTCTGAAACAATTAATTTTACAATTACCGCTGATAGTGATGTTGAAACGGATGAGGATTTTACTGTCTCACTTTCAAATATACCTTCCGGATATAACCTGGGTGCTAATCATCCCCTGACCTATGTAATTAATGATGATGATAATTTAAGAAAGATATCTTTCAGCCTGGCTTCATCTTCCTTTGATGAGGCAGCCGGAACTGTTTCAGTGCAGGTGGAAATACCTGCAGGTACCCATGATCCCGTTAATCCCACTGATGTGGATTACCGTGTTACAGGAGGAACGGCTGCAGGAGGTGGAACAGATTATACCCTTGCAGATGGTACAGTAACAATAGATCCATTGTCCTTGAATGCAACATTCGATGTCAATATTGCTGAAGATCCCTATGATGAATATGATGAAACAATAATCATTGAGCTTCATAATCCTGTTAACGGCAACCTGTCTTCAACTAATCCGATTGAGCATACCCTCACAATTGTTGATAATGATGGCAATCCTTCCGTACAGTTCAGTACTTCATCATCAGATGGTGATGAGTCGGTGACTCCCGTTTCAGTTCCCGTGGAACTTTCAGCTATTTCATTACTGGATGTTACAGTAGATTATACAGTTTCAGGAACAGCTACCATTGATGGGGATCATGATCTTAATAATGGCTCTGTCGTAATTCCTGCAGGAGATCTGAGTGCAAATATAACATTTACGGTTACGGATGATCCGTCACCGGAGCCTGTGGAAACAGTAGTTATTACTATAAACAATGTAACAAACGGAACTATTGGATCCCAGGACCAGCATAATTATACAATCATTGATAATGATTCAGACTTTGGTTATACAGGCCCCGGAGGGGTAGGTGATAACCTGTCAAATGAATTGTGGCTCAGGGCTGATTCAATAACGGCTGTTGCAGATGGTAATCCCTTAAACCAGTGGAAAGATATTTCAGGCAATGCCCACAATGCTTCGCAGGGGACTGTTTCAAACCAGCCCCTGTTTAACGATAATGTCATTAATGGCCAGCCGGTTGTAAGTTTTGACGGAAATAACGACTATTTCCAGGATAGCCATTCTTATAGTGCGAAAACCGTTTTTTCGGTTTATGAAATACAAACCGGTGTGCAAAGTACATCTGACCTGGGGCAGATCTGGGGCAGTTATGATGATGATATTCACCTGGCCCTTGACGGCAGGGATGAAGGTGTGTTCAGTTTTGACGGAGGAGGTGCCACCACTGCCCGTTTTGCCAAAAACGGATCTGCTTTTTCGGCAATTTACTATGAGGATACACCCAATACAAACCCCAATAAATGGATATATGACCAGCCGGAACTGGTTACTGTGGAATATCAATCAATTGTTAGCCTCACAGAACAAAGTCTTGGCTATTTGATAAATCCCGTAATGTATTTTGGTGGTGACGTGGCAGAGATACTTGTGTATAATATTGATCTTAATCAGACACGCCGTAATATTATTGAATCGTACCTGGCCGCTAAATACGGATTGACGGTTGGAACAGATAAGTATGGATCGCATCCCGGTTATAATTTCGATGTGGCAGGTATCGGGATAGAGAGCTCAACAGATTTTCATATTGATGCAATGTCGGCCGGTATGCTCCGGGTAAAAGATCCTGTAGGACTGGATAATGGCGATTACCTGCTTATTGGACATAATGACGCAGACTATACAACCTGGACAAATACAGAAACACCGTCAGATTCACTGAAGAGGATTGCCAGAGAATGGTACGTCTCTGAAACCAATGATATCTCAACCGTTACAGTTGCATGGAAAGAAGATATGATGCCGGCTCTTCCTTCAGGAGGGACAGGTTATTACCTCCTGGTTGATGATGATGGCGATTTTACATCCGGGGCAAACGCATATCCGTTAACTCTTAATTCAGGTTACTATGAAGCTGGCAATCTGAGTCTTGATAATGGTGACTATATATGCCTGGCAACAAATGGTGTGACACTTGAATTCAGTCTTGCGTCGTCCAGCTTCAGTGAAGGTAGCGGTGTGGTTCAGGTGGAGGTGCAAATGACTGCCATCCTTGGAACTGATGTTGATTTTAATTTTACTGTTTCAGGAGGTACGGCCACAGGTGGTGCCACTGATTATACTATAGCTGCCAGTCCCGGGACTGTGCTGTCAGGAAATACAACTGCGTTTATTGATATTACCCTGACTGATGATACTGATATCGAAACTGATGAAACAATAATTTTAGAGATTTCCGGCATTGCTTCAGGTGATGCATCCCCGGGTACAGTTTTAACACATACTGTCACTGTAAATGATAATGATTTTGATGGTTATTCCGGCCCCGGTGGAGTAGGCGATGATTCCAATAATAAACTGTGGCTCAGAACCGATTCACTTAGCGGATTCAGCAATGATGACCAGGTGGGTACATGGGAGGATTTCTCAGGTAATAATAATGATTTCAGTCAGCTCACTGCTGCTGATCAGCCATTGTACAAAACATCCGTATTCAATGGTAAACCAGTCATCAGGTTTGACGGTTCTTCTGATTTTATGACCGGCCCTTCTATTATTAATGGGAATGTCGGTCGGACCATATTCATTGTTGGTAAGATGGCATCCAGTACTGGTACATGGGACGGACTACTGGTAAATTTAGATTATCCCCAGACAGGAGGATCAGGTTCCACATACTCAATTACAGCAGAGGTAGCTGTAAGGGTAAACGGCAACATTGTGTTTAATGAAGGTTTTGGCACAACGAATACCAGGTTGCTTACAATTAGAAATGCTGCAGGTGCAAACGTTACTGCCGTGGAGGCTTACCTTGAAGGTGTGGGATTAACAGAAGCATCATCCTCAGGCGCAACAATCAACACGGGAATAAACGGAACTTCTATTGGTTATTCTGATCATGTTACCGACTACTTTGATGGTGATATGGCAGAGATAATATTCTATGATAATGAATTAAATAATAGCCAGAGGATAATTGTTGAGAATTACCTGGCTGTAAAATACGGACTTGATATTTCTTCAAGCTCTCACGATTATTTTGCGTATGAGTCAGTTCATTCAGAAGATCTTGCAGGTATCGGCCAGTATGGTGCGGGAGATTATCACACCGCGGCTGAAAGTGCCGGTATGCTTCGTATAAGTAATGCCTGATCCCTCGATGCAGGTGATTACATGCTTTTTGCTCATGATAATGGTGCATTTGATTCATGGACTTTTAATGAAACTCCTGCAGACTCCATAAAGAGAATTGAAAGAGAATGGCGGATGGATGAAACAGGTGATATAGGATCGGTTAAGATTACTGTTAACCCCGATCTATTACCTGCAGCAGATCCTGACTATAATTTTTGGGTTGCATGGCTGGATAGCGATGGCGATTTTACCTCCGGGGCCAGGGCAGTACCTATGACCTTTGACGGAACAGATTGGGTTTCTGACAATGTTGATGTCCAGGATGGCGACTATGTTACATTCGGCATAATCAGACCTTTTGTGGAATTTACAACTAACAGTTCCTCGGGAGATGAATCAGTAACAGATGTGGTTGTTGAAGCACAGCTGAGTACATCACTAGGCGAGGATGTCACAGTTGATTATTCTGCTTATGGCGGAACAGCAACAGGTGCAGGTGACGACTACACTCTTGCTTCCGGAACAATAACTATTGTTGCAGGAACAAACAGCGGAACTTTTAACCTGAGCATAGTTGATGATCCTGATACCGAAAGCGATGAAAATATTTTAATGCAACTGCAGAATCCATCTGCAGGTCTTGACCTGGGTGCACAGGATACCACCGAATATATTATAAACGATAATGATAATACCAGGACAATAGACTTTACTATCAGTTCCAGCTCCGGCACCGAATCATCAGCCACAGCAAATCTTACAGTAAGGATCAGCAGCGTTGATAATATTAATCCTACTACAGTTGATTATGCTGTAACCGGGGGATCAGCTGACGGTGGAGGTGTTGATTTTACTCTTGCTGCAGGTACTGCAACAGTGCTGCCCGGAGATGTTTCAACCATAATACAGGTTGATATAGTCGGCGATGATATTTTTGAGAATGATGAAACTGTTATTGTTGGTCTCAGCAACCCGTTAAATGCAAACCTTGGTGCAAATACAGAGCATACATATACCATAATAAATGATGACAGTAAGCCTGAGCTGGTATTCGAGATACAGACATCCAGTGCTTCTGAAGATATTGGAAGTACCGATATAAAAGCAGTTCTTACCAACCCGACAGGAACAGATATTTCTTTTGATTACGTAGATATTGCTGGTGGTACTGCATCCTCAGGAAGTGATTACACTATAAGCCCTTCCACTCTTACAATTGCTGCAGGAGATACATCTGCCTCGTTTAGTGTCACTATTATTAATGATACAGATACAGAACCGGAAGAAACAGCAGTTTTCCGGTTAACCAACCTGGTTGGTTCAGGCGCTGCGCTCGGAGCAGCAGCAGATATTGAACATACTCTTACCATTACTGATGATGACTACACCGGATTCAGAGGACCCGGTGGCGTTGGGGATCAGCAGAACAACAAGCTATGGCTGAGTGCCGACAGTAACGTGGTTACTACGGGAGCTGATGTGTTAAACTGGCTTGATCTGTCAGGTAATGCCAACCATGCTTCCAATCTTGCTCCCGGTCAGGAACCGGACCTTGTATCCTCTGTTATTAATGGAAGGTCCGTAGTTAGATTTGACGATAATGGTGGTTCTGCAGGAGACTACCTTGGTGCCAATACCTCACTGGGAATAAGCGGTGCAGGAGCATCCACTGTATTTATGGTGGCAAAGAACACTACAACAAGTGATGAAGATAACAGTGGTTTATTTATTGGCCAGGCCAGCGGTAACCCATCCACTATTAGACATTACGGTCTGGAATATGATATGGCAGTGCGTTTTAATAATGGAAACAGGGTATTTGATGACGGATTTACCCAGGATGATTGGAAAATAGGTATTATAAGAAATTTCTCAGGTGCATTATATGGTGAATATGAAGGGTTCGTCAATGGTGGTATGCCCGGTGAAGCATCAAGCGCAGGAGTGACAAATATTCCGGTAACAGTAGATGATCTCTATTACATTGGTGCAGGACTAGGACCTTCAGGTGCTTTTTCTTCAGACAGGTATTTCGAAGGCGATATGGCTGAAATGATTGCTTATAATATTTACCTTAATAATGCCCAGGTAAAAATCGTAAATAACTATTTAAGCTCTAAATACGGGCTTCCGGTTCTGTACGATCTTTATGCCCATGACGGATTATATGGCGAAGATGTTGCAGGTATTGGCCGTGAAGCAATTGATACTCTGCATACAGCAGCAATGTCATCAAATATCCTGCTTGTAAGTAATGCACTTGACCTTGATGATGATGAATATCTGATGTTTGGTCATAACGGCGATACTCTTGGAACATGGGTTAATGCAGAACTCCCCGCAGGTTCAATCAGGAGAATTGCAAGGGAATGGAGAATTGATGAGACAGGTGATCCCGGAAGCCTGGCCGTTTCGATAGACACAAATTATTTACCCGCCAAACCCTCAGAATATAATAATTATGTTCTGCTCGTGGATAATGATAACGATTTCAGCTCGGGAGCAACAATTTATCCGATGTCGCTGACAGGTGATTTCTACTCAGTTTCCGGTCTTAACCCTGGTGATGATGAATATATTACCATAGCAGTTACACGACCTGAGGTACAATTTACATCAACAACATCAAATGATCTTGAGGATGCGTCACCGGCCTTGCTCGAACTAAGCTTAAATTTTGCCTATAAACAGGATATTACTGTTGATTATGCTGTTTCGGGCGGCTCTGCCGGTGCTTCAGACTACAGTCTGCCAGGCAGTTCAGTTACTATACCTGCCGGTTCTACTACTGCGAATATTTCTCTCACTATTAATGATGATGCAATCGTGGAGGCTGATGAAATTGTAATAGTTGATATTTCTAATCCATCTATTGGATTCCTGGGTACAAATACCAGTCATACATACACGATCAATGATAATGATAATGCACGTACTGCTGAATTTACAGCCACTCCGGCAACAGGCAATGGTGATGAGGGCCTGACTCCCATACTTATAGAAGTAGGATTGAACTCATCAAACCCGGATACAGATTCGAAAATAGCCTACGAGGCAACAGGCGGAACTGCAACTGATGGCAGCGATTTCTTTTTCAGTAATGATACACTTGTTATTCCTGCAGGAGACCTTACTGCAGATATATCATTAAGCATAATTGAAGATGCACTTTTCGAGAATGCAGAAACAATTGAGATAGAACTCATAGGAACTGGCTCTCTTAATACAAACCTCGGAGCAAATACCCTGTTTACCTATACCATTAATGATAACGATGCTGCACCAGAAGTGTCATTTAGTAGTGGCAGCGGTGGAGGCCTGGAATCTTTCCAGACAGTATATGCAGGCATTCAACTGTCGGCAGTGTCTGATATTGACGCCCAGGTCGATTATGATATTACAGGATTAACAGCTACAGGAGGTAGTGACTTCACTGTAGCCAGCGGAACAATTACAATCCCGGCAGGCGAGAGCAGCGACAGTGTACTTATAAGTATTATTGATGATATTGCTGAGGAAACAGCAGAAAACCTGCAGGTTGCTCTCAGTAACCCGGTTAACTGTACAGTGGGGGCTACCAGTACATTTGTTTATACTATCCAGGATGATGACGGTCTGGGCTGGGAAGGACCCGGTGGAGTAGCTAACTTTAACCAGAATAAAGTATGGCTGAATGCTTATAATGCAGGAAGTTTATCAAATGGCGATAATGTTGGTACATGGCCTGATGTTACAAGCAATAATCATGATGCTGTACAAACAGACCCCGCTCAACAGCCACTTTACCTTGAAAATATGTGGAACTCAAGACCCGTGGTACAGTTTAACAGCGGTTTCTCCCAGTTCCTGAATATCCCGGATCATACTGACATAAATACCGGTGGGCCATATGACAAAAAAACTATAATAGTTTCATTCAGGACCGGGAGCGATATATCTACAAGGCAGGTACTTTATGAGGAAGGTGGTGGAGTAAGAGGTTTGAATATTTACATCGAAAATGACTCCCTGTACCTCTCAGGATGGAATGAGAATAATGATGATGGTGGTTTGACAACTCCATGGTCATACATTGATGTTGATACTGTTATTTCTCCAAATACACCTTACTATGCAATGCTCCAGTTTAACTTTGATGGTGGCAGCGGAGGCGTTACTGGTTGGTTGAACGGTGCTCTGATAGATACATTATCGGGAGCAGGTAGATTATTTGCGCACCCCGGTGACATTGGTGTAGGTGCTATGGATAATGACAGTTATTTCTGGGACGGTCCCGATGGCGGTGAGGATCATTACTTTAATGGCTATATTGGTGAGCTAATTGTAAGTAATATTGTATATAATCAAGCTCAACAGAAAATTGTAAATAACTACCTGGCAGCTAAGTACGGTATTTCTATAGCTAATGACTATTATGATCATCAGAATAATTACGGTTATGAATTATTTGGTATTGGCCAGGATGACCTGAGTAACAGCCATGCTATAGCACAGGGAGCCGGTGTAATAAGAATTGATAATCCTTCCGGAATGGATAACGGTGAATACCTGCTGGCAGGACATAATGGAGATCCATTATCATGGACCGATGTTAATGTCCCGGATAG
This sequence comes from Bacteroidales bacterium, assembly GCA_021738535.1. Taxonomy (GTDB): domain Bacteria; phylum Bacteroidota; class Bacteroidia; order Bacteroidales; family VadinHA17; genus UBA9300. Next base: position 6,758 of record JAIPBU010000018.1, on the reverse strand, counting down.
TGATCCCAATATCCGCAGATCAGAACGTATATGGAGAACCGATGACAGGACAAACTCTATCGGAACGGTTCGTTTGGGAGCAGATATGGATGGCTTTGATCCAAATCCTTTCTTTGGAAATTATACTTATGTACTGATTACCGATGACGATGGTGATTTTACCTCGGGATACACTATGGTCGAACTTGTTGAAGATGCATCTACCGGCCTCTATACAGCCCAGAATATCGACCTTTCAAATGATAAATACTTCACTGTAGGAGTCATAAAACCGACAATCCGGTTTACTGTTTCTTCTGACCTGGGAAGTGAATCTGTTTCTCCTGTTGATGTGGAGGTAAGCCTGAATTTCAGGACCTCGTCCAATGTATCTGCAGATCTGTCAGTTATTGGAATAGAAGCAATTGAAGATGATGATTTTACAATCGGTGTATCATCGGTACTGATTCCGGCGGGAAGCAGGTCAACCACATTCCAGCTCGACATACTCAATGATACTGACCCGGAAGCGGATGAAAGAATAGAACTTGAACTTAGTAATCCAACCCCGGGAATTGATCTTGGAGCCAATACAACTTATACTTATACAATACAAGACGATGATAACCTGAGGAGTATTGAATTTACTAATACTACTGCCACTAATGATGAAAGTGTTACATCATATAATATTGAAGTAACACTTGATATTGCTGATCCTGCTAATCCGACAACCGTGAATTATGAAGTAACAGGTGGAACGGCATCAGGACTGGGAGTCGATTATACTCTTGTGGCTGGAGTTCTTAGTATTCCTGCAAATAATACAACGGGAACTATTCCTCTAAGCATTATTGATGATGTGGTGGATGAGCCGGATGAGACTGTTGTGGTAACTCTTTCAGCTCCTACCAATGCAAATCTTGGTGCAAACCAGGTGTTTACGTATACTGTTGTCGATAATGATTTAGTTCCGAACCTTAGTTTTTCAGCACCATTAAGCGGAGGAGGAGCAGAGAGCTTCTCACCAGTAAGGTTATACCTTGAAATGGATAATGCATCAGGTAATGATGTAACGGTTTATTATTCTTCATCCGGAGGAACAGCTAATAATGTATATGCCGGTGATTATGATTATGTAATACTTGATGAGAGCTATATTACAATTCCGGCAGGTTCTGTGACTGACAGTCTTGAGTTTTCTGTTTTCAATGATATTATAGAAGAACCGGATGAGACTATTGTTATTACCATTGACAGCGTTAGAAATGCAAGCCTTGTACCAGGAAGTTCAACATTTACATATACAATATATGATGATGACGGCAAGGGATTTATAGGTCCCGGTGGTGTTGGAGACGGTGGTAATTACCAGGTCTGGCTGAAGTCTGATTCTATGCCGGGTTTCACAGATGGTGATGCTGTGACTACCTGGCCTGATGTATCAGGAAATTCTCATGATGCATCTCAGGGTAACGGATCACGTAAACCTGATTACAGGGATAATTTAACAGATAATGTTAATGAAAGGCCTGTGGTATTATTTGACGGAAGTAACGACGGACTGGGAATTGCTGATGATCCGGATTTCAATACAGGAGGACCTTATACCACAAAAACTCTTATAGCATCATTTGAGACAGGTTCAGATATCACTTCACGGCAGGTTATATATGAGCAGGGAGGCTCAGGCCGTGGTCTTAATATTTATATTGAAGGAGGCCAGTTATATATTGGTGGATATAATGATGCTAATGATGATGCAACCACACCATGGTTATATATTTATTCAAATACTCCTGTAGCCGCCGGTAATACATATACAGCTATGCTGGAATACGAAGCGTCAGCAGGTGAGATAAGAGCATACCTCAATGGCAGCCTGTTTGGAACGGCAAGCGGTGCCGGAAACCTCTTTGCTCACGGTGGAGATATTGGGCTCGGGTTTATGAATAATGGATCAAGATTTCATACAGATATTAATAGCGGTGAAAATGGCGAAGGCTACTACTTTACAGGAAAAATCCTGGAATTCCTTAGTTACAATACTTTACTGACAGAGGTCCAGAACAACCTGATGAATAATTACTTTGCTTCCAAGTATGGACATGCCCCTGGAACAGAGCTGTTTACCTATGATGCCACGAATAGCTATGAAGTATTTGGAATGGGACGGTTTAATTCAACATCTCATATTATATCAAAAGGAACAGGTCTTGTATTAATAGATGAGCCTCAATCTCTGGATGAAGGCGATTACCTGATGATAGGGCATGATAATGCAAACAAGGATACATGGACAACATCCGGTCTTCCTGCTGGATATACAGGTGTTGAACGACTTGAAAGGGAATGGATCGTTGATAAAACCAATGATATAGGAGCAATAAGAATTGCAATAGATACATCCGCAATACCTGCCCGCCCTGCAGGATACGATAATTATATCCTGTTTATTGATGATGATGGTGACCTTGGTAATGGCGGAACAAGAGCAGAGATACTGAGCAACAGGTACGGCAAGTACGTACGAAAAGGAAATATAAGTCTGGATGATGGTAATGTGTTCTTTATCGGAGTTGGACGTAATATTACAGTCCAGGATGGTAACTGGAACGATCCCAATACCTGGCTGCTTAATGTTCCTGCCGGCGATGAGGAAGTAACGGTATCACATAATGTTACTCTTACAGCTAATACGCAGGTAGGTGGTGTTGTTGTTAGTTCTGCTTCAGGTCTTATTGACCTGGGATCATACAGCCTGGATATTACTGAAGCAGTTATTGATACTGTTGCCGGTGGTAATATTAACAGTGGCACAGGTGAAATTATATATTCAGCTGATGCAGCTCAATGTATAGAGCCTCTTATCTACTATGATCTTACTGTAAGCGGAAATGCTACAAAAACTCTTTGTGGAGATATTGTAGTAACTAATGATCTTACTATCCTGAATACAGGAACAACACTTGATGCAGATGCTGCCAATAATTACAGTATTACCCTTAACGGCGACTGGCAGAGTAACGGTACCTTCAATGCACAGAATGGTAAAGTTCTTTTTGACGGCACTTCTTCCCAGAATATCAACCGTAACACAGGTGATAATGAAATATTCTATGATTTTGAAATAGGAGCTGCCAGCTCTGTTCTCTCTGACCATAATGTACAGGTTGAGGATACCCTGTTGATGAACGGAGGTAATTTTATTCTTGCTTCAGGAAAAGTACTTACCATTGGTGTTGATGCAACAGACAGAGGAGCTCTTGTAAACAACAGCGGTTATGTTGTCGGTAAACTTGTATACTGGCTTTCCTCAACGGCTGATGATAACAGGGATATTCTATATCCCCTGGGAACATCATCCAACAACAGGTCATTCGTCCTTAATGCAACTAATATTTCCAATTCAGGGCGATTACAACTTGAATTTGTTGAGAGTGATCCACTGGACCAGGGATTACCGTTGAATGACGGGCTTTTCGTAGTGGACGGAACATTTAATGAGGGATACTGGAAGATGACCTTTGCAGGAGGATTCTCTATTGATGCAGCCGTGGGTTTCGATATTGATGCTGTAGCTGATGGATTTGGCAGCTATCCGCTCACTGAAAACAGCAGGCTGCTTAGCCGTTATTCTTCCGGATCAGACTGGTTGCTTAACGGAACGCATGCCAGTGTATTAACTGACACTGTCAGGCGCAATGGTATTACAACCATGACTTACGAATATGCAGTAGGACATGTAATAGAATGTACCCCTGTATTTACCAGCTGCCCGACAGATATTACACAAAATAATGACCCGGGAGACTGTGGTGCTATAGTATCCTGGACTGCCCCCGCCCCGGAAGCTATCTGTACAGCACTTACAGTGACCAACAATTTTGATCCGGGTGACTTCTTCCCGGTAGGCATCACTGAAGTTGTCTACTACCTGTGGGACGGACCTGCAAAAGTTGATTCATGTAAATTTAATGTTGAAATTATTGACAATGAAGACCCTGTTGCCAATTGTAAAGATATAACAGTAACCCTTGATGCTACAGGAAATGCTTCAATCGTTGCAGCAGATGTGGATAATGGAAGCACCGATAATTGTGGAATTGCTTCGCTGTCAATTGATGTTTCCAGTTTTACATGTGCTGACCAGGGTGAGGTGCCAGTTACTCTTACAGTAATTGATAATTCCGGGAATACTTCTACATGTGTTTCAAATGTTACAGTGGAAAGTTCTCTTGATATAACATCCTTGTCGGTTCAAAGCTGTAATGCTGTACCCGGTATAGCTGCTTTATATGATTCTGATGTGGTAGGCGGTGATGGTAATTATACTTATTTCTGGGATGGTCTTGATGATTCGGTTGATCCTTTTATGACTATTACCCTGATCCCCTTCTCAGTAAGTACCTCAAATACTTCAACAGACGAAACACCGCTATTAAGCTGGTTCCTCGCTGACGGCACTTATGAAGTAGCTCTTACTGTGACCGATGGCAACGGCTGTACTGATACAGATACACTTATATTTACTAAGGATGGTCTTACAACAGATAACATATCTGTTCTTTATACAGGTGCCTGTGAGGGCTCAACTGTTACTTATACTGTGGGATATGATGCAGATGCAACATATGCATGGGAAGTGGAAAACGGTACCATAATTTCGGCAATTACCGACACAAATGAAATTGATGTTACATGGGATCTGGCTGTTACGGATGGAGTGGTAAAAACAAATATTACTGAACCTTCCGTATTTGGCGACTGTGAATCATCTGTTATTGACAGTGTGTCAATTAATCCCGTACCTGCTCCATCGTTTATAGCTCCTGTTGCTGTAACAACTTGCCTGAATTCAACAGAGACATATACACTTTCAACAACATATAATAATTATGCATGGACTGTAACCGGTGGTAGCATCCTTGCCGGAGGTAGTTCTTCTGATGACTATGCAACTGTGCAATGGACCAGCACAGGAACCGGTAATGTTGAAGTGGCAGTTACTACCGCTGCAGGTTGCTCTAATACAGTAGATGCCGATGTTGCAGTATACGAAGTCACAGCAACTATAGATGCCCAAACAGATGAAAGTTGTCCGGGCGCATCCGACGGAGAAGTTACTGTAAGTGCATCCGGTGGACTGGGTATTCATGAACTGAGTATTGACGGGGGAACAAACTGGTTTACTTCACCCCATACTTTCTCAGGTCTTACTTCAGGGTCTTATACTGTTCAGGCCCGCGATGCAATTGCTTGTACCGATAATGTGCCTGTGAATATTACAGTAGCTGACCTTACGCCACCAACTGTTATTTGCCAGGATATAACTGTATCACTCGATGTAACCGGTAATGCCTCAATAGTAGCAGCAGATGTGGATAATGGTTCATTTGATGCCTGTGGTATTCAGAGTATGACCATTGACGTTAGTACCTTTGATTGCAGTGATGTTGGCCCCAATAATGTTATTCTTACTGTAACGGATAATAGTGGTAATTCAGATAATTGTACCGCAGTGGTTACAATTATTGATGATATAGATCCTTCAATTACATGCCCACCCGGTATCACAGTAGAGTGTACGTCTGATGTCCCTGCAGTATATGCAGATTATGCAGCTTTCACAGCAGCAGGAGGATCCGCATTTGATAACTGCGGTATTGATGCAGCATCCCTTGTTCATACAGGAGATGTTACAGATGGCAATACCTGCCCTGAGATAATAACACGTACTTACCAGATATCTGATGCAAACGGAAATACAGCTACATGTGATCAGACTATCACAGTAAATGATGTTACTGCTCCAACAGCAAGTGATCCTGCACCTATTTCTGTAGAATGCCTCTCTGGTGTGCCTGCTCCTGACATAAGTGTGGTAACTGATGAGGCAGACAACTGCACCGCCTCACCTGTCGTTGCTTTCGTGGGCGATGTATCAGACGGTAATACCTGCCCCGAAGTAATAACACGTACATATTCAGTAACTGATGATTGTGGTAACTCCATAACTGTGGATCAGACTATTACAGTTAATGATATTACCACTCCTACCATGACGGCTCCTCCGGATATTACAGTTGAATGTCTGTCAGATGTTCCTGCAGCCTATGCTAATTATGTGCAGTGGACTGCAGCAGGAGGTACAGCCAGTGATAATTGTGGCATAAACACTGCAAGCTTTACGATGGTGAATGAGTCAAGTGATGGTAATACATGTCCGGAGCTTATTACACGTATCTACCAGATAGAAGATAATTGCGGTAATATCGGAACTGTTGCACAATCAATAACAGTGGATGATATAACGCCCCCAACACTGACTTCACCGGCACCACTGAGTTTCGAATGTGGCTCCGATGTAGATGCTCCCTATGTCAGCCTGCCTGCATTTGAACTGGCAGGGGGAACAGCAGTTGATAATTGTGGTATTGATGCCTCAAGCTTTACATGGATAAGTGATGTGTCAGATAATAATACCTGCCCGGAAACAATAACAAGAACATACGAAGTTGCTGATAATTGTGGCAATGCCAGCCAGATCACTCAGACGATAACTGTTAATGATATTACAGCCCCAACGGCAAGCGATCCTTCACCTGTCACGGTAGAGTGTTCAGGTGATGTTCCTGCCCCGGATGTAACGGTTGTTGATGATGAGGCAGATAACTGCACGGCAGCACCTGTTGTTGCATTTGTAGGTGATGTATCAGACGGCAATACCTGCCCCGAGACAATAACCAGGACTTATTCAGTAACTGATGACTGCGGTA
>JAIPBU010000049.1 GCA_021738535.1 Bacteroidales bacterium | reverse complement strand
CGGAACACCTGTTTACGTTGAACAATTCACACCTACAACCAATGAATTCGGACTTATAAATATCAATATTGGCGGAGGTACTCCCCAGAGCGGGGATTTCAGTACTATAGACTGGAGCAACGGACCGTATTCTTTAAAAGTGGAGGTGGATGAAAACGGGGGAACGACATATACAGATATGGGGACAAGCCAGTTATTGAGTGTTCCTTATGCCCTGCATGCAAAAACATCGGAGGATGCATTCAGCGGCGATTATGATGAACTGGCCAATATGCCGGCAACAAATATCTCCGACACTACTTTCTATGTTCAGCTGGATCATACTGAAGAGGACTATATTGATTTCGGGACATTTGAAGGTTTTACAAACAGCTCAGACTGGGCTGTTATTGAGAAAGTAATGATGCCCACCGGTACAGGTATTGAAGGAGGATGGCACATTTTCAGAGGAGAAGCCTGGCAGGACAAAGAAGGAGATATCTCACTGCAGATAACCACCGGCTCAGTGAATGTATGGGTAGTTAAAAATGGCTTAAAAAGCCTTGCTTATAATAATACATTCCTTGAAGAAACATGGTACACCATCTGCCTGCAGTATGATGCCGCTCTAACAACACTTAACCTCTATGTTGACGGTGAACTTGTTGATCAACTGGAAAGCATTGACCCACAAGATGATTCAGGAAATACAAATAAAATGTTCTGGGGAGGCCAGGATGTTGATGCGACTGAAGGAGAAGGTGATCTTTATTCTGAGGAAAGTATTATCATAGCCTGTCAGGACTGGTTTCAGCGTAAATTGACACTTGAAGAAATACAAACATATTCACCTGAGAACAGGCCGCAGGATGGTCTGTACTTCTCATCATCAATTAATTCAAACTCTGTAACTGATTTATCAGGAAATAGCCATAACGGGACTAACGGCAACAGCCCTGAATATATTTACGATGTATATAATCACACAGATTTTGATGAAGATCTTTACGTAGATGGAAATTTGACCGTAGCAGGCAACCTGAAAGTAATGGGTGACCTGGAGGTTGAAGGAACAATAAAAGGCAGTATAAATATTGATACCATACATTTCTCACAGATCGAGGGCCTGCTGGGAGAAGGCTACTCAATGATGTTTCCGGATATCCTGGACAATTACGGTATAATTGATATCACCGGTATCGGAAGTAATGATGTGGTTTACCTTAACGGACCGGGATACGATGTTGAGGCTATTGAGAGTTATAATGAATGGGGTGAAAGGGATGATTACCCCGGCAGGTCAATGGAAAATCCAATAGTATTTGAAGCTGACAGTTCAGACCTTCCATGGCTACAGAGTCTTATTTCATGGTTTGATGAATCATCACCGGCACCAAAAGACCTGGCTGTAATTATTCCCGACATCAACAGGACAGAGTCGGCAAGATGGAATTGTACTTCCTTTAGTCCCGATGGCTATACTGAAGGTACTGATAACAGGATTAGTTTCAGGCTGATTCATGATCAAATCCCCGATACCGACTTGAATATTAACCTCCAGTTACCTGATCCCTTTGGCACAGAATGCACTGCTGAAACAGAAAATTTTGAAGTACTTTTTGACGGCCAAAAATTCGGCTGCCCAACACTTGAGGTGGATACTGCCAACCAGGTAATGACACTTGCCTGGGATTACAATGAGTTTAATGGATTCTGGAGTTTTATAAAGCCATACCTGGACGGAACATACACCAATAAGTTCCAGGTAATAGCATCGTGGGTCTATTATGATCCTAATCATGTTAAGCAGAGTACATTCGATGGATGCTTCCCTCTCCATTTTGAGCATTATACCGGATTCGGTCTTGACCAAAAATCAAAATTCATGGTTCGCATCTGGTATGTAAGAATGCGTGAAGCTTAAAATTCATCAATTAAAATTAAATCTGATCCCTTAGGGTAGCTTAACCCGTATAAGCAAAAAAAGCGTGTCTAAATATTGTTAGGCTTAAGGGATCTTCTGAGTTTCCTGAAACTTATAAGCTTTTTTCTTTGCTCATCCCATAATTTCAGTGACATTGTTCTCATGCTTGGGACGAACGTAACCGGTTTGATATTACTGAACATCTCGTTCTCCGTATGGCATCTTTGCAAATTATAATTGGGGATCTTCGGACTCAGATGATGTATATGGTGAAAACCTATATTACCTGAAAACCACTGCAAAACACGTGGTAGTTTAAGATAAGAACTGCCCTCAAGCGCCATCTTTTTATAATCCCATTCCTCTTTCCTGGACCAGACAACATCAGGATACTGATGCTGAACATAAAAAAGCCAGACCCCTGCTGTAGTTGAAATATAAGTTATGGGAAGCTGGATCATAAGAAAAGACTTCCAACCCATTAAAAGAATAAGGCCGGTAACATAAAAAAGCATCAGGATATTTGACAGGTACACACTTTGCCTTTCCTTAGTGTTCATACTTTTCTTTGTAAACCTGAATGATAATACAAACAGGAAGAAAGGACCAATAAGAAACAACACCACGGGATTCCTGTATACCCGGTATGCTGTCTTCTTCCATTTCGGGAGATTTTTATACTCCTCAACCGTCAGTGTCCAAACATCGCCTACTCCTCTTTTATCAAGATTACCAACAGTAGCATGATGCACTGCGTGGGTGCTGTGCCACCTGTCATAAGGGGTGAAAACCAGAGTGCCAATTATTGTTCCCACTACCCTGTTTAACTTTTTGGACCTGAAAAAGGAGCCATGCCCACAATCATGGAATATTATGAATAACCTGACAAGGAATGCTGCAGCAAAAACAGATAAACCAAGTGTAAGCCAGTACGAAATATCCAGGCTGAGATACATAAGGTACCAGATTATCACATAAGGTATAAACGAATTAATAAGCTGCCATATACTTTTTCGAATATCCGGAGTGTTATACTTTTTTACTACCTCAATCCAATCCTGATCTGTGTTATGCCTGCCCATATTACCTCCCTCATATAGTGAATATTATAAATACAAAATTAGTCCAAATAATTGATTTTTACTAGCATTATTATATGCCGGCCCATCCTCTTTACCTTATCATCATTAACAGGAGAAACAATCCAGGCAGCGCAATGTTAATTTATTAACACAATAATTAACTCTTTAAACCCTTTACTTCCCTGTTAACCTTTTCATAGCCGCCGTTTACCGATTAATTATTCACGGGTGGATGTTTTGATAATATGTTTGTATCAAAAATCAACACCATGGAAAAGCAAAATATAAAATACCGCAGGAAGTTTTCACGACAGTTAATGTCATTATCAATCAGGTTATTGCAGTTTAACCTTTTTAAAGGAAACAACAGGTTCTGGATAAATGCCCTTCGCCACCAGTCCAGGGCACGCAGGCTGAGGCTTGAAAATGATAAGAAAGGACTACAGGTGCCACCTGTAATGATCTTCAGCATTACCAACCGGTGCAACCTTAAGTGCAAGGGTTGCTATGCAAATGCTCAGGAAAGAAACATTAAGGCTGAGATGCCATCAGAACGCATTAAAGGTCTCTTCAGGGAGGCTTCCGGGCTGGGCACAGGGATTATCATGCTGGCCGGCGGAGAGCCGCTTCTGAGAGATGACGTTCTTGATGCTGCCGCTGCGCAGAAAGAAACATTGTTTCCTTTATTCACAAACGGTACAATGCTGCAAAATGGAAAAATGGATCTATTCAGCAAGAACAGGAACCTTATACCCGTTCTTAGTTTTGAGGGCGATATGCTGAAAACAGACAGCCGGAGAGGCAGGGGCACTTATGATAAGGTGATGAAAACAGCCTCTGAACTAAAAAATCGAAATATGTTTTACGGGATGTCGGTAACCATTAATAAGTACAATTTTGAAGAAGTAATGAGCCCGGAATTTATTAATGACTATTACGAGCAGGGGTGTAAACTGTTCTTCTTCGTTGAATATGTACCATCCTGCAAAAAAGATATTGATACCTGCCTTACAGAGGATCAGAAAAACAGCTTCAAGTCACGGCTTACTAATCTCCGCCTGGTATTTTCATCGCTATTCATTGCATTACCGGGAGATGAAGAGCAGTATGGCGGCTGCCTTGCTGCAGGACGCGGATTTGTACATGTAAGTTCAACAGGCGACCTTGAGCCATGTCCCTTTGCTCCTTATTCAGACATCAACCTTTCCGGTATAAGCCTTGAAGAGGGATTGAAATCCGAATTTCTTGAAAACATACGCTCCGGACATTCGATGCTTAAAGAATCACAGGGTGGTTGTACACTATGGGAAAACAGGGAATGGGCAGAAGAAATGCTGACAAAAACTTCAGGAAAAAAAGCATCAATAGCTCAAAACAAAGAATACTCTCAAATCACAGCTTAAGATAATTCAATAAAATATCCTATCTTTTAAAACAGATAATTCTAAAATCCAGGATTATGAAGGAGAATAATAATAAAACCTTTTGCCCTCCCATTTTCGTTTTCTCAGGTGGCAAAGGTCTGTCTGCCACAAATGTTGTAAGATCGGTTCTTATACAGTTCCCCGAATATAAATGTCCAATGAAGGTAATTCCTGATATTAATTCAAATGAACGCATAATAGAAAATGTGGAGAGGGTTAAAGAAAAAAAGGGGGTCATTGTACATACCATGGTTGATCCTGATATGAGGAAGCAGCTCATACAGACCTGTGAAGAATACGGAGTACCGAATTTCGATATTGTCGGAGGTCTATCCGATTACCTGTCAGAGGCCCTGGATACAGAGCCTATTAGTAAACCAGGACTTTACCGCATAAGTAACCTGGAATATTTCAGGAGGGTTGAAGCCATTGAATATACAATGAAGCATGATGACGGGCTCAATGCCCACCGTATAGGTAAGGCAGATATAATACTTACAGGTGTGTCACGAACAGGCAAAACCCCTTTAAGCATATACCTTGGCATGTTTGGCTGGAAAGTGGCGAATATTCCTCTTGTTTTAGGGCACAAGCCACCTGAGGAACTTTTTAGTGCCGATCCCGACAGGATATTCGGACTAACAACAACAACTAATTACCTGATTGCACAACGGACAAACAGGGTAAGGGAGCTAGGTCTTTCAGCTGATGACGATTATGTTAATCCCAGGAAAGTCAGGATGGAGCTTGACTATGCAAAAAATATTTTTGAAAAGGGCGGATTTTATACCATAAAGATAACCCACCGCCCTATTGAAACAACAGCCAACGAAATAACAGCTGTTCTAAGTGAACGCTTTTCGCGGGAAAACATGCGTTTATCAACCTGAATGACAGGTGCTATTTCCAGTCCGGAAACCTTCCCTCCGTTGTTGGTGCTCCCAGGGCATCAAGCTTTTCATCGAAGGCTTCAAACTCTGCCACAAGTGCTTTGATCTTTTCATAAACCGGATCAAATTCCTCAGCGGCAAAATCATAGGTCTGTTTTGCCGTTCCGGTGATGTTGGACGTTGACCCGGAAACACTGTAGACGGCAGTCCTTACCCTGCCACGCAATGATGGCATTGGATCAAGGTCAAGCCTGTTGTAATCACGATCGCCGTTCAATGCAAGCTGTAGCTCTTCAAGCTTGCTCTCAAGCGACAGTACCTCGTTCATCAGGTCAATAGCCTGCCTGCCACTAAAAGCTTTGGTAGCTGCCTTGTAAGGTTCAATCTTATCCTGCATGTCATTCAGTGCTGAAGAAGCAGCTCTCAGGGCATTATCAAGTCTTAATCCCTTTATCTTGAAATCACGCATTGCGATCCTGTTCATTGCCGGAATTGTACGGTTATCCAATTCAAGAACGCTGAATCCGACCGGGCCCGCGAGTTCTTGCAATTCACCTTTTCTGTTTACTGAAAGACTTACCGTATACCTGCCGGGCAGGACAAATACATTGGATGAAGGAAGACCTTTAACAGCTGAAACCTGGTTATCACTAACAGCAAGATCGGCAGGGTATTTAAGATCCCATACAATCTGGTTAATACCTTTCTTTACCGGCTTTCTGAGCTCACGAACAAAATTACCGTCCTCATCCTTAATAGTAAAAATAAGGAATGATGGTAATTCATCCTGCTCTGCCTTATATTCTTCAAGGGTGGGATAAGGAATATCTTCCTTATTTTTAAATGCTTCTCTTTCCCTTTTCTTTCTTGCTGCTTCCAGGGTGCTTACACCTTCTTTCATCCAATAAGTGATAATTGCTCCTCTTTGTGGATTGGGAGCACTGTAATAATCTTCTCCCTGGAATCCTTTTTCCCTGCTTCCAAGTCCTCCCAGCGGCCTCCACTTATTAAATATGCGGGCATCCTTGACCTTAAAAAGGTGGGCCTCCTTCTCCAATGTTTCTTTATTAAGCTCCCTGAGCGGTGCATAATTATCAAGTACATAAAAGCCCCTGCCAAAACTGGCAAGAACCAGGTCGTTATCCCTCTCCTGGACAGCCATATCCCTTATGTTAATGGTTGGTATACCTGCCTTAAGCTGCTTCCAGTTCTTTCCTTCATCCAGGCTTACAAACACACCGTATTCAGTACCTGCAAAAAGGATATCCTCATCTACATGATCCTGCTCAAGCGCATATACTGCTCCTTCCGGCAGGTTGCCACTTATATTTGTCCATGTACGGCCTTTATCCGTGCTTTTATATACATAAGGAGTAAAATCGCCGCTTTTGTGATTATTGAATGCTGCAAAAACAACATTTTCATTATGCTTTGAAGCAAGAAGATCGTATACATAAGTATATTCCGGAACCCCGGGAAAGTTATTTATCTCAACCCAGTTATCACCGCCATCTTCCGTTATACTTACCTGGCCATCATCGGTACCGGCATATATAAGGCCTTCCTTTATCCTTGATTCATCGAGAGAAACAACTGAGCCGTATCTTGAGGTTGATCCGTTCTTTGCCACTGCATCCATTGGCCACATGCGTCCCATAACAGGCCACTTGTTACGATCGATATTACGATCCAGGTCTTCACTTATCACTTCCCATGAGTCACCTCTGTCAGTGCTCCTGAAAAGTTTATTTGAAGCAAAGTACAGTGTTTGGTGATCATGCGGGCTTATCATAAGCGGTGAATCCCAGTTAAAATTATATTCCTTTTCGCCTTTACGGGGTTGTGGTACTATATTGACACCTTCACCGCTCTTTTTATCAAAGCGCACCAGGTTACCGTATTGAGATTGTGCATATACTATATTAGGGTCTTCCGGATCAGCAACAGATTCAAAGCCATCACCGGTAACAGTAACTATCCAGTCAGATGAAACTATACCATGATCACTCAAGGTTTGAGAAGGTCCTACCATTGAATAATTATCCTGTGTTCCTCCCATTACATTATAGAAAGGGAAGTCATTATCCACACTAACTTTGTAGAACTGTGTAACGGGCAGATTAGTAAAGAACCTCCATGTTTCACCACGGTCATATGATTCATACAATCCACCATCGCTGCCTTCAAGCAGGTGTGTTGGATCATCCGGATCAATCCACATACAGTGATTATCCCAGTGCTTGCTTCTTTCTCCAAGATTAGAGAAATTCCTGCCCCCGTCTTTTGTTACCAGGGTGAAAGTATTCATTATATACACCCTGTTTTCGTCTGCCGGGTCGGCTACCAGTTCCTGGTAATAATTACCACTGGTTGATGTACCACTCATCCTTTCCCATGATGCACCCCTGTTTGTGGAGCGGTAAAAGCCTCCTTTGCCTGATTGTGCTTCGACGACAGCATATATTATTTCGGGGTTTGCAGGAGATATAGCCATTCCTATGCGTCCCTTATGACCTGATGGCAGTCCCTTATTTATCTTTTTCCAGCTGGCACCTGCATCGGTGGATTGATAGATACCTGATTCCGGTCCGCCTCCCAGGTACGTCCACTGCCTCCTTCTTCTCTGGTGGGCAGCGGCATATAATACATCAGGGTTACGCGGATCCATATGGACCTCGTTAAAACCGGTATGCTCACTGACATGAAGTATGCGTTCCCAGTTTTCGCCACCGTCGGTAGATTTATAAATACCACGGTCGCCGCCGGCACTCCATACCGGTCCGTAGGCTGCAACATACACAACATCCGTATTTCGCGGGTCAATGGTTATCATACCTATATGTTCAGATTCTTCCAGTCCCACATTTTTCCAGGATTTTCCTCCATCTATGGATTTGTAGAGTCCGTCACCATAAGATACTGAGCGCTGGTTGTTATTCTCACCTGTTCCAACCCATATCACGTTATGATTGGTAGGGTCCATAGCCAGGCATCCTATTGAGAAGGAGCCCTGGTCATCGAATATTGGGTCAAAGGTAACTCCTCCGTTAGTAGTTTTCCACACACCGCCGGCAGAGGCAGCAACATAGAATTCAGAATGGTTATCGGGGTTTACTGCCAGGTCAGACAGTCTTCCGGAAGTGAGTGCCGGACCTATACCCCGCAGTTTAAATACCTTAAGTGATAGATTGGCAATGGGATCATTTGATGTATCCTCGTTTTTCTTTCTTCTCTGTGCCTGAGCATTTGGTGCAATAAGCACGATGACCATGAGGCCGATGATGAGGTTATTAATAATTTTTTTCATAAGGTTTGATTTTGAATTTTGGGAGTACTAATATAGTGATTCTTTCCAAAGGCTACCCGGTTGACCCGGTTCTGGAAGGTTTCGGGATGATAAGGGTGTGCGAAGTGAGCCAATTTACCGGTCTGCTACAAAGTACTCTTTTATATCAATACTGGCATATATGAACTGCCTGAACAGTAGTCCGTGATAAAATTGAAGTACCTGATTATTAAAAAAAGTTGAGGAGATATGTAAGGTATCACTTTTTTTTCGACTATCTTTTCATAAGAAAATATATCATGAACGGTGAACAAATAAAAATTAAACAATTATGAAAATCGGTTTTATCGGCCTTGGAAAGATGGGCCATAACATGGTGCAGCGTCTTTTAAATGATAATCACCAGGTTGTTGTCTGGAATATTGACCCAGCTCCGGTAAAAAGCCTGGAAAAACTTGGAGCCACGGGATCTGCGACTGTCGAAGACCTTGTTGATAAGCTACCCGACAAAAAAATAGTCTGGTTAATGGTTCCGGCCGGCAAGCCTGTGGATGATAATCTTAACAGGCTAATTGAATTATTGAATCCCGGTGATATTATTATTGACGGGGGTAATTCCAACTGGAAAGAAACGCAGGAGCGTTCTGCAAGGGCTGCGGCAAAAGAGATATCTTTTCTGGATTGTGGAACAAGCGGTGGTGTCTGGGGCCTTCAAAACGGGTATTGCCTGATGTATGGAGGTAACAGGGAGGCAGCAGAATACTCGGAGCCCATATTTAAAACTCTGGCCCCGGCTGACGGATATGTCTATTGCGGCGATTCCGGTTCCGGCCATTTCGTAAAAATGATACATAACGGTATTGAGTATGGTATGATGCAATCATATGCAGAAGGATTTGAGATACTTGAAAAATCACCTTTTGGGATTGACCTGCCGGCAGTAGCTGATGCCTGGCAGTACGGCAGTGTCATACGTTCATGGCTCCTGGAGCTGGCTGTGAATGCATTAAAAGAAGATCCGAAGCTGGAAAAGCTGGAGGCTTATGTTCCTGACAGCGGTGAAGGACGATGGACCATACAGGCGGCTATTGACCTTGATGTGCCTGCCCCTGTTATCACAAATTCACTGTTTGCTCGATTTCAGTCGCGCCAGAAAGAATCGTTTGCCATGAAAATGCTGGCAGCCCTGAGGCAACAATTTGGCGGCCATGCAGTAAAATCAAAAAATTAGTGTTAATGGCTATGGATAGTTTTATATACGTCATATTCGGGGCCTCGGGAGATCTCACTAAAAGAAAGCTGGTCCCTGCAATTTACTCATTGTATGTGCAGAACCTGCTGCCAGAAAACTTTACCCTTCTGGGCGTCTCCCGCACCGGTCTTACTGACGAGCAGTTCAGGATGAGGATGACCACTGCTCTTGAACAGTTCAATGAGACAGATAATACCGATAAGATTCAGGAGTTTGCCGGGAAATTGTTTTATTCGACCCTGCAGTATGATGACTCACAATCTTATGAAAAACTATGGGACAGGCTGATATCACTAAAAAACATAAATGATGTCTCTGAAAATATCATCTATTATCTGTCAACACCCCCGGAACTGTACGGGGTTATTCCTCAAAGACTTGCAGAGGCAAAACTAAACAATCAGGCAGAAGGCTGGAAAAGATTGATTATTGAAAAACCTTTTGGATATGACCTTACTTCAGCTTTGCTGCTTAAAGATATGTTGCTTAAAGACTGGAAAGAAGATCAGTTATACCGTATAGATCATTATCTTGGCAAGGAAACAGTACAGAATCTAATGGTGACAAGGTTTTCTAATGGAATCTTCGAACCGCTATGGAACAGCAAGTATATTGATCATGTAGAGATAACGTCCTCGGAAAGCCTTGGAGTTGAACAAAGGGGAGGTTATTACGATAAATCAGGAGCCTTACGCGATATGGTGCAGAATCATTTGCTCCAGTTGGTTGCCCTGACAGCCATGGAACCCCCGGCCACTGCACAGCCCGCTGCAATACGAAATGAAATATTAAAGGTTTTTCAATCATTACGGCCCATAGATAAAGATATGGTCAGGGATGTGGCATTGCGTGGCCAGTACCTGTCATCCACCATTGGTGGTACAGACGTAAAAGGATACAGGAATGAAGAAGGTGTAAGGCAGGATTCCAAAACAGAAACCTACGTGGCGCTCAAATTCTATATCGATAACTGGAGGTGGGGCGGTGTGCCATTCTATATAAGGACAGGTAAACGACTGCCTACCCGGGTTACTGAGGTAATTATTCATTTTAAACCAACCCCCCATTCACTATTTTCCGGACAGACCAATTGCAGTTCATGTAACCAACTGGTAATGCGAATTCAACCTGACGAGGGTATTCTGCTGAAATTCGGTATGAAAATACCCGGAGCAGGATTTGAAGTGCAGAATGTGAATATGGAATTTCATTATTCAGGCCTTTCAGAACAGCGTATCCCCTCAGCTTATGAAAGACTCATTTTCGATTCGATAAAGGGAGACCCGACACTTTTTGCACGTTCTGAAGAGCTGATTGAAGCATGGAAATTTCTTATGCCCGTACTGGAGGTGTGGAGAGATAACGAGGAGATACCTTTGCATGGTTATCCCTCGGGCACATGGGGCCCGGAGAATGCAGACGATTTTATAGTAAAGGATGGTACCGGATGGCGGTATCCCTGTGAAAACCTTGCCGATAATGGGAAATATTGTGAGTTATGAGAAAAATCCATGTTTTCCCTGAAGTAAAACAACTCTCAGTGTACCTGAAAGAACTTATAAAGTCAAAAACAGATAATGTGCCCGACGATAAACATTTATCAGTTGCACTTTCGGGAGGCTCAACTCCAAAAAAGGTCTTTAATCATATCTCAATTGGTGAAAATGAAGATCTCAACTGGGAAAAAATCAGATTATTCTGGGTCGACGAAAGATGTGTTCCGCCCGATGATGACGATAGTAATTTCAAGATGACA
Organism: Bacteroidales bacterium; assembly: GCA_021738535.1. Taxonomy (GTDB): domain Bacteria; phylum Bacteroidota; class Bacteroidia; order Bacteroidales; family VadinHA17; genus UBA9300. The sequence goes on along the minus strand of JAIPBU010000049.1, from coordinate 10,066 downwards.
CGGAATAATTTGCTGGTAAATGTTAATATACCGGCTGAAAATGTACACAGGATACATGGTGAAAATGATCCGGAAGGCGAAGCAGGAAGATACAGCAAGATACTAAAAGAAAATGTTGAACCGGTCAATGGTTTGCCGGGATTTGACATTGTCGTTCTCGGGCTTGGTGAAGACGGGCATACAGCATCTATTTTCCCTGGTAACGAGTCGCTGTTCTATTCAGTAAAATACTATGAAGCGGTTACGCACCCACAAACCGGTCAACATCGTATAACTATGACCGGACCGCTAATAAACAATGCTGAAGTGGTAATTTTTATTGTCACAGGAAGAAGTAAAGCCGCAATCGTATCACAAATACTGGATGTGAGTAATACGACAGAGTCCCCTGCCTCATTAGTTAAGCCGGTAAAAGGGGATTTGATCTGGCTCTTAGATGTTGAAGCGGCCGGATTATTAAAGGACGTACTGCATTAACAGCAGCAGGGCTGATTGCTTATTTCATCCTACTTCTGTGTCAGTAAACGATTGGTATGCCTTATCCGGGCGAAGGAGGTGTGGCGGTACTGTTACCATGCTGACCATTCATACTTTTGTCTCTCATTGAGGCGAGCGTGACTGAACTGAAATAGTCTTTCATTACCCTGTTCAGGTCATCCCAGAATATACGGGCGGCACATGAGTTAGAGCGCTCACAATCAAAGTTACCTGCAAGGCAGTCGGTTACTGAAAATTCATGTTCGAAGGCCAGGTAAATGTCGAGCATAGTGATATCTTCAGCATCACGACTGAGCCTGTAACCGCTTCTTTTGCCCGCTCTCTTGCTTATCAGACCGGCTGTTCTCAATGCCATGATGATATGGTCAAGATATTTGTTTGAGATGTCCTGGTTTTTTGAGATATCTTTCTGGTAGATACCCGTCTGCTGGTCAACCATGGCTATCTCAATCATTGTTCGTATGCCATATCTGATCCTTGTATTGAATTTCACTGTCTGGTAATAATTTTTCAGGTTAGTGTCTCAAAGGTAATTGAAAAATTTATATCTATTATATCATTCACTTTTAGCAATCCCGGGATTAAGACAGGTGGTTTCAGTCCGAAATCATAAATTGACATTTTCCGGCTTCCCTGTATGCAGTAGCTGTTGCTTTCCAGTGGTTGTATGTTACATTTCACATTATAATATTTTGTTTTACCGGCAATAGTTATACCGAGCCGGAAAACGGCAGTATTGCCTGCCTGTATTTCCTTTGCCCTGAAAGATATGTTGATTACCGGGAAACTGTCGGCTTTTACCAGGTTCCGAAAGTCTTTTTTAAATCGTTTTGAAGGGGCGGAGAACCCGTCTATTGGCAAGGATATTTCTTTTGAAGTGTTACCCGAAAGCAAAGACTCGAGGCTGTTGATGCCCGGTGTACTCTTATCAAGACTGTAGTCAAGTTCAAAATCGCTCAGAAGGGAGTGGCCGGTAATCCTTACATATGCATTACTGCAATTATCACCGGGATTTTCTGCCCTGACGGCAGATACCGGCAATATAATAAGTAATAATATAGCTAAGCGGATCATGAACATTTTAATATAAATATAATAATAGGGGCAGGCCTGACGACCGGCCCCTGTTAAAGCATCAGAAAGAAACGGCTGCTTCTATCATCACCCCTTTAAATCCTGCGCTTGTACCGTAATCTGTAAAACCGGTATATTCCTGGTTCACATATTCGCCTTTTACGAGTATATTATCGGTCAAATGCCATCCAGCGCCGGCCTGTATTCTGCTGACAGACATATCCTGGTCATTTTTAACCATATTATATCTTGCTCCGGCATAAAACTGATCCTTATTACCGAAGTGGTACAGGGCCTCAGCAGCGTACTGGCTGAAGTTAAATTCCTGTGGTCCGAAGGCTGATGTGCCGCTGGCATTTTCATATGTTCCAAAGAACTCAAGACCACTATACCTGACAAACAAGTTGAGCATTACAGAGCTGACTTTGTCTGTGAAGCCCGGTGTCCATCTGCCTGAGTTATGGCCTGAGCTGATATCTACATCTGCGGAGCTTCCGGTAGTACGATTCATAACAAGGTAATACCTTGACCCTGCCCGGTCACCGTAATATAGTGAACCGAAGTGATGGTTTCCTGTATGGTATCCACTTGCAGTAGCTCTTATCCTGAAATCCTCACTTAATTGTTTGTCATAACCCACTTTGCCATAGAATCCCAGCTCTTTCCCAACATTATAGGCAGTGTACTGCCCGGTATAGCCGCTGTAACCTGCAAGGTCAGGCCTGAGGCTGGCTGTGGTGACTGCAGCCATGGCCAGTATGCCATTGTTACGATACAGGTATTCGAGGGCAGGAGCCGTTGTGAATGCATCCATGATGTAATTACCTGTGAACGGATTGTTAATGATATTGCCGTTATCAGATCTTCTGAAGTGCGCATCACCATAGTTAAGCTCCATTACACCGGCCCTGATGGTTGACACGTCCATTATCCTGTCAACTACCTCTGATTTGATAAATGGGAGCCTGTCAAAGATCAGGTAGCCACCTTTTACCCAGGTCTCGGGGTGATGGCGTGACGACAGGTAAGTTGTCAGACTAACCCGCACACCGGGAGCCAGGTCTGCAGTAATATTCATATTGGCCGTTGGCAGGGTAAAGTTTTTACCCAGTGGGATAAGGGCACTGTCTGCATAGTGGCTAAGGCCCTGTAACTGGATAGCAAAATCAGCGCCAAGCTTAACTTTCAATCCGTCAAAGGATGTTCCGTCAATTTTTTTTTGTTCAAAACCCTGGCCGGACATAGTGGTTGTTAAAAAGGCCAGGAAGGTGATAAATACTAATGATTTTTTCATTTGATAATTGATATTTAATTATTTGAGAGATTATTCAGTGTTATTTCCTCCGGCACCCATTTGGTATTAAAGATCAACTGTACCCGGTCTCCCGTTTTTAACGTGCCGGCGAGTGCAGAAGGCGGATCGATATCGAAATCTGTCATCAGCACCGAAGTGTGTCCTTTTATTACCAATTGGCTATTATCAGTGCTCTCAGTCTCAAATGGGATGGTAACCGGCTTATTGACACCTGCAATTGTGAGAATGCCTTTTACCTCACCTTTAATTGAGCTTTTTGTGCTCGAGAATGACAATACAGTATCCAGCTTAAATGCTATCTCGGGATACTGATCTGCTTTAAGTGCACGGGCAGTTTTTCTGTCCATTATACCGTTACCGCTCTTTATGGTATTTGTCTTGACCTTAACCTTAAGGTTATTTATACCGTTTGGCTTCTCGCCTGTTATTGTAAGGTTCATCTGGCCACTGACGCCAGTAACCTTCATTTCCCACTCGTGCAGAGACGATGTGCCTGTAACGGCAAATTGCAGGTCATCATTTGACAGGCTGTAATTTGCCTGTGCACTAGCCGTAAATGTTAATACGGTCAAGAGCAGCGTTATAAAGAATAGTCTTTTCATATCTTCTATTTTACATACAATTAATCGTGTATACCACTTGTGAATAAATTTATCCTATCTTTCCTATAGGATTAGGAGCACAAACATAATACGGAAATAATTCTCTGCAATAAGATGTGATATGCTAATTATCACTTTTGTGAAATAATAAACAGTAGTTTAGATAAGAGCTTAAAATTTGACAGTGAATTAAATTTACCTTATTTTTGCGGCGCTTGTATACCGGGAAGGTATAAAGCAAAGTCACAGCCAAAATGGTTGCGGCAAAGAGTTCTTAAAAAATTTGGCCCCATAGTTCAACGGATAGAATAGCGGTTTCCTAAACCGTAGATACTGGTTCGATTCCAGTTGGGGCTACTTTAAAAGCAAAAACCCTCTGTTTGTCAGGGGGTTTTGTTGTTTATGGTGTTAATACTGGTGTTAATTGTTTCTATCAATATTTTCCATAATGCGAGACAAATGAAGAGAAAGTTTAAACACAAGTAAATAATGACCAAATTGACTTAATGAAAAAAGTCTTATTTTCTTTAAATTTCTCGTTTCTATTTCATCAACATTAACATTAAGAATTCTATCCAAAAACACAATTGATTCTGCAAACTCATTATTTAGTTGTGGTAAATAAAATATTTGAGTATTTAATTGTTTTCTAATATTAATAATATGATTCCTAATTGCTGAATCAGATTTTTTCTTTGAGTTTCGCAAGATCATTTCATATTTTTCCAACTTAAATATCGGGGCATAAAGAACTCTAGATTCAAAAAACCTAACATTCTCTTTATTAATATCACATGAATTAGATATAATTATGGCATTTCTTTTATGAGTCTTTGTATCTGGTAAATTAATAAATAACATATTCTGTATACCATCTCCTTGATATACTATTTCATCTTCTTTAAACTTTGAACTATAAATCCTTGCGTCAACAGTTCCTGGGAATCCCTTGATATCATTTATCAATTCTTCTTTTGACTCAGGAGTTAAATACGAGGGTAAATATTTTTTAAAGTCTTCACTATTCATTGTTAGAAAAGTTCCCAGAAATGATCATCAACAATCTTTACAATATCCTTATCAATATTTTCAGATTCTGTAATTATTTTTTGAGAGAACTCTATTAGTACCTCAAGCTGTTCCTTTTCATTTAGTTTCTTATCTATTATTGATTCGACAGATTCCTCATTATTTATGTTATCGCTTTCGTACATTAGACTAAATTCAATATTCTTTGTTGGTTCAATTGAAGTAATAGTATCTAAACTTGGATATCCAGTAGCTGTTCCTGCTATTGTTAAAAAGACTAAACCTTGTATAATTGATGAATGTGTATTATTAGTTCCCATTTTTGTATTCTGGATTATGCTTTTTTATCCATTCACTTGTTAGTAGACCAAAGAATAATTTCTTTTCTGCAATATGAGCTGCTTCAATAATTTCTGTAGACCTAGTAAAAAACCGTGATAGCTTATCAGTTCTGAAAGTATCTATATCAATAATTGAGCCATTTTTAACAAACTTGTCTTTATTTAAGTTTACCTTATTTGCTACTTGAAGCATATGAGTGAATGAACTTTCCTTTAATTCAGTTCTTACATTAATGTTATCTGACTTTAGTGGCTGCCCATTTCTTATTACCCCAAGATTTATTTCATCAAATATATTATACTCAAAGAAGTTTACATATCTTAATCCAATTCTAGTAATTTTTTCAACAATTTTGAGTCTATATATAACTTCAATGCAATGTTGAATCCTTTGAGAAAACTCTTTCCATCCGATATATTCTTGTGGTGAACTTATTGTTATTACTTTAGGTCCAATTTGTATTATGTACTTACCATCTGTAATTTTATAAACAGGTTTATACATAAGATTTGGATCTTTTTCCCTTAAAGATTCTGGCATCTGTGATAATGGTAAATTATCAACTTTCGGATATTTTTGATTTAACTCATTGTAAATAACTCCAAATACTGCACTTGGATGTATTTTCGTCTCAAAACGTATCTCAATTACTGAATCTATTATAGGACAAGGCACTATTCTAACAGGTAGTTCCATATATTTTCATCAACAAATGTAATGAATTAAAGGTATTAAAAAAAAGATAAATATTAGGATAGATTCTCTATTTTAACATTTTATTAAATGTCTGATTTCTTTAATATAATCTTCAAAATTATTTGATACGTTTTCCACAAACTTATACCCAAACCCATTATTATTTATCTCAAGCTTCTCCAAGTCTTTGATAAAATTGTATTTTGTTCTTCTTGATATAACATTTAAATCAACAAGCTCATCAATTGTATGTTGCTGAAGGAGTAATAATATTTTATTTATTCTTTTACCACTTATCCTTTGTTTCTTTTTATCTGGATTAAAATAATTCCATTGCTCAATATTTGAATTGTAATCCAGTATTTTATTCTGGTAATCATTAAACTTTTCCTTTTTATTGATCTTGAATTGTTCCATAAAATCAATAAATTCTCTTACCAGGTAATTAAATAATCTTTCATCAAAAACAGCCCTTTTCGGGATTTTTGGTTTACCTGTATTGTCTATTTCCAGTTTAGAAAGACTTTTATTCCCTTCAATATCTTCCATGTCTGCTCCCAACCTGAAAGAAACTCTTTGATTTATTATTGACTCATATATCTTATGGTTTGTCTTTGGGGGGTTGTGGTAGTTTTTTGTATTCATAAAATTGTCTCAAATTAAGCAACTGTTTCACAGCTTATTATTCAACCTCATAGTCTAGCGTGAGCCGACTGCGAGTAGCAGACAATTTTCGTCAAGGACAGTGAGGGTATTGAATGACAAAAGCAAGACTTCCAGGAGAACCCGCAGGGCTTGGCCTTGATGTGTAATGAAATATTGCACCAGGCAAACTCACGATTGGCAATAAAATTGGCTTCAGCAGGCGAGCAATAATCCTCAAGTGAGGGTTGCGATTTAGGCTGCATACCTTAGTAGCATTAATCCGGATATGCAGCTTAAAGAGAGCAATCAGAACACCTATAATCAAGAGGGGTTAATGTATTCGTAAATATAAATTAATTTGATACCTTAGTTTTTTACTCTGAACAAGTTTCAACAAGCCAATAATATTTATGTTGATATGAAAAGATTATTATTAACTTCTTTGCTATTTGTTATTCTTGTCTCTAACGCATTCACCCAAGAGCTTGAAACTTTTGGAGCAGGTGTTATTGAATTCCTTTTGACAAATCCTAAGACAGCTAAACAAACAGATCCAACTGAGGCAGCAGCTTTGCTTACAATACAAAAACTATTGGGCACAACAGCACAAAGGAAACACGAGTTAAACGCTGCTAATGCAGGGAGAACAGAGGTAATAATTTATGCAAATAATGGGGCTGAGGCAAAGCTTTATAAAGACGGACAAGGTAATCTGTATCTCTTACATAATAACAAGATACACCCTGTTTCAGAAGGCTTAGTTAACCAAGCAAAAAACATAAATCAACCTGTAATAGCAAATGCAACACTTCAACCATTTAATCTATTAAACCTTAAATCTGAATCAAACAATGAGGAAGAAGAGTATTTGTACGAGTTCATTCCTGAGGATAATACAATATCATTGTCAGATATTGCATTAATGAATAATGTTCCTATTGAAAATATATTTACTTATCATTACATTATTACAACAAATATGTGGGGGATACCGATACATGTGGAATACCAAAATGGAGGCGAACTTGTTCAAATTATAAAGATCAATAATGTTAGTCAAAATCATCATGTGGGTCCTCCATTTCCCTTTGCAAGAAAACAACAAAAGGCTCTTGATGGTCTAATTACTCCTAAATCAAAAAGTCAATATAGTTTCTTTTCTAAAAATAAGAGAGGAAAACTCCGGAGATATCACATAAGAGGGAAAAATACAAGTCAATGGTTTAGAGCTGATGGGATCTATATTCTAGGAAAAAGAATGATTAACAAACTAGGCCCTGTCTTTACATGTAATTGGGTAGTAGATTTTGAGAATGACGGTCTTGATTTTGAAGATTTTCAAGGTATAAAAAGAACTTTTGGTGTTGGGGATAAAATATTGTTTGCTGCTGACTACAATATTGCTGAAGCAAGCACATGGAGCTTCAATGTATATGAAGCACCTACCGGGGAGAATATCTTATCGAAAACTGGAACTACATTTGAAGGATCCAGATTTATGACAATTTCGCCTGACTCTGTAATACTAAGAAAGGGTGTTTACATTTATAATCTAACTATTTCAACAGGTGAAGGAGAAAGTCTGTCAAAAACGGATTCTTATGAAATAATAGAATAGCCTGGTTTATAAAGTCACGTTGATTACCCTTTAGTTTGAAGATCACGGGTTGACACTTACGTATTAGTATATTGCAAATTGCAATTCGCAATTACTCTTCTCACATTTATCCCCCAACTTCCCTGATAAAATAACTGCCTGTTTTACTGCTATTTATGCAACCTTATCATAGCCAGGCCGTACAATCAAATACAGATAAAATAACACACTATGATGTCTGTGACATATATAACCGTAAAGACCAATATGGTAAAAGGGAAACAATAGCCAGGAATCATGACTTTGGGCGAGTTAGTTCCAGAGCATTCAATAATGAAGAGAAAGCATTATAATACTATTATGAACTTACAGCTAAGTTAAGTCAGAGCGAAATCTATCGCAGGGGTATGGTAAATCTGTTGTAATGGTAGAACAAAACACTGAAGTGATACCTGAGTGCCAGCCAAGGTAGTTAGTGCACCTCTGAGATTGATTTTGGTGTTTTGTTGTTATGGAACTTAAAACAACCTATCCGACAATTTAATTTCTCCAGCTTCGCGCCTTTTTTTTGATTGGAATATTGGATTAATGGACTGATTACCCATTGGTTTCAAGGTTGAATGGACAAATTGGGTGTCCCTGTTGCGGCTATTGTCCTTGATCCCCTCCGGAGGTTTTTATTATTATTGTTCCGCATTCGGTCAGTTGGAGCCGGAGGGTCAAAATAACTATATCCCTGGATCCTTCCTGATTTATTTAATTCTTTACGCACCTTACTGAAAGACCGGCATCTTTTCTTTTTGTCAGACTGGATTCAATAGATGTAGTATTATACTTTAAGGTGGTATAAGGCGCCTCACCACTACTGTCATCAGTTGTCCACCAGTAACCAATATAGCCTATGTCATGAGAAAAACCCGACCAATGACGCTCACCTCCGGGCAGGGCAGTAAAACCTGTTGAATTATCTGCACCTGTATTAGGAGCGACCCAGTGCTCTGTTCCGGTTTCTTTCAACTTGCCGCCATCATCATTAATATATGTTTTTAGTTCAAGCCATTCCAATCTGCTGGGCAAATGCCATCCATCAGGACAAACACCCTGTACCCTGCTGGGATTATCGCTGCTTGCCGTAGCTCCATTCATGGCAGCAGCCCAGGAATAAAGTGCTCCATATGTTTCTGCCTCTCCAAGAAAGTTATCATTGTAATAACAATAGGCCTTATCCGTATTGGTCAGATTACCCCATTCAGTATCACCAGTTACAAGAGGTATGGGAGTACCATCGGCATAATGGGTGATTTTTAGATTCTCAGCCATCCAGACCTGGTAACCTATCCTCACTGTTTTATACTCATTCCCGTCATAATCATAAACAGTTAACCCGGTCTCAACCTTAAGTTCCTCAATCGCAGCCTTTAATTTATCAACATATGCTTTGGTAGCAGCATCCTGTGCATTCTAAGGATCAGCCATATTTGTGATTTTTTCAGCATTCATATCTTTCGTTGCATATATTGACATATCCGGTGCATTATCAAGAGAATTGAAATCGGCAGCCCCTGCTTCCTTAGAATATAATGAGTAAGGTACGCTCAATAATTGTGTAGTTCCTAACTCAGAATAATCAGTACCTCCTGCTTCATCAAATTCTATTTTCAGGAAATATGGTCCATCTGACCAGTCTATGCTGTTAAATGGACCACTTTGAGTATCTCCTTTTCCGATCTTAATGTTTATCAGACCATAAGCATTGGTTTCAGACGTAAATCTTTCTGCATAAACAGCAGATCCATCAACGGTGTATTGTAGCAGACTAATTTGTATACCAACAGTCTGATTTACTATTTCATTTCCTGAAGCGTCTCTTAGTAAAGCCTGGTAATTAAAACTCTCAGGGGCTTGTGCAAGTAACGGTCAGCGGTATGATTAGTAGGTGGCAGCGGTTTTCAAACCGCTGTGGCGCGCTTTTTGCCAAAACTTCCTGGATGGCGTCTTACTTTTCATATCGTTGACTGTCTTTGATTAGTAATGGTTTTGCTGACTTTTCTTAAGTCTAAAGTATTAATTATTTTACTGATTTCCATTCATTTGGCACTTGCAAAAAGCGTGACAGAACCTATTAATTATACCGCATGTTGAACTAAATCCGCCTTCGCGGATAGCTTTATTAAAAGTACCCGATTCTTTCTATACTTCGAAATTATTCACTAACAAAATTTCAAGTTATGAGAAAGAAATCGGGTTTTACTATTGTAGAACAAGCCA
>JAIPBU010000017.1 GCA_021738535.1 Bacteroidales bacterium | reverse complement strand
AAAATAGAGATTGCCACCTACATTCAAAGAGGCTCCCGTTGGAGAGAAGCGACACTAACAATATAAAACAATACGTCAATGAACAAATATATTTAAAATCTATCTTTGTGCCATATGGCACAAAGATAGGGGGTAAATAACAATAACCCCGGTCCCACCCGGGGAATGGATGGTGTGGCTGCCGTCCCACCCGGGGATTGGATGGTGTGGCTGCCGTCCCACCCGGGGGTACCAGGCTATGTAAGCCACCGGTGCGAATCGTCCCCGCAAAGTTCTTTTTTCCAGACGGGATAATTTTCCTTAATCATTTCAAGTATATGCCTGCATGCCCTGGTGGCCTGGTCGCGGTGACCTGCAGATACGATTACAAGAAGGGAAATTTCCCCTGTTTTTACTATGCCCGTTGAATGAAGGATCCTTATCTTTTTAATATCACTGAAGGCTTTATGTACTATTCCCTCAATGCGGGCGGCTTCTTTTTTAACCATGGAATCATAGGCTGAATATTCAATTGCTTCAACCTTTTTACCGTTCATCTCATCTTCCCTGACCTGTCCGAGGAAGAGTGAATAAGCGCCACAGGCTTTGTCACCGGTAAACCCGGAAATCACGGAAGCAGTAAGATCCGGCCCTATTGGCCCTTTTATCAGGAGATCAGCCATAGTATCAGTTTTTTAATGTTAGTAAACCTGCTGTTCCTTTTAGTGTGGAGGCATAAGCATTAGTATCATTAATAATTTTAATGGCTCTCTGCAGTTGCTTATCAGCATCCAGGGTGTGCTTTATAACTCCCTCTTCATAAAAATATCTTCCCATTATTTCATCTTCCAGCAGTCGGGATATCTGGTCACGGAAAAGTTCCAGGTCATTTTCCAGGTCGTTGTTAAGAGCAAGCGTCAGTTCATTAAAGAGCTCACTGTTTTTTTCATAGTATTTTTCCCTTTTTGCTATGGTCTTCAGCCTTTCCAGTTCATTCTGAGTAGCCGACTCATAGGTGAAATCCTGTTCTTTGACAAAAGCAATAAAATCCTTGTATATCTTATCATTGATCTCAAAACTTCCCGGTTGGGCTATTTCAGGATTATTCCAGAAGAACTCTGTGGCAAAATCAAAAATTACTGACCTGATGTAGAGCTGGGTTGACAGCTGGCTGAGCTTTGTTGTTTCAACTTTATAATCCGGGGATATGCCACCACCGTCTTTGACAATCCTGCCATTTTTAGTTGTAAATTCCGAAATAAGGCTGTCAGGAATATGTCCCACGCTGCCATCCTCGTTACGATGTGCAAAATCAAGTGCCTGTATACATCTTCCGGAGGGAATGTAATACTTTGCCGTGGTTACTTTAAGCGTGCCGTTATAACTCAGCGGCCTGCTTATCTGGACCAGCCCTTTACCATATGATCTGAGTCCCACAACCACCCCTCTGTCATAATCCTGTATCGCTCCTGCAACGATTTCAGAAGCTGAAGCTGTATTACTGTTAATGAGGACGGCAAGGGGAATATCTTCATCTACTGCTTTTCGGGTTGTTTTATAGGTATTATCATACTTTTCAACTTTGCCCCTTGTGCTTACTACTTCATGGCCCGGGCCCATGAAAAGATTTACTATTTCGACGGCTTCGTTTAATAATCCCCCGGGATTGGAACGAAGGTCCAGTATGATCTTTTCCGCATTACTGTCAAGCAGATCGGTAAGAGCATTACGCACGTCTGAACTGCAGTCCTGTGTGAAATTGGTAAACCTGATATAGCCTGTATTATTATCTGTCATACCATAATAAGGTACCGGAGGGATGGCCACTCTTTTGCGCATGAGTGTTTTGCGGAATTCCTTTCCCTGTCTTTCAAGCGTAAGTACAACTTCGGTATCAGATCGACCTTTAAGCCTGTCGCTTACTTTACCGGGATCAAGACCCTTTAACGATTCACCGTCAATCTCTTTAAGGATATCTCCTGCTTTGAGTCCTGCCTTGTCGGCCGGAAATCCCTTGTATATGCGGGTCAGAACGGTATAATCATCATCCTGCCTGATAAGCGAACCAATACCACCGTATTTGCCTGTTGTCATAAAGGTAAAATCATCCCTTTCAGATTCAGGGTAATATTTTGTGTAGGGGTCCAGGTCATTCAGCATCTCATCAATGCTCTCCTTAAAAAGCTCATCAGGCTTCAGATCATCTACGTAAAAAGCATTTAATTCCCTTACCAGGGAGTAGAAAATATCCAGGTTCTTCTGTAGCTTAAAATCCTTAGATTCATTACTGAGCACAAAAGCAGTAAAAACAGAAGCAAACAGTAGTGCAAAAAGTATTGTCAGATATCTTTTTTTCATCCTCTTGAGCAATTTAATGATTTCTAATTATGCGGTATCCCCGGTTGATCATGCAAATTTATTGCCATATTGACCTGCTCTTGTCAGTCTTTTTTAAAGATGCCGGTCAAATGTAAAGAAAATTTCTCAATAAGTACTTTGACCTGTTCTTCAGTATGGCTGTATTCGGGAATTTTATTGCCGGAGAAGATTATCATAATATTGACCTGCAAATTAAGTTCTTCAAGGCATGAGTAGAGCCGGTATTTATTCTTTCGCCAGGCTTCCCTGATCAGTCTCTTTATCCTGTTACGGTTGACGGCTGATCGTATGTTTCTTTTACCAACGCTTATGGCTGTCCTGGCCGGGAAAGAAGCACTGTTTTCTTCTTTCAGCCATATAATAGTGTAAGATCCGTATCGAAAAGACCTGCCTTTTTCGAACAGTAAGGATATAGCTTTCCGGCTATAGAGCTTTTCCTCTTTACTGAAAGTAAATCTACCTGGCATGCTATGTGTTAAAGGATAAGCTTTGAGGCTAAATGCCGACTTATTTCTTGTTCTTTTTCTGATCCTTAATGTACTGGTCAAGTGCCATTGTCATTGACGGTGCTTTGGGATTAGGGGCATGAATATCAAGCCTCAGACCCAGCTTGTCAAGTGCTTTGGCTGTTGTGGGACCAAAAGCAGCAATCCTTGTATTGTTCTGCTCAAAATCCGGAAAATTCTCCAGTAGTGATTTTGGACCAGAGGGACTGTAGAAAACAAGGACATCATAATATACATCAGCGAGGTCCGAAAGGTCGGCGCTGATCGTTCGGTACAGGTTGCCTATAGTATAGTCAATCTTGTGCTTGTCCAGCAACTCGGGTATCTCCGCCTTGTGTGGTATTGAGAGCGGGACAAAATACTTTTCATCCTTGTGCTTGGCTATTACTGTACAAAGGTCATTGAACTTTGCTTTTCCATAAAATATCTTCCTCTTCCGGTATACAATGTATTTCTGCAGGTAGAATGCAACATTCTCCGTGATACAAAAATATTTCATTGTGTCCGGTATGGAAAGACGCAACTCTTCAGCTATCCTGAAAAAATGATCAATGGCAGTCTTGCTCGTGAATATTATGGCTGTATGATCAAGAATATTTATCTTCTGCTTCCTGAATTCCTTTGAACTCACTCCGACAACCTCTATGAATGGCCTGAAATCAATTTTCAAACCATGATTTTTGGCGAGTTCGAAATAAGGAGATTTGGGATTCCGGGGTTCCGGCTGTGATACCAGTATACTTTTTATCTTCAAAACACTCCAATTTTAAGTGTACAACAACAAGCCTTCTTTTTATACCTGGCCCTTGAGATATTTAATCAGTAAGAGGACAGGGAAAATTTCCAGTGCGCAAAGATACAAAATCATATAAAACAATGAAAATCTACGTTTCATAAATATGTAGAAAAATCTAATGACCCTGAGCAACACCAGAATTGATACAAAGAGCAGACTAATATAAACCAGGTATTTATCAGATATACTAACCATGTAGGAGATGAAGAAATTGAATATCATAAGTGATATTCCCATCAGTTTATAGCTTCTTGAGATATTGAAAAAATATTCACTGAAGGAATCCTGTGAGCGCGAGATTAGTGCCACCGTTTTATTTATTACATACCTGAATGCAATGGCAAGAACCGCGAGAAGGAGGTTGAACAGCCACAGCCTGTAATCACTGAGACCGAAAAAATGCAGATCAAAATATAATTCCAGGAAGTAAAGCCAGGTGCTGATACTGATAAGACTCAGTATGCCCAGCATCATCTGGAAAAATTCCGTACCGGGAGTGATCATCCGGTACTTGCTTGATGAGAACTTATTACTGAAGACAATTTTTATTATCCTTGTAAGGGAGTATTTATCAACCGTTGAAACAAGAAGGTACAGCAAAACAGGTACAATAAGCAATAAAAATACCCAGTCTGATCTGAATATATCCTCTGTAATCAATATACCGCTTTCCCTGCCTGTCATTTTTACATATATTCAACCTGTCGGCCTTCCGCTTCACTGAGCAGGTTATTAGCGAGCCTGCTTGCTCCTATCCTGAATGATTCGGGAACCAGCCATTGCTGGCCCAGGATCATTTCAACAAGGGAGTAGTAATTAATTGCATCCATTGCTGTGGATATACCTCCGGCCGGCTTTATACCTATCACTCTGCCCGAGGCATTATTGAAATCCCTTATAGCATGGCTCATAACATAGACTGCTTCCAGTGTGGCAGAAACCTTTTCTTTTCCGGTGGATGTCTTAATAAAGTCGGCTCCCGCTTCCATTGCCAGTTTTGATGCTTCGTATATCTTTTCCGGATCCTTTAAAACACCGGTTTCCAGGATAACCTTCAGGTGCTTTTCGCCAATAATGTCCTTTACCGCCATTATTTCGTCTTTAACAAATCCATGATTGCCATCCAGGAACTCGCCAACCGGCATCACAATATCTATCTCATCAGCACCATCGCCTGCCGCTCTCTTTACTTCTTCCATCTTTATTTCACTTACTGCCTGGGAAGAGGGAAATGATCCGGCAACGGATACAATTTTGATATCCCTGCTTTCCATGTTCTCCCTTACTGTTTTCACGAAACGGGGATATACACAAAAGGCGGCAATATGAGGAAGGTCGGGGAAGACATATCCGTAATTATTTATTTTATCACATATTTCTATTACTGAGCTAAAGCTGTCGCTGACGCTGAGAGTTGTAAAATCAAGCAATCCAATGAGTTTGCGTGTGACGGAAGGATTTAAACCTGTTTCAAGCCTTGATAAAAGCAGCTTAATGTCATCATTGCTTTTTCCCCTGAATGTATTACTCATCATCTTTATTTTTTAGTTTCGGATTTTCTTTATGCCTGTAGTTTAGTTTTTTGTTTCTTGCCAGGGAGGCGAATATTGCCGGCACACATAATACTGCAAATATAATAAGACCGGTACGTATTGTTGTAAGCAGCCTGTCATAGTTTTCCGGGTTTATTTTCTCATCACCCAGGTTAATTGCTATAAGCATCATAGCAATCCCGAGACTGACAGTCTGACCAACCATCCTCATTGTTCCGAGCATGCCGCTTGCTACTCCCAGGTGCTTTTTGCCCACTGAACTCATAATGGCATTTGAGTTAGGAGAACTGAAAAGGGCATAGCCAAGCCCTATGAAGGCAAGCACTGCGATAATATATGTAAGTGAACTGTCCTGTTTAAGAAAGGTAAGAGCAAAAATTCCAATGGCAGTGGTTGCGATACCTGCTGAGGCTATATTCCCGGGATTCCATTTATCACTGAGCCTGCCGGCAGGCACTGAAAAGAGGGCCATCATAATGGGCTGGGTCATAATAACGAAGCCGGCCGTCCGGGCGTCCATGCCCTTAAGGTACTGCAGGTAGAGACTGAGAAAAAAGCCAATCCCGGCAGTTGAGGCATAATGTATCATGGCCGCCAGGTTAGAAAAGCTGAAAACACGGTTCGATAAAAGCAGGTTGATATCAAGAAGTGGCTGTTTTGCCTTCCTCTCATAAAGAAAGAAAAGGGCAATAAATATTAAACCTGATCCTATCAGGATCATACCCGTTGTACCCGGTATTTTTGAGAACCCGGCTATTGTCAGTATAAGACCTCCACCAAGCAGAAGTGCACCGGGGATATCCAGTTTTTCTCCCCTGGCATCAGCCCATTCCGTTCGTACTTTACTGAGCGTCAGGAATACTGCGATTGCTGACAGGGGTATAAGGAAAATGAAGATGCTTCTCCAGCCAAAATATTCTGTCAGAAGGCCCCCAAGAAAGGGTCCGCTCGACAGGCCGGCGTAAACCGCAGTAATATTGATGCCCATTGCTTTCCCGCGCTCCCCGGGAGGGAAAACCGAAGTTATTATGGCCATACTCGTTCCAAATATCATGGCACTTGCCATGCCCTGGAAAACGCGCAGGACAAGGAAACTGAAAATGTTCTGTGTGAAAATTACAAGTGTGGTGGCAATAGTGAAAAGCACAAGGCCTGATACGAATATCTTCTTCCTGCCCATAATATCTCCCAGGCGGCCAAAAGGCAGCAGGAAGACAGCTGTTGCAAGCATATAGGCACTAACAACCCAGTTGAGCTGCTTTGCACTTGCAT
Source organism: Bacteroidales bacterium (assembly GCA_021738535.1). Classification (GTDB taxonomy): domain Bacteria; phylum Bacteroidota; class Bacteroidia; order Bacteroidales; family VadinHA17; genus UBA9300. The sequence continues at coordinate 65,298 of JAIPBU010000017.1, read as the reverse complement.
CAAGCTCATTGCCTATCGAGGGAAGGGCAAGATTTACAGCTGAACCCATGAAAGGCGTGATGAAGGCAGCAAAAGCAGCTATAAGAAGTACCGATCTCTTTAATTCCTTGTTAATCATTCCTTGTTTTTGGTGTCAATAATAATTGTTACGGGGCCGTCATTTACGAGCTCAACTTTCATCATGGCTCCAAATATGCCTGTGCCGGGTTTTATACCGCTAAGCTCCTGGAAATATTCGGTGAACCTTTCATACAGGGGTACAGCTTTGTCGGGTTTTGCTGCTTTTATATATGAAGGCCGGTTGCCTTTCTTTGTCTTTGCATGAAGCGTAAACTGGCTCACAACTATTATCCCGGCCTCTGTATCCTGCATTGAAAGATTCATGACCCCTTCACTGTCGTCAAAAATCCTCAACTGGTATATCTTTTTCGCCAGCCACCTGATATCTTCTTCGTCATCAGCATCTTCTATGCCCAGCAGAACAAGCAGCCCCCTGCCTGTCTCCGATACAAGGGCCTCTTTAGTGCTGACCGATGCCCTGCTTACTCTTTGTATTACTGCTCTCATATTATGCGGATAAAAGTCCAAAGATAACAAATAACTTATTCCTTAAAGAGATCACAATTTCAATATTATGGTATTCATTTTGATTATATTATTTTTGCAGGCCTAAAGAAAAAAGATGGACGTTGCTACGGTAATAATAATAGCCATTGGTCTTTCATTCGACTCCTTTGCCGTATCCCTGGGATGCGGGACCGCACAGGCTGGGATAGGATTTAAAAGGGCTGCCGGGGTGGCATCCGTTCTTGCCCTCTTCCAGGGATTGCTGCCCCTGCTGGGCTTCTACCTGGGTTACATGGTCAGTGATTATGTCAGGGCCCTGGATCACTGGATCGCCTTTGCATTGCTTGGTTTTCTTGGCATCAGGATGATAAGTGAAGGAATCAAAAAGAGGGAGGAAAAAAGAGAGGAATTTGTGCTCACCGGCAAAAGGGTTATTTCCATGGCAATTGGTACAAGCATTGATGCCCTGGCAGTTGGAGTGAGTTTTGCATTTCTTTACAACAGTATATGGTTTGAAGCCATAATAATAGGGCTGGTAACTTTCATTGCTTCAATGATTGCCATCAGAATAGGTAAGTCCGCAGGTCCCCGGCTCGGAAAAAACGCTGAGATAGCAGGGGGTGTACTGCTGATAGGTATTGGTATAAAAATACTGCTGGAACATACATTGTTCATATGATCACCTGTCGTTGAGAGGCTTCATTGATCGTTGCCTTTTGCTGAATACCACTGTTTCTGTGAAGCCCGCATCTTTGAGCAGATCATAAGCCTCATCAAAATGCTGACCCAGCTTAATGGGAGCATGTGCATCCGAATTAACACAGACAGGAACGCCTTCTTCCCTGAAAACACGAAGGTAATTACGATCAGGATAGAAATCCTGCAGGGGCTTATTCATCCCGTTGGTATTGATCTCAAAAGCAATATCTGATTTTTTCAGAGCGGCGGCAAGCTCCCTGTACATAGGTTCAGGGTTACCTGAGGGATTGTAATTATATATCCTTACCAGGTCAGGGTGAGCCATAAAGTCAAAAAGCCCCGTGGCTGCTGCCCTTGAAACCATCCTGAAATATAACTCAAATATTTCATTGATGTTTTTGTCTTTATAATACTCGCGTCCCAGGTCCACACTTTCCTCGCCCAGGTAATGAACCGAGCCTATTACATAATCAAGAGGTAAAGCGCTGATTGCACGGGATATCTCATCCTCCCTGCCGGGAAAATAATCAACTTCAAGACCCAGGCGAACCTTTATCCCGGACACCCTTTCTTTAATTCTCAGTATCCTTTCACTGTATTCATTCAGCTTTGATGGCTTAATGCTCCAGTCCTGCTGTTCCTCTGTCAGTGTTAAATGATCTGAGAAACCAATCTCTTTAAGCCCTATCTCTTTTGCCCTTCCAATATAGTCTTCAGGCCATCCGCGGCCGTCGCTGTAATATGTGTGAGTGTGATAATCTGTTTTGTAAATAGTGTTGTTTAAGAACATATAAATTCCTGGTTTTTACAATGCAATTCCTGCCTGGTAAGCTTTTTCAAAAAGATCACTTCCTTCCTCCGGTACACGGTATTCGGTACTGACCAATGTGCCCAAATATTCAAAATTATTCGAGTTGAAAAGCCTTTCATTGGTCTCGAAAAGCCTGTGATAGGTGCCGTCTTTGGCTCCCTGGGCGTAAACACCAATAACCTTTTTATTCCCTTTGATCTTGGTTATCCTGTTTGAATCCTTGAACGAATACCACCTGTCAATATAGGCTTTGGCCTGGGCCGATAAACCTGCCATGTATACGGGCGATCCGAAAACAAGAACGTCACAATCCATTGTCCTGTCAAGAACTGAGGATCCTTCGTCTTCCAGTTTACACCTTCTTTCACTGCTTTCGCGACAATAATCACATGCCTGGCATGCCTGCATGTCAATGTCGTTGAGCTTGATAAATTCAGTATCATGTCCGGCTTCACCGGCTCCCCTTAGCACAGCTTTTACAAGTATGTCAGTATTGCTGTTTTTGCGGGGACTGCCACTGATTCCCAGTACTTTCATCTGTATGTGGGTTTTTAATGATACAAAAATTTCAGTCGTGCCAAAATAGCCAGAAAAAAGACAATAACATAAAAACTGAACAAAATTGTATAATAAATGATTTAAATAGTTACTTTGTGTATAAATTGATGATAACATGATAGATCAGAATAAATGCCGGTGTTCCGGATGTGAATTTCGTAATGTGGCCTTTTCAACATTAAATGAATCTGAGGTTGAAACATTGTGCGACTACCACAGGGAATACTCATACAGTAAGGGGGGGATAATTCATAAAGAGGGAGATCCCATACAGGAGTTCAAGTACCTGAAGAGCGGACTGGTTAAGGTTTTCAGGCAGGATGCCCAGGGAGAAGAACAGATTATTACCATTACCCGGCCTTTTGAATTTGTAAGTAACATCAGCGTCTTTTCACAGGATAATTACAAGTATTCTGTTTCAGCAATAGAGGAATCTGTGATTTGCAGTATTAAAATGGAACATATTAGGACACTGGTGCTGCATCATGGCAATTTTGGACTTGAACTGATGGGCAAACTGTCAGAAATAAGCGATAAAATTATATTACAGACCCTGGATATCCGTAGCAGGAACCTTGCCGGAAGGGTTGCTTATATACTGCTTTATTTTACAAAGGATATATATAAATCTATGGTCTTTGACCTGCCTGTATCCAGGAAGGAAATCGCCGATTATATTAGTATGAGTACTGCGAATGTTATCCGGACATTATCTGATTTCAGGAAAGAGAAAATGATTAATCTCTACGGTAAAACAGTTGAAGTACTGGATCTTGACAAGCTGGAAATGATTTCTTCACGGGGTTAATCCGGAAACCGGTAATACCCTGCTCCAGAACATTCGGGTAAGCAGAGAGTGTGAGTCATTATTTAATACTTTTGATACAGTATAAATATCCTTTTCTGTTTCACTAATAAGATTGCTCATGATGAAAAAAATCTCATTTCTCCTTATTCTGATCAGTATGGCTGTTCTGTCAGCTGCCCAGGATTACAAAACCTTGAATAAAAACACCTGGCCTGAATCAGATGCCAACGATACGGTGTATACCGTTAAGGGATACAGGCATGGTATAAGTTTCTTTCCGCAGGTTGAACACCGGCAGGTGGAATATGAAAAAGGTGATAAACTGACCTTTGACGTTTTCCACTCGGCCGATGTGATGAACCAGTGGATGATAAGCTGGGCCGAAAAATATCCCCAACTGGTTGATCTTTACCAGGTAGCCGCCAGCTTCGAGGGAAGACCAATACTGCAGATGACAATAACAAACCCGGAAACAGGTGAGGATACGGATAAGCCTGCTGCTTTTTTTGAGGGTAACAGGCATAGCGGTGAGATTACAAGTGCGGAATCAGTTATGTGGCTGGCACAATACCTGCTGGAGAATTATGGTAAGGATGATGAAGTGAGCACCCTGGTAGATAATTATGCTTTCTACCTGAGACCGGTGAATAACCCTGATGGTCATAAGCTCTATGTGCATACGGCGCAGAGTAACCGCAGTACAGTACGTCCCTGCGATAATGACCGTGACGGATTACTGGATGAAGACCCGGCCGATGATATAAACGGTGACGGTATAATACTCTCAATGAGGTGGAAAGACAGTGAAAAGGGTAATATGATAATCGATACCGATGATCCCACCGGGAGAATAATGAAAAGAGTAGAGGAAGGAGAAGGCAACTACCTGGTCGAAAGAGAAGGAATGGATAATGACGGCGATGGTCGCATTAATGAAGATGGTATAGGCGGACTGGACCTGCACAGGAACTATCCCGAAAACTGGAGGCCCGAAAGGCATGACGAAGCAACAGGACGAGGATTTACTCAATATGGTGCAGGAGAATATCCTCTCAGTGAAATAGAAACACGCTCTGTTGTTACTTTCCTGCTCTCTCACCCTAATGTGTATATAGTTAATTCAATGGACACCAGGGTGCCAATGCACCTTCGGCCACCATCTACTTCAGCATCCGAAGAGAGGATGTACGAGGAAGACCTGGAGTGGTATGAATATTTTGATGAGATGGGTAAGGAAATAACCGGTTATGAAAGGGCAGGCGATGTTTATGAGGATTATGGCCGGGGCAACCCCCTTTTCGGCCACGGCCCTGATTTTGGTTACTGGTATTACGGATCAATATGGTACGGGGATGAGCTGTGGAATGGCGCAAGGTATAAAGATTATGATGAAGACGGTGACACAGACCAGCTTGACCTGCTTCGCTGGGATGAGGAAGAGAATAATGGCAATGGTTTTATTGAATGGACCAAAGCAGTGCACCCTGTATATGGTGAAGTGGAAATTGGGGGATTTCACCCTAAATTCTTTTCCCAGAACCCTCCTGCACAACACCTGCTTCCCTGGGCTAAAAACCAGGCCCTGTTTAATCTTGCTATGGTCAAACACCTGCCTAAACTGGAATGGGAAGATGTGGATGTGAAGAAAATCAAGTCTTATAAAAAAGATTCAACGGATTACAGGGTAAGTGTAAAGTACAGAAATACAGGCAAATTGCCCACTGCACTTAAACAGGCACATCTGGTGAAGATCGTAAGAGAGGATATGGTGAAAATAGACTTTGATAAGGAACTTGTTGAAGGCGATAATCCTGTAATGAAAATTGTAGATGAGGATTCAGACGGAAGAGGTTACAGGTGGAGACGTTCATACCGTCCGGTATCATCAAAAACCAAAAACAACGGCTTTACCCCCGGTGAAGAAGAAAATAGTTGTGAATTCATTGTCCGGGTGTATAAGGATGCTGATATTACCGGAAAGGCCTCCGTTGAATCAACCCGTGGCGGAGTTTTGAAGGGAAAGGAATTTCATATAACGAAATAAAGACACCGCCGGAGGCGGTTAATAGCCATAGCCCCGGTTTTACCCGGGGACAGGTAATATAACAGGAACAACAATTACTAATCTATGCCAAAAACAGGTAAATATACCCTTACAATATGGATCTTCGGCGGATTTTTTATGGGTATTCTTGCCGGGGCCCTGGTTGGTAAACCTGTTATCCCTGTGGTTGAGCCTCTGGCTGATATTTTCCTGCGACTGCTCAGGATGGCAATTATACCACTTGTAATTACTTCCATTATCAGTGCCGTTGTACAGGTTGGCTCAGCTCATGGTCTCGGGAGGATAGGACTGAGAACGATGGCTTATTATGTGATGACTAGCCTGCTGGCCATACTTACAGGTCAGACCCTGGTCAATGTATTTAAACCCGGTGAAGGAGCAAATATTGGCCTTGATGCTGACCCGGAAAGTATCGAGGCGGTTGAGCAGGGGCTGGGCGATATCCTCATTAACATAATTCCTGAAAACCCTGTAGAGGCAATGGCACAGGGCGATGTTCTGCCTGTAATATTCTTCTCCCTGCTTTTTGGCTTCTTTATAACAAAACTGAAGACAGAGCAAAGAGATCTGCTGAAGAATGTCTTTGATGCCTCTTTCGAAGCAATGCTAAAAATGACCACCTTCATTATCTGGTCGGCGCCGGTTGGTGTCTTTGGTATAATAGCAGAAATAGTTGCCGATACAGGATTCTCTGCCTTTAAATCGCTGGGATTCTACTTTCTGGTGGTTCTGGCCGGACTGGCAATACATATGTTTATTACCCTGCCCATTCTGGTAAGAGTGCTGGGTGGAATAAATCCTGTACGTCATTACAGGGGAATGCTACCGGCCTTGCTGACAGCGTTTACAACCTGCTCAACTATAGTAACACTTCCACTAACGATGAAGGCTGCTACAGAGGAATCAGGTGCTTCAAAAAGAGCTGCCGGCTTTGTTCTGCCCATTGGTGCTACAATGAATATGGATGGTACCGCCCTGTATGAATGTGTGGCAACTATTTTTATTGCACAGGTATATGGCTTTGATCTGAGCTTCACGGCACAGTTGACGATTGCCTTTACCGCGGTGCTGGCATCAATAGGCGCAGCAAGTATTCCAATGAGCGGCATGGTGATGATGTCAATAATATTAACGGCAGTGGGCCTGCCACTGGAAGGAGTTGCCATTATACTGGCAGTAGACAGGATACTGGATATGTTCAGAACAACGACGAATGTGTTCAGCGACAGCTGCGGTGCTGTAATAATTTCAAGATTTGAGCGAATGAGTGACAATAATTCTGAATAATGTTAAAAAGTAATTGCCACTGTGACATTTGTATTTTTTTGGATAATTTAATAGCCCGGATAAAAACCAACTTATCAATAAAATAAAAAACGCATTATGAGTAAGAAAAAGTACTTTGTCAGGGATATACCACGACGAAAATTCCTTGAAATGAGCATGAAAGGAAGCCTCTTCGTTGCTGCCACTCCCACCCTGCTCTCACAGCTCACCTCCTGTAACCAGGCAGGAGCAGCTGCATCAGGCCTGGATATGGATAAGGCCACGCTGGACAAAGTTATTGCTGAAGCATTGTCTGCCGGAGGCGACTTTGCGGAAGTGTACCTTGAAAATCGAAATTCCAGGCGTATAGCCATGGAAGAATCCAGTTTTAAAAGTGGTTTATATGGTATAAGCCAGGGTGCAGGTGTAAGAGTAATATCAGGCAATAAAACAGGTTATGCATACACCGATGATATTACTTCGGAAAACCTTAGAAGAGCTGCAAAAGTAGCTTCCTATGTAGCAAGGAACAGTTCTTCTGCCAGCCCGGTAAACGTCAGTGAAAAATCGCGTGACAGCTTTGTTACCGTGGAACAACCCCTGGGTAATATTGCAGACCCGGAAAGGATAGAAGTAATGAAAAGAGCCGACCAGGCTGCAATGTCTTATGACGATAGAATAAAGATGGCCATGATAAGCTATTATGATGAGGTCAGAAGCCGGGTTATTGCTAACAGTGAAGGTACATACCTGCGTGATGAACTGCCACTGCTGTTCTTTATCGTTCAGACAATGAGCGATGACGGTAAGGCAAGACATATGTCGCGGGAAAGACTGAGCAGGCACAGCGGGTTCGAGATGTTCAATGAAGTAAGCCCGGAGAAAGTTGCAGAAACAGCTGCCCGCGAAGCAATTGCAATGCTTGATGCTGAAGAAGCACCCGCCGGTATGATGGATGTTGTTATGCAGAACGGATGGGGTGGCGTGCTGGTGCATGAGGCCGTAGGGCATCCGCTGGAAGCAGATAATATAGCGAAGGGGATAGGAGCATTTACTGGCAAAGTTGGCCAGAAAGTGGCTAGCGATGTGTTTACAATGGTTGATGATGGTACAATACCCAATGCCAGGGGTACTGTTAATTTCGACGATGAAGGAACGCAGGCTAAAAGAAATGTGCTTATTGAAAACGGGGTACTGAAAGGATATATGACAGATATACTAAGCGCTAAGCAGCTGGATATGAAACGTACAGGAAACGGTAGAAGGGAGTCGTTCCGCTACATGCCGATACCGCGTATGACAAATACCTTTATTGCTAATGGCGACTCAGATCCGGCCGATATACTGTCATCCACAAAGAAAGGATTATATGTGCAGAGCCTCAGCGGGGGAAGTGTTAATCCCGTTACCGGCGTGTTTAACTTTACATGCCGCGAAGCTTACCTGATAGAAAACGGTAAAAAAACCAGGCCTGTCAAGGGGGCAACTCTCATAGGATCATGCCTTGATGTAATTTCCAGTATCGATGCCGTTGGCAACGACCTGGCATTCGGACCCGGTATATGTGGCAAAGGCCAGTCTGCCGAAGTGGATGCAGGCCAGCCAACAGTAAGGATAAGAGGGATAAATGTAGGAGGCTCAAAAGCCTGACAGTTTTATTAATTGAAAAAAACCAAGAAATGAACTATAAAGATCTAAGCATAAAACTGGTTGAGAAATGCCTTAAGCACGGTGCCGGTGAAGCAGAGGTATTTTTGCAGTCGAGCCGTAACCTCAGCATTGAAGTGCTTAATAACGAAATTGAAACTATAAGGGAGGCAGCTTCACATGGTGTTGGCTTCCGCGTGTTTGTAAACAACAGGATGGGCTTCAGCCATTGTAATGACCTCTCAGAGGATGCCCTCGATAATACTGTTAAAAGAGCGGTAGCCTTTGCAAAACTAACATCTGCTGATGAGAATAATGTGCTTCCATCTGCTGAAGGAATGACAGAAGTTAAGGGTTTGTACGATCCGTCAATAGCAGAGATTGATATGGAAAAGAAAATATCCATGGCCCTGGAACTCGAAAAACTGGCCATGAGCGATAAGCGAATAAGCAAGAGCTCAGGGTCGGGATTCAGTGAGTCTGAAACAGAAGTGTTTATCGCAAACTCACACGGCCTGTCCAAATCTTATAAATCAGGAGGATGCGGACTGGGCGTCAGCGTGGTGGCAGAAAAAGGTGAACAGAAAAATACAGGCGGTGAATATTGCTCCCGCCGTATGTTCAAAGACCTGGATGATCTTAATAAAATTGCTGCCAAAGCATCAGAGGATGCCTGGGAAATGCTTGATCCGGTGATGGTGAAAACACAGAAGGCACCCGTAATATTTGATCCCGATGTGGGACGGTCGCTTCTCGGGGGCGTTATTGCCGCACTGAATGGCGAACGGGTGCTGCAGGGTGCCAGCTTCCTTAAGGAGCGCCTGAACGAAAAATTTGCAACAGAGCTGCTGACTGTTATTGATGATGGTACTCTTGAAAAAGGATTGGCCAGTGCACCATTCGACGGAGAAGGAGTGCCTACCATGAAGAATACACTGGTTGAGAACGGGGTGCTCAGATCATTCCTCTATAACAGCTATGCAGCAAAGAAAGCCGGGACAGAAAGTACCGGTAATGCTTCAAGACGCGGATTCACGTCAATGCCAGGAATAGGAACCCATAACTTATACCTGCTGCCGGGCAAACATACAAGGGATGATATTATAGCCTCAACAGGTAAAGGACTGCTGCTTAAAGGACTGACAGGTTACGGGATCAACCCCGTCAGTGGCAACTTCAGTGGAGGTGCCAGTGGGTTCTGGATAGAAAATGGTAAGATTAAGCACCCTGTTAAAGGTCTTACTATTGCAGGCAGTGCACCTGATATACTGAATGATCTTGATATGATGGGCGATGATATTGATACGAACAAAACATTTGCAACACCAACATTCAGGATTAAACAAATGCAGATCGGTGGAAAATAGAGGAGAGAGGAGAGAGGTGAGAGGTGAGAGGTGAGAGGTGAGAGGTGAGAGGTGAGAGGTGAGGACGTGATAGAAGATCCATGGTTATAGATACTGGTAGATGCGGCATGTTTTATCGGCCGTAGTTTCAACGAAGGCGGGCGTGCCGCATCAAACATATAAGCAAAGACGGTGAGATCTAAGACAACCGAAAATGAAAAACTAAATACTAAAAACAGAATGAAATTAATTGTAAAAATAACACTTATTGTGTTGATCACTGCGTTTATGCAGGATGCAGATGCGCAGCGTTACAGAAGGGATTCTGAACCAAAAGGATTTGGATTCAGGAATCTCGGTGCTTTCCGGATAAATGCATGGGTGGGGGAATTCGCCATCCCGGTAAATCCCGGTCAGGAGCATAAATACACCTGGTATGCTGCTGCACGTGCCGGGGGTGTATGGAAAACAGAAAACAATGGAACTACTTTCAAATGTGTTTCGGATGAACTGGGAGTAAATGCAATAGGAGATGTTGAGCTTGCGCCCACTGACCCGGATATTGTATGGATAGGGACCGGTGAGGATTTTAATGCACGCTCATCATATTATGGCAATGGAATATGGAAATCGACCGACGGGGGTGAGACATGGCAGAATATGGGATTGAAGGATTCCCATCATATAGCAGAAATAATTATACACCCGGAAAATCCGGATATTGTATGGGTTGCGGTTATGGGTCGCCTTTTCTCAGAGAATGAGCAAAGAGGGGTTTTCAAAACCACGGACGGAGGACGTACCTGGGCTAAGGTATTATATATTGATGAGGCAACGGGTATAATTGATATTGTTATCAATCAGCAGGACCCGGATATACTGTATGCAAGTGCTTATGAAAAGGTGAGGTTGCCATGGACATTTGAACCCGGAGGTGAAAAAAGCAGGTTATTTAAAACAGTTGACGGTGGCAGTAGCTGGGAGATGATGAAAGGTGGTGGCTTCCCCGGAGGTTCGCTGGGTCGCATAGGGATTGATTTACAGTATAACAACCCCGATGTCCTTGTTGCCGTTGTACAGAATCTTAATCCAAAACCGGGAGTTGATACTGATGCTCCCGTTGAGTTCGATGAATTTACCGACCATTCCTTTGATAATCTTATCGGGGGTGAGTGTTACCGCTCTTTTGATGCAGGCCAGACCTGGGAAAGGCTTAATGATCCTGAAGAAAATGATGTCAGCGGGAAAGCAGCATACAGCTTTAATAAAGTATGTGTTGATCCTGATGATCCTGATAAGATATACATAATAGGAGCCGGTATGCATGTTACTCTTGACGGCGGTGAGAACTGGCCCCGGGCATACGAAAGCGGACTCTTTGCAAGTAACTTTGGTGATAACAGGACACTGTGGATAGATCCCTCTGACGGAAGGCATATGTTCCTCGGATCTGATGGTGGTGTATATGAGACATGGGACGGGGGAAAAAGTATGTTCCACTATTATAACATACCCCTGGGTGAAGTGTATATGGTAGAAGTGGATGATGAAGACCCTTATAATATTTACATTGGTTTGCAGGACCATGAAACATGGAAAGCTCCTTCGAACAGCTGGTCAGGTAAGATCAGTATTAAAGACCTGGTTATTACGGGTATGTGGGATGGCATGCATACTGAAGTTGATCATGAAGACAACAGGTGGCTTTACTATACAACCCAGTTTGGTTCACACCACCGGGTAAACCAGGCTACAGGCGAGAGGGTAAGTATCGTTCCGGAACCTCCTGTTGGAGGAGAACGTTACAGGTATACCTGGAATGCGCCAATAAAGCTTTCTCCCCATAACAGTGCCATATTATATGCCGGCGCACAAAAACTTCTGCGCTCACCCGACAGGGGAGATACCTGGGAGGAAATTTCACCTGACCTTACTTCTGATGATAAGGAAAAAATTGCCGGTACGGGGCATGTAATGTATTGTACAATTACCTCGATGGATGAGTCTCCGGTGAAGCCAGGAATTATCTGGGTTGGTACGGACGATGGCAAGGTGCATGTAACAAAAAATCACGGGGCCGACTGGAAAGAACTGACACGCAGTGTAAAGAAAGCAGGTGTGCCGGATGAACGGTGGGTGGCAAGGATAATTGCATCGAAACATGACAAGGCAACGGCTTACCTGACCCATACCGGGTACAGGAATGATGATTTTACTCCTTACGTGTTAAAGACCACTGATTACGGTGATACATGGCAGGACATATCTTCAAACCTTCCTGAATCGCCCGTTAACGTAATATTCGAAGATGCAACAAATCCTGAGCTCCTCTTTATTGGGAATGACAGGGGAGTATATTTTACTCTTGAAGGGGGCAAACAGTGGGAAGCCCTGGATTGCAACATCCCCCCTGTTGTTGTTCGCGATCTGCTGGTCCATCCCCGTGAAAACGACCTGGTGGTGGGAACATACGGAAGGGCTGCCTGGGTAGGTGATATAAGCCCGCTGCAGCAGATGACTGAGGAAGTAAGGAACAAGGATCATTACCTGTTTGATATAGAACCAAAGCCCCAAGTGAATTATTCACAACAGGCGCGCTGGGGAAATTATCATATGATGGGAAGTAACCATCTTTTTACTCCCAATGAGCCAAACGGTCTTGAGATATGGTATCACTTCAAAACAGCAGGATGGGGAAATGCAAGACTTGTTGTTAGCAATTGTGAAGGAGAAGAGATTTATTCAAGGGATATACCGGTGCAAAAAGGCATCCACCGGGTTTACTGGAATACCTCGGATGCAGAACCCGGAACTTATAAGGTGTCTCTTACCTACAAGGGCGAAACAATAACAAAGGAAGGTGTTGTTGAGGAAAGATGGACCTGGCCCGTGCTTAATTATACGGGCCGGTAACCAAAGCTGCGAATTAAGCGGAAGAAAGTCAGGGGATATGAATACATAAATTATTCGGTATAAGCTTCGGTTGTTACTTTTATCTAATGTTATTCTTTATTCATCAAATAATTTTATACATAATGGTTCTGTTAGGGTGAAATTTCATAAATTGTATTTCAATTTTCTTTGCATACCCTAAAACCAACTATTATGAAATTTTATTTAAGCCTGATTTTGCTTGCTGCCTTATGTGCATTGCAAACTGCTTTTGCACAAAGTCCTCAGAACCTGAATTACCAGGCGGTGGTGCGTGGAGAGGGAGGTAATATTATTTCCAATGCTGATGTAGCGGTAAAAATTACTATACTACAGGGAAGCCTCCCGGGTTCTGAAGTTTGCACCGAAGAATTTTTTGTTACAACCAATGACTACGGCCTGGTTAACCTGAAACTAGGCAGTAATAACCCGGCTGCCTTTGAAGTTATTGACTGGTCGGCAGGGCCGTATTTTATTAAGACTGAGATTGATGATGACGGTGATGCCGTTTATACAGAAACTGGCACCAGCCAGATGCTTAGCGTGCCGTACGCATTGCATTCATTAACAGCGGACAAAACACTGGGAGATTCCTTGTGGAAAAAATCCGGCAGCCATATCTACTACAGCGAAGGCAGAATAGGTCTTGGTACAAGTAAACCTGAGGGGGATATACATATCGCTGATACCGTAGGAACAACTGACACATATACTTATTATGAAACAGACAATGTAAAGTCAAGAGTGGGTGCCGATGAAGCTTCAGGAGCAATGTGGCTGCAATCAGGTTCAGAATGGGATCGCGGATCAATAACTGATATTAATTTTTCCGGAATATTTGGCCAGCCCAGGCAGATGATCATAAAGGCCAATGGTAATGTAGGTATAGGCACGATGGCTCCTGAACGCAGGCTGCATGTGGATGATGGCTCTGATGTTAACGGCTCTTATGGCGGATATATTCAAACAGGACCAGGAACAAGCTATAACGTGGGTTTTGACAATAATGAAATACAGGCAAGAAATAATGGTAACCCTTCCCATCTTATGTTACAGGCTGAGGGAGGCGATCTGAATATTCATACAGGATTATCTGATCCCTACAGGCGTTTCATAATCAAGGATGATGGTAAAGTAGGAATGGGGACATCTGCACCGGTGAGCAGGCTGGATTTAAGGACCCCTTCAGCCTGGAGTGACGAAACACCTTTGTTTGAAATAAAAAATAATGACGGCGTGCCGGTTTTTGCAGTTTATAATAACGGCGTAAGGGTGCTGGTGGAAGACGACCCTGCTAAAAAAGGTCCCAAAGGAGGATTCGCAATTGGTGGTTTCGATCCCACTAAGGCGGGATCAACGGTTGACTTTATGCGTATTACACCTGACAGTATCCGGTTTAACATAAATAATAGTGCAAGCAAAGGACCTAAAGGCGGATTTGCAATTGGCGGCTTTGACCGGACAAAAGGGGAAGTCAATGAAGATTTTATGTATGTAACACCCCAGAGCTCAGATGCTGGTATGTATAATACTTTTCTTGGTTATAAGAGCGGTGAGTATAATACAGGTCAGCACAATACTTTTTTAGGAAGTTACAGCGGAAGGAACAGTGAAGGAAGCTGGAATAATTTCATTGGAAAGGATGCTGGCAGAAATAACACTACAGGAGGATCAAATTGTTTCTTTGGGCATTCAGCCGGATTAAACAATACAACAGGTTATGGCAATGTCTTTTTTGGAAATGCAAGTGGAAAAAACAATACCTATGGCTACAACAATATTTATATAGGCACAAACGCCGGAGAATGGCAGACCACAGGTGATTACAATGTTATTATCGGAGCCCAGTGGAGCGGCTCTGCCAAACCGGACAGAAACAGGAACATACGAATTGGAGCACGTGCCGGTATTGATGATACCGGCTCATACAGGCTGTTTATAGACGGGAGTGGTAGCGGAACTACATATGCATCAAGTCTTATTTACGGCTATTACGGCAGTGGTTCACATAAATTAAGAATTAATGGTAACCTGGAATACACCGGGTCTCTAAGTGATGTTTCTGATCGTATATTAAAAACAGATCTTGTGATAATAGATAATGTGCTTGAAAAAATTAATTCCGTTAATGGTTATTTCTTTAACTGGAGCAGCGAAGCAAAGAGTAAGCTTGAAGTGGAAAATAAGAAGCAATTGGGAGTAATAGCACAAGAAGTTGAACAGGTATTCCCCGAACTGGTTTCTGAAAATGATGAAGGATATATGATGGTTGATTATGTTAAACTAACACCTATCCTGTTGCAGGCCATTAAGGAGCAGCAGGCAACGATAGAAGAACTTGAATCCAGGGTTTCCCAAAGCGAAGATCTGAAAACAAGGATAAGCATACTTGAACAAATGGTAATGGAAATGGCAGGTGAAGAATAACGAATAGAGAATAGCGAAAAACGAAAAGGAAGAACTTAGATTTACGATCTAAGATATAGAAAGCCGCATCAAAAATACTAAATTAGCAATTCAGCAAGTGCATCTTTAAGCTGCGTGTAGCTGAATTTATAACCTGCATTAATAACTTTTTCTGCAGAAACACGACTGCCTTCAAGCAGGATCTGTGATTTTTCACCAAAAAGAAGCTTCCATGGTAATTCAGGCGTGGCAGGCATAAATACCTTTTTATCCGTTACTGAAGAAAGTGTTTTGATAAAGTCCCTGTAAGTTGCAGGCCCGGGTGAGACGGCATTATAAATACCATCGACTGAGGGGTCGTTCAGTATTTTCATGTAGATTCCTGTGAGATCATCAATATGTATCCATGGTAAATACTGCCTGCCTTTACCAAAGAGCGGTGAAAACCTCATGTTAATTGTGGGCATTACCCTTGTTAGCATTCCTTCTTTCTTTGACAGTACAATCCCGGTCCTGACAACAGATGTGCGGTAACCTCCTGATCGGAATAACCCGGCCTGCTCTTCCCACTTAATGCATACCCGGGCGGCAAAATCATCTCCCGGGGGATCTGCTTCAGTAAATTCTTTATCCGTGGTAACAGCACCATAATAACCTGTTGCCGATGCACTGGTAAATGATTTTAATTCAGGATTTCTTTTTTCAATGCTGTCAAAAAGCAAGCGGGCAGACAGTACACGGCTGTCCATTATAGATTGTTTCCGTGATTTTGTCCACCTTCCCTTTCCAATACTGGAACCTGCCAGGTGGATGATGTGATCAAGGTGCTCAAGAGCTCCATCCTCAATATACTGATCTTTAATATTCCACTTATACGTCTTTGCCCCCGGTATATCTGACTTTCGCCGTGACAATACACGCACTTCATAACCCGAAGCTGCCAGGGCAGGGATTAATTTCCTGCCTACCAGTCCGGATCCCCCTGTAATAAGAACAGATCCTTTTCCTGATTTTGCCATATTTAAAAATAGGAATTATTATTCACTTTTTCATCCTGAACCCCTTTGTTGTTTTTTATTTGTCTTAGTTGAGTTTTTGGCTTATTATGCCTTTTCTATGCAAAATTAAAAGGATATAATATTATAATTTTGCTTCTATTTACAAATATCTTATTTTTATCGGCTGTTGGAAAACAGGGTAATTAATAAATCGTTACGAATATTATGGCTAAAAAGAAAACTAACAAAGGAGTTATTGCTATTCTTACAGGTGGTGGCGATGTGCCGGGATTGAATCCGGCCATCAGGGCGGTAACCATCAGGGCAAACCGTGAAGGTTATACAGTAATTGGTCTGCGCAGAGGGTGGGGCGGAATTATTGAACTTATAAGGGATAACAAAGCAGACAACAGTGCGTGTTACCAGGTACTGACTGATGATATTGTAAATAAGGCCGGACGTACCGGAGGCACATTTCTGCATACATCAAGGACCAGGCCCAGCCATGTTCCCAAAACATCACTACCGGAGCATCTGAGAGATACATATAATGAAGAGGTAAACGACCTGACCCCCGAGGTGATAAAAAACCTTGAATGGTTGGGTGTTGATTATCTTATACCAATAGGTGGTGATGATACCCTGAGCTATGGTGTACATTTGTACAAGCAAGGGGTAAATGTGGTTGCAATACCCAAGACAATGGATAATGATGTACCTGGAACTGATTATTGTATTGGCTTCAGTACATGCGTAACCCGGACAATACAGATGACAAACAGCCTTCGTACTTCGGCAGGCTCGCACGAAAGAATTATGGTGCTTGAAGTGTTCGGCCGGTATGCGGGTTTTACTGCCATGCTGCCAACCATGGCGGGATCGGCTAATCGCTGTGTAATACCTGAATATAAATTTAAGATTGATCATCTTACTAAACTGCTTGTAGAAGACAGGAATGCCAATCCAAGTAAATATTCGGTTGTACTGGTAAGTGAAGGATCTATGTTCGAAGGAGGAGAGATGATTTTTACTGACAACCAGAAAGATGCCTACGGTCATGCCAAGCTGGGTGGTATAGGAGATCTTGTCTCAAATGAAATAAAAAACCTTTCTTCAAAATACAATAAGGGAAAAACGATTAACGTGATAAACCAGAAGCTTGGTTACATGGTAAGGGGTGGAGACCCTGATGCACTCGATTCAATTGTGCCAATGGCCTACGGTAATCTTGCTCTTGACCTGATCCTGAAAGGAATACACGGAAGGCTGGTAGTTCTGAAAAACGGCAGGTATGACAATGTACCCATCGATGTGGTTGTGAAAACAAAGAAACTTATCAGCGTGGATCATTATTATAATGTTGAGCGCCTCAGGCCACATTATCACAGTTTCGAGATGAAACCATTCTTCCTGATGGCTTCGGAAAGCTAAATCCAAATAGAAAGTTGGATTATTGGAATGATGGAATAATGGAATAATGAGTGTCCTTAACATGCAGTATTCATATTAAATTTTACTGGCAGCCCTATCCAGCTTTCCAATATTCCAGTATTCCATAATTATTCATTGGATTTTTGTATTTTGCAGCAAACCAAAACACTTTGTTATGAAAAGCTTCAAGTTGCTTGCAATTATCATTGCTGTTACAGCAGTGGCTTCATGTAATAATTCCGGCGGGGAAGAACAGGAATCACTGGCCCTGCTCAATGATTCAATTATAGTTAATGCAGAGAACCTCAGCGGACTCGAATTTGACACGGCCCAGCACAGGCAGATGCAGGGATTTTTAAAACGTAACCTTGCAATGTACAGGGGTATGCGTCAGCACAGCCTGGATAACAGTGTTTCGCCTGCCCTGCTTTTTCAGCCCCTTGTGAATCCTGATGAGCCCGGAACAAGAGATTATGCCAACCCGGTAGCAGTAAGCAAGGTTAAACTGCCGGATAGTAAGGATGAAATCGCTTTTATGACAGTCAGCGAGCTGTCGCAGCTGATCAGGAACGGGGATCTTAGCTCGGTGGAACTGACAAAAATTTACCTTGACAGGCTAAGAAAGTATGATGATTCATTATTCTGCGTTGTAAGCATTACAGAAAATCTTGCACTTGAACAGGCGGAAAAAGCTGACAGGGAGATAGCCGAAGGAAATTATAAAGGACCATTGCACGGGATACCTTATGGAGTAAAAGACCTGCTGGCAGTGAAAGGCTATAAAACCACCTGGGGTGCAAAGCCATATGAGAACCAGGTTATTGATGAAACTGCCACTGTTGTGGAGAAGCTGGAGGAAGCAGGAGCTGTACTGGTTGCTAAACTTTCGATGGGTGCCCTTGCAATGGGTGATATCTGGTTTGGAGGAGTATCCCGGAATCCCTGGAATCCCGAACAGGGCTCCAGCGGCAGCTCGGCCGGATCAGCATCGGCAACAGCAGCAGGTCTGGTTGGTTTCAGTATAGGTACTGAAACCCTGGGGTCGATAGTCTCTCCTTCAACACGCTGTGGGGTAAGCGGACTGAGACCAACATTCGGAAGGGTAAGCCGTGCTGGAGCTATGGCACTAAGCTGGAGCATGGATAAAATTGGCCCGATATGCAGGTCTGCTGACGATTGTGCACTTGTTTTTGATGTTATAAGAGGAGCAGACGGTATAGATAAGACAGTTATCAATAAACCCTTTAACTATGACTTTAATAAAGACATAAAAAAACTGAAAATAGGATACCTTAAAGATGCTTTTAAAGGAGATTATGATAACCAGCCCAATGATCTCGAGGTGCTTACCGTTTTTGATAATATGGGAGTGGAACTTATACCCGTTAAATTTGAGTTCGAAGATATACCGGTTAACAGCCTGAGAATTATTTTGTATGCCGAAGCAGCAGCAGCATTTGATGAGCTTACAAGGAGCAGGGTGGACAGCCTGCTTACTGCACAGGAAGACTGGAGCTGGCCCAATACTTTCAGGTCAGCACGTTTTATACCTGCCGTTGAGTACATCCAGGCAAACAGGTACAGAACATTGCTGATGCAGAAAATGGAAGAAATAATGGGCGATTATGATGTTATCATAACACCCAGTTTCAGGGGAGGGCAATTGCTGATAACAAACCTGACCGGCCATCCCTGTGTTGTCGTTCCCAATGGCTTTAATGAAGATAACAGCCCCACAAGTATTTCATTTATCGGCAACCTGTTCGATGAGGCCAGTATACTGCTGGCAGCAAGTAAATACCAGGAAGCAACGGGATTCGATGAAAAACACCCGCCCCTGTTTATGGAATGATGGATTATTGGAATAATGGAATGATGGGTAGGGAATATAGTAAAATTTAATATGCATACTGCTTGTTAAATAATACCCAATAATCCATTAATCCATTATTCCATTATTAGACTATCTTTGCTTACATGAAAAGGGGCCTGGTAATAAAATCGACCGGAAACAGGAGCAGGGTCATTGACAGCTCGGGGAATATTACTGAATGTGTCATTAAGGGAAAGTTCAGGATGAAAGGTATAAGAACAACCAATCCTGTTGCTGTGGGCGATTATGTGAAATTCGAGGAAGAAAAGGTACAGGGTAGTGCGATAATTACAGAAATCGAAAAACGAAGAAACTACATAATAAGAAAGTCTTCAAAGCTTTCAAAAGAATCGCAGATAATTGCAGCCAATATTGACCAGCTGATTATTCTTGCAACAATAAAGATGCCCGAAACACACGCAGAGTTTATAGACAGGGTGCTGGCCTCAGCAGAAGCATACAGGATACCTGCTCTTGTGGTATTTAACAAGACAGATTTATATGCTGATCATGAGCGTAAAAAAATGGATGAGCTGGTAGCATTGTACAATGAAATAGGCTACAGGTCCTTTGGCGTTTCACTGATAAACGAAAATGAAAAATCTGAACTGGCAACTATAGTTCAAGGCAAAGTCACGCTGCTTACAGGTAATTCCGGCGTTGGCAAATCAACCCTGATAAACTTACTTAATCCTTCACTGGAGGCCAGGGTTGAAAAACTTTCAGATTACCATATGTCAGGAAAACATACAACAACATTTTCTGAAATGTATGCTGTAAATAATAACACCTATATAATAGATACACCGGGTATTAAGGGTTTTGGAATGATTGATATGGATAAGGAGGAAATATATCATTTCTTCCCGGAAATATTCAGGTTATCAAAGGCTTGCAGGTACCATAATTGCCTCCATCTTGATGAACCGGGATGTGAGGTAAAGAACAGTGTTGTTAACGGGGATATAGAATGGTCCAGGTACAACAGCTATCTGAGCATACTGGAAGACAACAATTCTAAGTACAGATAAATTGTTGCTAGTTTTTAAAATAAGCTATCTTTAAGCACTAATTACAAGTTTCATCCTTTATGAAAAGACTGGGCATACTCACTGGTATACTGTTTGTGATAATATTGCTGATAAACGGCATATATTATAATAACCTGTACACTAAGCAGATCCAGTATGTTAAAGACCTCCTTGGCCAGCAGGTAGCTATAATTGGGGCTGAGGTTAATAATACCAACATTACTTTTGAAAGTGATCTTAACCAGATAATTATGGAGGAGAACCTGCATGATTTTTTTAATGATGATATGCCCGGGGTGAAGGAAAGGATCATTAATAAGTTTAAATTTTACTACAGCAAGTATGATTATTTTATCGAAACAATAGAATATAATGGTGATAACACACAGGTATTCATGTTGTATAAAGACTCCGAAGATGATGAGTGGATAGCCAATACCTTCCTTTCACAAGATCAGACTGATCTTAAACGAAGGGATGAACTGATGCCAAGCAGGAATAAATGGAATCTTGTTATGCCTGTTTTTAAGAACAATGAAGTTGTTGGAAATATCATTGTTACAGTAGATTACATGAGTTACTTTAATAATATATTTAAGAAGTATAAACTCGAGGATCAACAGTGGCAGTGGTTGATAGACAATGAAGGTCAGGTTGTAATGTCCAACTATTATGACGATAACCTTGCAAACAACGATAATATATCTGCAATTGAGATTAAAAACCTCAGTCGCATACAGGAAGACATTAATGAGGGAGTGAACAGCAACCTCAAACATTATATTATAGCCGGAGATAAAGAAAGGCAGGTTATTTCTTCTTATTATGCCGTTGAATTGCTGAGAAGGGATTTTGGAATGGTTTTTTCAGCACCTGCCGATTTTTACCAGGTATACATAATCAGGAATTCCCTCCTGATAGTTTCTGCAACCCTTATACTAGTATTGCTGCTGGTACTGATGTTCAGAAGCTATATACGAAAACAGGCTGATGCCGCCAGGCGACTGGCTGAATCTGAAAAGACTTTTGTTAGGCTTATTGAATTAATGCCTGTTGGTGTTGTTGTAGTAAACAAAGGGAACGAGATACTCAAAGCCAATGATAGTGCCGCTACAATGTTTGATTATAGCAGCAACGCTGAAATGGAAGGTAAATTAATGCCTGAGTCCCTGCATTCAGGCGAGGGCCTCTATTTTGCCGAGAACCTGGGTTCGGGCTTTGAGCCAAACCAGTTTATGCTGGTCAGGAAAAATGGTGTCGATATAGTTCTTTACCGAAAAGAAATACCTGTGAAATACCAGGGCAAAGAGGCTAACATGGTAGTTCTTATGGATGTTACTTTGCTTGAAGTGGCGCGTAAGCAGGAAGCAAAGGCAAATGAGGCAAAATCCGAGTTTCTCACCAAGATGAGCCATGAAATACGAACGCCATTGAATGGTATTATCGGGATGATCGATATACTGGCAAAGAAAGAGCAAAGTGAGGAAACGAAATCGGTTATTAACCTTATTAAAAATTCATCTGATCTGCTGCTCGGTATTATAAATGATCTGCTGGACTTTTCCAGGATTGAGGCAGGCAGGCTGATGCTTGATGAAATACCTTTCGAACCAGTTAAAGAAATTGAATATTGTCTGAACGTGGCAAGAACCGTAGTAAGGGAAAAGGTTGAACTTGATTACAGTGTCAGTCCTGATATACCGGAAAGTGTAATAGGTGATCCTTTCAGGATACGCCAGGTTATTACGAACCTTCTTACTGCATCGCTTGAGCATACTGATGAAGGAAGGGTAAAACTGGAGATGAAAGCGGAAGATGCAGGGCAGGGTGTTATGTTTCTTAAGTTTGACCTTAAAGATACCGGCAAAGGGTATGATGAGGCCACACTTAAAAAAATGTTCGGAGATTACATTAAGGCTGAGAGCAGCAGTGTAACTGATTACCAGGGCAAAGGACTTGGCAGCCTTATCTCGAAGCAGTTAATAGAAATGATGGGAGGATCCCTCCAGGCTAGCACTCCCTCCGGTATTTCTGATGACCCTGAAAAACAGGGTGCTCATTTTGTTTTCAGCATTAAGGTTTATTCCAACAAACGTATTGATAAAGATTACGGGGCCGGGGAGATTAAAAACTACTCGGATATAAAAACCCTGGTTATTAGCGGAAGCCGGCGAAGAGATGAAGAACTGCTGGGCGGCTTGCATAAATTTGGTCTTGCCACTTATGTTACGGGCTGGCAAAAACAAACCATCAGCCTCATAAAATCTAACCTTGAGCATACCGGTGAAAGGTACAGGATGATAGTTATTATTGATGCTCCGGACTTTGATGGCTTTGATGTGGCAAAGAAAATATGGGAGGAAAATCTTTATAAAAAATTCAATATCATTATGGTAAGCTCTAATGATAAGAAAGGTAATTATGCCAGGTGCATACATTTTGGCGTGGATGATTACCTTGTTAAACCATATCATATGAGTGAGTTGTTTGATATTGTACAGAACAGGTTCCCCAATATTGAAGCAGATGTGCATCCGGATACAGTAAAATCCATAACAAAAGATCTGGATATTCTCGTTGTTGAAGATAACCTTATCAGCCAGAAAGTGGCTGCAACAATACTGAAGAGCATTGGCTATGAAACAGATCTCGCAGTTAACGGCAGGGAGGGATTGGAAAAGGCGAATAATAAAAAGTATGATATTATTTTCATGGACCTCATAATGCCGGTTATGGACGGCTACAGTGCTTCGAGACAGATCCTTGATGAATCTCCTGATACTGTTATCATTGCTTTGAGCGCCGACAGCGCTACCGAGTCTATAAGAAAAGCAGAGATATCAGGCATCAGGGAATTTATTTCAAAGCCTGTTAAGCAGGAGGATATACGAAAAATATTAATTAAATACTTTTCTGATTGAATTGAATAATACTGAAGCTAAAACCGGTCCCGGAAATTTTCTTGAACTGGCACGCACCTTACCTGTTGTTGATGTCAGAACCCCAGCAGAATACCTGAAAGGACATATCCCCGGCGCTGTAAACATACCGCTTTTCAGTAATGATGAAAGAGCTATTGTAGGCACTATCTACAAACAGGAAAACCAGCTTGCCGCCATAATGAAGGGTCTGGATATTGTAGGACCCAAAATGACAGCCCTGCTGAAACAGGGCATAAAAGCAGCAGGTAAGAAAAAGAAATTGCTTGTGCATTGCTGGAGAGGAGGCAGCCGCTCGGAGAGTATGGCCTGGCTGTTTTCAAATGCCGGAATAAAGTGTGTTTTACTTGAAGGAGGATACAAGTCTTACCGGAATTATATACTGGATGAACTCAAGAAGCCCCGCAAGCTTATTGTAGTGGGCGGATATACGGGCAGCGGTAAAACAGCAATATTGCATGAAATGAAAGCGATGGGAGAACAGGCAACAGACCTTGAAGCCCTTGCCCACCATAAAGGATCAGCCTTTGGAGCATTGGGACAGGAAGAACAACCCTCATCCGAACATTTTACAAATCTCCTGCATGATGAGCTAAAAGATAATGACAGGAATCAGCGCCTCTTCGTGGAAGATGAAAGTCATAATATAGGATCTGTTAACATACCCGGTGAGTTTTTTGACCTTATGAAAAAGTCCGTGGTTATAGCCCTGATGCCTGGCATCAGAACAAGAATGCCTCGCTTATTGAAAGACTACGGAGTGTTTGAGCCGGAACAACTGGTACAATCCGTGAAGAAGATTACAAAACGCCTGGGAGGAAGGAATACCGCAAAGGCAATAGAGGCCATCCGGAATAATGACCTTGAGCCGGCAATTGAAATAGTCCTGGCATACTATGATAAAGCTTATGCTTACGGGCTCTCCCGCAGGCCGCAGGATAATGTTATGTATATAGACTCACCATCTGATAATGCACGTGAAAATGCCGGGAAAATAATAGAGCTGGCTGATAATATTAAGCGTGATATTACTGTTTCCTGAGGTCTTCAGACCTGGCCCACTTATATACTTTATCTGATCGCCTGAGAAAAGTATCCACAGGTATTGAACAGTATTGTCCTTTTTTTGCATGCCGGGTTTTCTGGTCATCAACCCTGATCTCATCTGCCCTGTGTTCCACCACTCCCGTTGTGGGCCCTATTATGAGCAGATCATCACCGGCTGAGAGCTTGCCAGTCTCAAGTTTTATCTCTGCCACCTTCAATTTTGTATAATAATTGGTGATCTTTCCAAGGTATATCTTTTTGCGTGTAGCCGATGATCCGTAATTATGACTCCATTCACCCAGTCGCTGACCCAGGTAATAGCCATCCCAGAAGCCACGGTTAAAGACCGTGGATAGCTTTTGCCTGAGTTCTTCAATCAGCTTCTCGTCATAGCTGTCATTGATAACGGCTTCAACAGCCTCATTATAAGCTTCAGAGCATGTCCTGACATATTCGGGCGACCTGGCCCGGCCTTCGATCTTAAGTACACGTACACCTGAATCCATCAGCTTATTTACAAAACCTATGGTGCACAGGTCTTTTGGCGACATAATGTATTCATTATCAATATCCAGTTCATAGCCTGTTTCCTTTTCTGTAACTGTATATCCCTTACGGCAGGTCTGGTAACAATTACCCCGGTTGGCAGATTTGTTGTTTTCATGCAGGCTGAGATAGCATTTACCTGATACAGCCATGCACAGTGCACCGTGGGCAAACATTTCTATTCTTATCTGCTTTCCGGAGGGACCTGTAATATTTTCTTTCCTGATACTGTCATAGATTGATCTTACCTGGTCAAGATTCAGTTCCCGGGCAAGCACAACAGTATCGGCCCAGCGGGAATAGAATTTGAGCGCTTCAGTATTGCTTATGTTAACCTGGGTTGAAAGATGAACTTCCATACCCTGTTCGCGGGCATAGGAGATGGCTGAGAGATCTGAAGCAATTATGGCCGTTACACCGCTCTCCCTGGCCCGGTCAACAATTTTCTTCATCTGCTCTATCTCCTTGTCATAGATGACTACGTTCAGCGTGAGATAGGAAGAGATGTTATTATCCCTGCATATCTTAACAATGCCTGGTAGTTCTTCAGCAGTGAAATTATGAGATGAGCGGGCCCTCATATTTAACTGCTCAAGGCCGAAGTAAACAGAATCAGCTTTACCCTGTATTGCTGCCATCAGCGATTCGTATGAACCGGCGGGAGCCATTATCTCTATGTCTTTTCTCTTGATTGTCATGGGGCGACAAAGATAAGATTATTTAGTCCTGAGAACAATCCGTATTACGGTGCCTGCTGATGGCTCAGACTGTTTTACATATATTTTGCCATTATGGTAGAGCTCAATAATTCGCTGCGAAAGGGATAGCCCCAGGCCCCACCCCCTCTTTTTTGTTGTATAGCCGGGCTTGAAGATATTTTTATGTGCAGACCTGGGAATCCCTTTGCCCGTGTCCGAAACATCAATAAATAACAGGTCGCTGTTGGAGTGAAGGGTGATGTCAATAGTCCCTTCACCATTCATGGCATCAATGGAATTCTTACACAGATTTTCAATCACCCACTCGAAAAGAGCTACATTCAATGGTATGAGGGTATTATCAGCTATCTTATTGTGAATATTAAAAGTAACCCTTGAACTGGAGCGTAATTTCAGGTATTCAAGACTGTTACTTATGATATCCAGGACATTGGCATTTTTTAATTCAGGCACGGAGCCAATCTTGGAGAAGCGCTCTGTTATCTTCTCCAGTCGCTCGACATCTCTTCGTAATTCTTCAGATATACCGGAGCCGGGATCCCGGCTGCTTATAAGCTCTGAAAGGGCGGAAAGCGATGAGGTAGGTGTGCCAAGCTGGTGGGCTGTCTCTTTGGACATCCCGACCCATACCCTGTTTTGCTCTGCCTTGCGCGACATGCTGAAGGCAATGTAGGCTAGCAAGATGAATAATATTATCACGCACAGCTGAACATAGGGATAATAGATCAGGCGTGTAAGTATTATACTGTCTTTGTAGTAGATGTAATTTTTTGATCCGCCGCCAAGGTCAATAAAAATGGGTTCTGTTTGTTCTTTTAGTTTTTCCAGCTGGGCAGGCAGGTACCCGGGGTTTTGTAATTTGAGACTGTCGAAATTATGATACCCGATAATATTATCCCGGTCATCTGCCAGTATAACAGGTACCGTATTGTTGTTTTCAATTATGGAAAAAAGGAAACCAATATATTCTTCATTCTCACTGTTGTTTATCAGTCTTCTCCATGTGCGGGCCAGCAACTCCGCCTTTTTCTTTTCCTCATTCTTAAGATCACTGACAAGGTTATTGGTATATAAAAGGGAACCAAGGCCGATAATAAAAGCTGATATCAGCAAAAGAAATTTCCAGATCGTTTTTTTCCTGTATATATCCAAAGTACTTAAAGTTTTCCCTTCCCGGTGCTGTCTGTTTTTGTGATTTTGTTCCTGAGAAACTTAAATAAAGGTAACTCTTTTTTGTTTTTTTCATCAGGCCGGGACTGTATTGAGTCAGTTTCCTCCCACTCTATCCTGAAACGCCTGGCCCCGCCTGCATCCTGTTTAATGGCAGTATCGGTTTCATACCATCCGTATTCTTCATTTAATATATTCCTGATTGTGACTTTTTCCTCATCCATGTCTGTTCTGATCTTTTGGCCAAGGGCATTTATATCATGTGATACCTTTGATCCCTGCTTGTTGCCTGCCAGTTTCAGGTAAAGCGATGTTCGTCCAAGGCCGTCATCTTCTATTTCCCCGAATTCGCTTACCTTCTTGTTTTCCCTCCTGCTGAGCAGCTCTGAAAGCCTTAACCTCAGATGATATTCATATGAGCCTTCAAAGGAGTGTTCTCCCCGGAGTTCAATATTGAAAGCGGATGAATTAATACTCATAAGGGGGATAGTGACCATCCTGTTGTTTATTACCAGGTCGTTTTCGAGCCTGGAAAATTCGATGTTCTCAAGTTCGCTGATATCAACAAAGCGTGATAGCCTGTAAGCCGGTTCAAAATCAACCAGGCGGCCATCCAGTATGTGGTAATCGCCATTAACCACCAGGTTGTCTGTACTGATCCTGAAATCAGGGTCTGACTGCGCCGAAATACTGATGTTGCCGGTTATTGCGCCATAGAGGTTTTCTGCTTTGATATGATCCTGCCTGAAATTGTTAAAGGTGGAAAATGCAGAGTGGATATCTATATCTTCAATGTCAAACCAGGCCCTGAGACGGTAGCCTCTGCTTTGAAGGTCGGCAATAACAGCATTTCCTTCAAGTGATCCGCCCAGGCAGTTCATTGAAAACGATGATATGTCAACCAGGCCGGGACGGTAGCTCAGGTTACCATCAAAAAGAGATGCACTCAGTTTGCCGCTTATGAGGCTGTCGCAACGAAGGTCCAGGTTCAGTCCGAAACCGGGGGTTCTGTCACCTTTTGGTTGTAGATTAATACTGTTTCTCAATTCATTGATATTCAGCATGTCTGACCAGATGCCCGCAGTCAGGTAAAAAGGCAGGGATCTGTCTGTCAGCCAGCCCCGGCTGCCTTTTATCATTCCGTTTAAAGCGAAATTGTTATTCATGTAAACAAGGCTGAGATCATCAAACCATATATTTTCGGCTATCATGATATTCCCGTTTATGCTGCTGAAAGGGTATTCAGATACGGGGGTTTTCAGGCTCACCGATTGGAGTCCCAGGTTGACACTTTTTTCCAGGGGTGCCACCCTGTCAATAAACCTGTTTTCCCCGCCGGCCGGTAGCCGGCCTTTTAAACGGGCATTCAGCCTTACCGTACCTGCTGTTAAGGAATATTTATCATTATCCGTCAGTCCGGATATCATCTCAGGGCTGAGCGTAGCCCTCAGTATCAGGTCAATATAGGGATTATCAAGATCCCTGGTCATAAAAGATCCTCTTATTAATCTGCCACTTACCGTTGCAGAGTAATCATCTGCTGCAAGGGAAAATGACTTTTTCAGATTACCTGTTTCAGCCCTGATTTCAAATCCGGCATTAATATCATTAATTATTATGTCCTGTGAAGGAATACGGAATGATGCTCCCGTTGTATTCAGAGCTGCAATAACATTATAGCCTGTGGATGTTCCGGGCGTTCCGCTTAATTCAATACTTGATGAGACAGATCCTGAAACACCATATTTACCGGCAGAATTGCGTAAACCCGCAGGTAATACTTCAATGATGTTTTCTGCAGGGGCCCTCGTGGTTTCAAAGGAAAAACCCACATCCTGCTTTGAAAAATATCCCTGCCCTGCCACCTCCACTGCATTGATAGTCATATTGAAAGGCTCAATAAGGATACTATCATGTTTGACTATTATTTCCAGGTCGCCATCAAAGGGAACATTTTTTCCCAGCCTGTAAGACTCTGAAATTTTTATGCTGTGTGTTTCGAATTCAGAACCGGACTTAATGTAAGTACCCTCCTGCCTGATACGGATAGTATTGGCTGACCTGTTTATTTTGCCTGCCGAGTATATCCCTGTACGGTAATCCCTGAAGCTAAAAAAGGAATTGTAAACGGAAATATTATTTATATCCAGGGCAAGGGAAAGGCTGTCTGCTTTAGCCGACTTTTCCCATATCTCAGTATTTGTTTTTCCGTCGGCATCCCTGGTAATATTGATTGTGCCATTCTTTATGTCAACCCGGTCAATAACATAATTACCCTTTAACAGTTCAGTGATCTTAAGCTCAAGAATAAGCCTGTCCGCATAAAGCAGGGTGTCATTTTGCTGTTCTGGTGAGTGTATGAAAATATCTTCCAGGCTGATAGAGGCATGGGGAAACCGCTTTATCAGGGAAAAATCCAGTTCCTCTGTATGTACACTTGTTGTGAGTTTTTTATTGAGCTCAGCGATGAAAATACGGGAAATATCCTTTTCAAACAGTATTGCAATAACGTACAATACCACCAGCAGTGCAATAACAACAGATGCAATATATTTGAATATATTCCACAATATCTTCATTGAAAACTTTGATATGTTGTGCTATTTAAGCAGGAAACTCAGGTCATCTTTATCAGAAAACTCAACCGGGTCATCTCCCTTCCTGAACAACCTCATTTTCCTGGGTCCTGTCAATCTCAGTTTTTTATCCTCAAGGTGCAATATTGTACCTTCTCTTAATCCTGCAACATACATGCCGGGATTAGCGACCAAAAATTCATTTATTCTCTGTTCTCTTGTTTCTCCGGCATGACCGTCAGGGTTGGCATCCAGGTAATGAGGATTTATCTGGAAAGGGATAAATGAAAATGCACTGAAACTCTCCGGTTCCAGTATGGGCATGTCATTGGTCGTTTTTATTGTCGGGCAGGCCATGTTGGACCCGGCGCTCCAGCCTATGTATGGAGTGCCTGAAAGAACCTTTTTACGAACGGGCTCAACCAGCTTGTTCTCAATTGTCATTTTTAAAAGTTGCCATGTGTTACCGCCTCCGACTACAATTGCTTCAGCCTCTTCAACAGCCTTTACGGGGTCTGAGAAGTTGTGTACAGATACTATATCATGTCCAACCTCGTTAAACCTGTTTTTTACTTTCTTTTCATAATCATCGAAGGAAAAAGTGACTGCAGCATAGGGAATGAACAATGCCTTTACACGTTTTTCTCCAAGAAAACGGCTTATATCATGCTTGGGGTAATCAAGGTATTCTTCTCCTGCATTGGTTGAATTACTGATAAGTAATAGTTTCATTATAATCTCCGGTTTTAGTTATTTAATTTGTTTATTTTCTTGTTCTCTTTTTTGGGTTTTACTTTAAATAAGTAGTGCTTATTAGTTAATATATTGAATATTAAGACCTGTCCTGAAAGCACGTCGCCCACTTGAAGTATCAGTTTAATTACTTCAGATGCCATGTATGTACCGGTGATTCCGGGGAGCACATTCATTATTCCTGTTTCTGCAGGTTCAGGGTTATTATATTTCTTTTCATCTTCCGGGTTGTAGCACCTGTAAGTAGGACCGTTATTATAATTAAAAACTGAAACTTCACCTTCGAAGCGGTATATTGCACCATGCACCATGGGTTTTCCTCCTGCAACACAGGCATCGTTTATGACATACCTGCTTTCTGTATTATCGGTGGCATCAACAATTATATCAAAGTCATTTACCAGGGGCATGGCATTCTGTTTATTGAACCTGATATTGAGGATATCAATATCCACATTGTTATTGAGTTTGCTTAAGCGTTGCTTTGAAATGATAGATTTAAGCTTACCTATGTCAGATGCACCGTAAAGGATTTGTCTTTGCAGGTTATTCTCACTTACAAGGTCATAATCCATCAGGCCTATTCTTCCCACTCCTGCAGCAGTAAGGTATTGCAGCACCGGGCATCCCAGTCCGCCTGCGCCTATAACCAGTACGGATGAATTTTTGAGCTTCAGTTGTCCTTCCTTCCCGATACCCGGAAGCATAATGTGTTTCTGATAGCGCCGTATTTCACTGTCAGATAATTGACTGTGATCTGCCATTTGCCTCTTATTTTGTAACTAAGACAAATATATAACAAATAGCTGAAAGCAAGTTCAGCTATTCAGAGGATTGAAACCTGAAACTAAAAGGAAGAAGATACAAGATACAAGAAACAAGTGGGTGCTGCCTGTGCTTCAGTCGCCGAAAGAGAATGCCATTCCTACCTGGAAGGGATATAATTCAGGTCCCTTATCTTCTATGAAGAGCCCGTTCATATAATATGTGGCGTATACCTGGAACTGCTCATAGCCCAGTCTTACAGTAGGTCCGTACCTGAGAACAGACAGGCTGAAGTCATCGTTTTCTTTATTTTTTTGTTTTCCCCCGTCATAATAAACCACTTTACTGTGTGAACCGAGCTTGACACCACCAATGGCACCGGCGGCGATATTAAGTGTTCGGCCGTACTTAACGGGTATCTGTGCTTCCAGGAATACAGGCATGGTAAGATAAACGGTTGAGAGCTTTGATTTTTCATATTCGATACCGTCAGGGGCGGGAGCTACATCAACAATACCGTCTTCATCTTTTGCAATATTGTTATTTCCTTCGAATTTATAGTCGTTGAATTCGAGTCCAAGACCCGTAGCAATTCCGAAATGCCTGCTTAAACCAATACCAAGCTGGGCAAAATTGATGTTTACATTGAATGATTTACCTGTGTTTAGGTCCATATAACTCAATTCTGCCGGCAGGCTCATTGAATAATCAGCGGTAAGAAAGTTGTTCATGCCCATTTCAAATCCTGCCCAGTGAGGTGTATACCTTCTTCTGTCGCGCCTTCTTTCATCTGCATCGTCATCATCGTCATAGTAATATTCATCGTATTTTTTCCAATCCAGTTTAGGTCCTCCGGGTCCGTCCATAATCTCAAGACCTCTTTTCCCCATTCTTATTTTTACGCTCTGGTCGGCTGCTGACACCTCAAACCTGTTGCCTCCGATAGTGACATTTGTATTGTTACCGGATTCTGTTACTGTCAGTACCTGGTTTTCTCCAAGTGAAATTTCTGTTGTATCCTGACCTGATGACCAGGTGCTGTTAATAAAAACAAAAGCCAGTATTAATAGTATTGCTAATCGTTTCATAATAAATAAATTTTCCGGTTTTATAATAAAATTTACCGCTCAGACGTACAGTTATGGCAAAAAGTTACAGGGGTGTTTAATTTTTTGCAGAGGAATGACCGAATTTGACAAGTTCGCTTGTGAACCTGATATTTTCAAGTTTTCCTTCTTCTGACTTTTCTGCCTTTAGATCCATTTCCCAGCCAAGCAGGAAGTTGATTCCTTTTATTCCTGCATCGGCTATTTCATAGGCTTTGATATTTGATGCTTCAGGATTTTCTTCATCCAGTATTTTTTTCCTGAACTGGTAGGCCAGGAACTGCCTGACTGAAAAACTCTGCTTAATAGGCTCTCCGTTAACAGGGTAAGGCTCCATGCTGGCAAGCAGGTATTTATTATGTGCACTGCCAAGTGTAATGTTTTCTTTAAGCGGAATAGGGTCAATACTGTAAATTTTCCTTTCCTGTTCACGGACAACCGGTTCAGTTTCAGGGATATTCTTAATTACCGCTCGTGGAGCATAGTCTTTTTCAGATGAAGCAGTATATACTGGTATTTCGCTGATGCCCGGAACGGGCAGTTCCTCAACCTTTTTTTCCTTTTCCACTACGGGAGCAGGATTGTTGAGGCTTAGCGGCCTGTTACTGTATATATCATCTTTTGTATTGATAATAAAGAAAAGTGACATAATAATTGCCAGTGAAGCGGCTATGCTTATAGTATTAACCATTCTCCTGATCTTTTTCCTTCTTCCCGGTATTGCCAGGAGTTTATCTTTGTCAGGAAAGCTAATGTCATCACCTCTAAGCTTAATCTTTGCATATTGATCTACACTCTTCCTGAACCTGGGATCCGTGTATTTTAAGCTTTCAATGTCTTCTTCCTGTTCTTTGGTCAGATCCCCTTCATGAAGGGCAATGGAAAAGTGTTCAACCTGGTCAGCGGATAGCTGATCGGGACTGTGTAGGAGCTCCCCGTAAGGGTATGCTTCGTGTTTGCCGGGTTTAAGTGATATATCGGGATAGTCTTCAAATTCAGCCATAAGATCAGGGTTCTTCCTGAGGAAATCCATGAGGATTTCCACCTGGAAGTTATCCAGCTGACCATCATAATAGTCAGTGATCCATATGCCGTAATTTTCCCTGTTTATGATCATTTTATACCACCATTTCCGGTTTACCTATCATCTTACGCATGGCCATACGTGCCCTGTAAATATTGATCTTTACCTGCGACTCCGTCTGTCCGGTAATTTCACCTATTTCCTTATAGGAATATCCTTCATAATCCCTTAGCAGGATAACCGTTCTGTAAGACTCATTCAGTTTTGCAAGGCATGCATGCAGTATCTCGTTAAGGTCTGAATAGCCATCTTCATGTACATCTTCAAGTTGTTTGTCATCTCTTACCATTCTTTTCTCCTTCCTGAAGATATCTATCATCGCATTGTGAGCGGTTGAAAAGAGCCATGCCCTGGTTTTACCAAATTCAATTTCTTCAACATTGATCCACAGTTTTTCATAGCAGTCCTGGACAATATCCCTGGAGCGCTCCTCATCGCCCATGCTTTTAAGTACAAACCGGTATATCCGGTCTGCAAATTCTTCAACTGCCCTGTTATACTCCTGTGGTGTCATAATATACTATCGCTGAATAGACGCATAAAGTTATTAAAAGTTACACTTCCATCCTACTTGTTATATCTGATCCAGGAGATCAGCCGGGGTTATGTCAATAAGATTTACCACCCTTGGGTTCCTGATATTCCATTTCCTGATGAATTCACTGACAAGGCTGGTCCTGACAGCAAGTATAATTGTGGCATCCTGCTTCCTGAAAAGATCATACAGGCACGGGGCCCATCCCTCACCCCTGAGCTCAAGCCTACCGGCTTCATCTATAATGCAGACAGCTTCCCGGGACGGATTGCACAGAATGCTCCTTCCTTTTTTCAATCCCCTCGCTGAAATGTGGTATTTACCTGTTTTACCCGTATAATCTTTTAACCCGGGCTCAGTTCTCAGGAACTCAACCCTGCTGTTGTCTTCGAGGTTAACAAGGTCGTAGCCCACAGTTTCTTTGTTTGCAAGCACTCTCTCAGAGTAAAAACCGTAAACAGCCTTATCTCTTTTTTTAAGTAATTCAACCAGTTTTTTCACCAGCGTGGTTTTCCCTTCACCTATACCGCCGGTGATTATTATTATTTTGGGATAAGGCTTATCATTTTGCAGCTCCCCGATTTTTTTATCGGCCAGTGCAAGTACCCCGGAGAGGGCTGAGACAGGGTTTTTAATTATTGTTTTCAATGAAGGAATGCCTGCAATAAAGGCCGGAAGGCTTTCAGCAGCCATCTCGAGGGCCGGGGGAATATCTTTGAGGAGTGTCCTGTTGAAGTAATTCCTTATACGGGGATTGTATAATTCAGTGCCGCTTGCTGAAAAACCCAGTATCACTGTGGCTGCTCTCAGGTTCATTCTCAATGCTTCAATCAAACCGGTAGTTAAGCCACTTTCATCACTCCCGGATTTTGTGAATACCAGCGAGGTCAGTAAGGTTATTATCAGGAACAGAATCCAGAACTTGGGATTCAATAGCTGCCTCATTGCCCTCCTGTACCTGCTTATCCATATAATAATTAGGGGGGGAACAATCACCAGCCAGCTTATTAACGGGCCGTAGCTCAGTATCAGCATGGAAGCAATGAGCATAAAAAAGTTAATGAACAGCCATAATATGGAATATGATCTCTTAATTTCAGGATCATTGAACCTGTTAGTGTCTTTTCTTTCTCCGGGGTCCGGGTGTTTGATTTCATAAAACCCCGTCCGGCTTTTACCGAGCTTCAGTCCTGCCTTAGCAGCAATAAACCCGGCTGCAATATAAACAGAAAGTATAATAAGAATGGGCAGCCAGGCAATATCCATTTCAATTCCCGCCTGTTTCTCAACCATATCTGCCAGTTCGGAGTATACATCAACGATGCCTGAGCCGTAAAATATTACCAGTGTGAGTATTCTTTGCACCAGGTTCCAGGACATAGCAAGTATAGCCCCCGCAATATAACCGGCAGCTCTTCTGCCTGCTATCCTCGTTGCAAACTCCAGCAAGAGAGATTCGGTTATTATGGCTGCCACCGGTCCAAATATTACCGCACTGGGCGAAAGAGTTTTCATTAAGGCACAAACAATACCTGCCCTCCAGAAAAGTCCTTTTTCATTCCATCTGTAGCTTATGGATATAAGCAATATGATCCCTATGGCAGTCATAATACTTCCACTGAAAGGGACTCTCAGGTTATGCAGGAAACTGCCGATAACTATTTCAGAGGCAGCCCACATACTGCCGGCAACAGAAGCCTTTATCCAGCGTATATTTGCAGTGGATGATGTATTAACTGAATATGTGCCGGTCATCAGGACTAAATATTGGTTCAATATTTAATCCGCAATGTAGCAAATATTAATATTTTCCTTTTTCCCTTTATATATTTTATAAAGTTGTGATGAATTTCCACTGAAGGACAGGTCAAGATCATACTTATTGCCACCAAAGAAAACTTCTATGTTTAATGCATGCTCTTCCTCATACCCGGCCTGCCCGTAGGAAACAGGGTAGCTGAGCCTGTCAGCCTGCGGATTGGCAAAAAACAGGAAAAGCGTGTCATTTACAACCCTTGCCCGGTAAGGAGGGATCTCTGATCCTTTCACAAGAGGAACCCTGAATGGCCTGAAATTGCTGTGAACATTCGGCAGCCTGGCAAGCTTCTCAGCAATATCATTATATGAAGGATGTTTTATTGTACCGGGTTCCTCCGGTATATGCTTAAGGGTTATTTCCAGTCCCTGTACCGCCAGTTCATAAACTCTCCGTAGTGCTCCCCAATCAAGGTAGGCGGACTCAATATACAGGTAATTGAAAGCAGCATCGCCAGTTTTTAATTTACCGTCCTCCAGCACCGACTTTTCAAGAAATTCGCCGTTGATCCACGTGGGATGGTGGCCCTTTAAAATTTCCGGGAAGTAAACATAGCGCATCTCGTAATGACCCCAGGCCCACGGAAATTGCATCTTTTCAGGCATTTCACCTTTCATCCATGCATCTTCGGTGGGCAGGTAAACAGCTACATCCGTGTAGGGTTTTCCCTTTTTCATCACCGATGATACTTTTTGAAGGTATCTGTTGAAGGCAGGAAGGGCAGGGGCAAGTGCACCACTTTCGCCCAGGTGGACGCTTGCATAAAAGTTAAGCGTATCGTACCCGGCAGGATTATGTGGCTTGCCATGCCATACAATATGATTAACCCCAACTGCAAACAGGGCATCAGCCACCAGTTTCAAATCAGCAATCTTTTCTTCCCTGATATGTTCCCGGGGCCACCCGTACAGGCAGGTGAAGGTCTCGGCGGAAACAATATTTTTGCCACTGAGGGTTGCCGCCGAAACCGGAATAAGGTTGTATTCCGGCTCGTAGAGCATTGCTTCCCCTTCTGGTATGTCAAGCTCCGTATATGCAGATATAATGTCACAGGGGGCCCCGCTGCATTGTCCACGCGAAATATAGCCGCGACTGTTTAGCACACTGTCGAAATTATGATAAAAGGTTATTACCCCGGAAGAGATAAGTTTCATATAATCATAGAGGCTGTCTTCATAGCCGGGCTTATACAATGAATCCATCAGCGGCGCGATATCATAGCCATAGGCTTTAATAAAATCCTGTTGAAGATCGTCATACCATAAACCACGTGTTTCAACTTCCCAGCTGTCAATAAAATATGAGTGCGGCAGCCCGGTTTCCGCTTCCGGGAAAGAATCCAGTACCCTGGTGAAATATTCCAGGTATTTCTCTGCTTCCAGGTGGTCAACAACATATCCTGTGTCAGGGTATTCCCATGATTTTGTAATTACCTGTCGCTCATCTTTCCCGTATTGCTGTGATGCCTGTTCATAGCTCACTTTTGTATCACCGAACGGCCATAATGTCCCCAGGGTAAGGTCACAGCCCAGACCAATACTGTCTGCATAAAGCATAGCATACTGAACTGCTTCCTGCCAATCACTTCCAAGCCAGGAGTAGCGGGGGGTATAGCCCTGGTCAAGGCCTGGATCCATGGCATTAAGAGGATAAACCCATGCCAGTTCAACACCTCCGAAGCCCTTTTCCTTTAACCAGTCCAGGTTAAACCTGATATCTTCTTTTTTTATTTCCGAAGCAAACCACCAGTACCGGGCAAAGGGTTTATGGACAGACTCCATTGTAAAATTTTTTGCCGCGACCTGTTTCTCCTCTTTAGCTGTACGTAAACAGGAGCCGGACAGTATTGCAACAATGATGATGAAATAAATTTGTTTCATGGAATAAGAAGCTATTAAAATCTTTAATATATATCAAGAAGTGTAAATTGTATATCTCCGTCTAATTGACAATTATTTCATCACAGAATATCCAGGCAGGTAAGCCTGATGCATTATGCCAACCGGGGGCTTTCTTCATATTACGGGCATATATTTTCACATAACGGGTACTGACCGGCTCAAAAGAAAAATTGAAATATTCAATATCATTAACCTTGCTTGACGGGTTGAGGGGTCTGCCTGTAGGGATTTTTATTGCATCATTGTCCGTCCCTTTTAAGCCTGAACCACCGTCCGGGTCTGCAGGAAACGACAGCTCAACAATTTCAGGAAAGAAGACAATGTGGTTGGTGACCTGCAAAAAGGCCGTCTGTACAGTGTCTATCTCCATTACCTCTCCCAGGTCAATTATCACTTCCATATCATTGCCTTCATACCCCAGCCAGTTAGAGTAAAAACTCGGACCTCCCAGTGCACCATCGGTAAGCACCCCTGGATCTTCACCGGCATATTTCTTAGGATCAGTAAGGGTTTGCACTTTCCTGCCGGCTGCAATATTGGCAGTAGCTGACCTTTCCAGGGCCTTTATGTAGGATGCAATATATTCATCTACTGTATAGCCCATTTCGTTCATATATTCAATACCGGCATTATTGCAAATTTCGCCGAATCTTCGAAGCTGTGCTTTTGCTTCATCACCCAGATGAAAACCCTCACCCAGCCCTGCACGAGAAGCTTCTAGCCCGGCATACAGGGTGCTTAAACCTGCCTCTTTAACACGCTCGCTCAAAACCGGCTTCCCCGCCACCGCATCAGCAGCTTTTTCAAACAGTTCACTATAATACAAAAGCATCTCAGGCCTAAGGAAAGTATCAAATCCCTGCGAAGGGTCGCCATAAAGAAATAAAAAGAAGCCCGGAGCATCAGCCAGCTCCTTGTGTATGGTATTAATATATTTTTCCACATAAGTGCCGGCTTCCCCGTAGTAAGCAGTACAGAACTCAGCAATAACTTCCCGGGTATCAAGGTCCGGGTTCCACAACAACCTTGCAGTAAGATAAGATCTTAGCTCAAACAGTTCACCCGGGTTATGGCTGTGTTGCTCAAATACCCAGCGTGCATTATTATCCCTGAAAAACCTGGCATTAGGGCCAAGGGTATATATATTGGGAAAAGGAGCCAGGAAATTTGTGAACTGGGTTGTATAATCCCATATCCGTATATTATCGCTTAGCTCTTTCCATCCTTTCAGGTCAGATGCAAAAGCCCGGCATCCTTCTTCAATAGGCTTGCTGCGGTCGCACTCTATTGAACAGAGGGTAACAAGAACATTGTCTGCAGGCTTTGTCAGCGGGGGCTGCCGTGTATACTGGTAGGCCAGTGTGGATATTGCCTTACCGGGAAATTCAGCCGCAACATTGTTCACAAACCTGATCATCGATCCGGCAGGCGACCCTTCTTCTTCATCAACAGCCCTGCACTCATCACAGGTGCAGTAAAGTGTATTATCATCCTGGCTCACTGAAAGGATATCCTTCCCGGGATACCTCTTGAAATATGCGCGTGCTGAATCGCTAACTATTTTCAGCACATCCGGATTGCTCAGGCATAGTTGCGTTGTTAAGCGTTTGCCATTCCTCAGGGCATAATATTCAGGGTGCTCCCCGAAAAAAGCCTCCCCGGGCATAAACCTGTGAAAAGTATGCACCTTAGCCCCGGGTACATAACCCGGAAACGCTTCATGTGTTACCTTGCGCTTATCGGCAAATACATGATTTTCATAGTACAATTTCGAATGCACAGTGCGGGTCTCAATTTCAGGGGTATATGAATAATCCAGGTCTGAAGGAAGGCTGATATCCGGCATTTCCGGCACCAGCTCGGCATCCGGGCTAAGCCACTTACAGCCCAGCTCATTCTCAAGAAAAGTATATACCGCGTACAAAACACTTTTTGAACTGCCTCCTCCTATCATAATATCTTCACCCGTGCTTTTGTAAAATACCAGGTTTGGATTATAATTATTTCTCTCCGGATAAGCCCCTACAAAAATTTTATTTTTGTCCCTGTCCCTTTCTTCCGGGCCTGTCGATGGGATGTACACGCCTGAGATCTTTTCAATGTATTTTTGTAGCTCACCGGCTGCCCTGTTAATTATACTGTCAGCACCCGCTGCCGTGATAATCTGAAAATCACTTTCAGAATCGTGGGTGATATTAATCTTCCTGTTGCTGCAGGATAACAGCAAAAATGCGCAAAGAACAATCAGCATGTTTTTCATAACCAAAAAAAGATTGATGAGAAAAATTATTATCCAATATAGCTAATTATTAATAAAAAGACCGGGCATAACTTTACGGGTGATGTGATAGGGGATATAAATTCCTGTTATTACGTATTATGCCCGGTCACCGGATAGAATTATAAGTGTAGTGGTTATCTTGGTCGGTAATATTACAAACCTGTGTAAATCTAGGAAGTGATAGGTGATATTGAAATACCCAATACCGGGTATTTAAGCTATAGCAGTCCAAAATTGTTCTATAATGACCTTCCCGGTGGATATTTCAGTGGTATCTCCCTGGTAGAACTGATATCCAGTTTCCTGATTATCCTCCTGCGGTAGGTATAAACCGTTTCGGCTGAGATATTCAGTTTTGAAGATATTTCCTCGCTTGTAAGGCATCTTCTCAGCAACTCAAAAACTTCTTTTTCACGTTGAGTAAGCTGGTCAATATTACCGTTTTCATTCACCTTTTTAAGCCGCTTATGTGAGCGTATCCTTTTCAGTACCTCCTTAAGCTGATCCTTGCTGTATGGTTTAAGGATATAATCAAAAGCAGCCTTGCGGATAGCTTCAATAGCGTATTTCTCATATGCAGTAACAAAAATGACTATGGGATCATATTCGTTCTTCCTTATCCGGGCAACAAGATCAAGACCTGTAATTCCCGGCATTTCAACGTCTAAAAACAACACTTCAGGCCTTCTGCTCAGTATTATTGAAATTGCCTTTTCGGGTGCAGTTTCCGATCCTACAGGGTTAAAGCCTGCGGATTTTTTCAGCAATTCCTCCATCATTTCCATGGCCCGTGAATCATCATCTATGATAAAGCAGCTTATTTCCTTCATAGTGAAATTTTTATCTCTATTAACGTTCCTTCATTCTTTCCTGATGATATGGAATAATTTATTCTTTTTCCAGTCAGCTTACGGTAAGAATTGAACATTTGCTCAACCACACCCAGTCCTTTTCCTGTTGATTTGTTCTCAGTGGACCCGCTTTGGTACCCTGACCCGTTATCCTTTATTTCTATATTCAGCAAACCGTCTTGCTGATATGCCCGTATATCGAGTTTCTTTTCACCCTTTTTCGAAGCAAAGCCGTGCTTGATTGCATTCTCAGTGAAGATGTGAAACGACATAGACGGCACCTTTATATTTTTAAATTCAGCCGGGATGTCAATATTGTATTTCAGGGACGGACCTATCCTGATGCTTTCAACCTCAAGGTATTTTTTAATAAACGTTAATTCGTCCTCCAGGCTGACAATGTTCTTGTCGGATGATTCAACCACCTCCCGCATCAGATGAGAAAATTTCACAAGGTAGTTGTCTGCCTCTTCCCTCCTGTTTTTAAAGTTCATTGCCGAGATAGATGTAAGGGCATTAAAAATAAAATGAGGGTTCACTTGTTTCTTTATTGCAATGAGCTGATATTCGCGCAGTGTCTTTTCTGTTAACTGTTTTTTCCTTTCCTGCCTTACCTGGATGTACTGTATCAGAAAAACAAGGATGTATACAAGCAGAAATGAAATAATTGCCTTAATTGAGTATATAAGCCATTTATTTCTGCTTTCGATGGTCAGCAGGTAATTGTTTTCAGATGCTTCAAGGTATATGCCGGAAAATCCCTTGTAATTATTCATAATCACCGGGTCTGCTGTTAAGTATCCTGAATTAGTGAGGATTGTCGAGGCTGTGCGTCTTCCGCGACTGTCAATAAAATGTAGTGAATAATCCGTATATGATATAAACTCAGTCTTACCGTTTTTGTCGAGATCAAATGGACCGTAAATATTGCCTTTCAGCAGTTCAGATGAGTAAGAAGCCAGCCTGGTCAGATTGGTGTCAAGTTTCAGTAATATCCCTTCATCAATACTGTGGAGAAGAATGTTTGTGCCAATTATAAAAATGTTATCTGCACTATTGATACCCAGCTCCGAAGCTTGTTTGTCATTTATTTTTTCACCTGTGTGACTGTAAACCATCAACCTGTCGCAGCAACTTTCGGACGTTCCCTTGTAATGAAGTTTCACGAC
Organism: Bacteroidales bacterium; assembly: GCA_021738535.1. GTDB lineage: Bacteria > Bacteroidota > Bacteroidia > Bacteroidales > VadinHA17 > UBA9300. The sequence continues at coordinate 23,603 of JAIPBU010000017.1, read as the reverse complement.
CAGTTTTTTACTCGTGCCTGTTTTAATAAGCCGGGGAAAAATTGTAGCCGGGTGTTCGGCAAAAGGAACAGGGTCAAATTCAAAGTTAAGGAGGTGATTGAAAACCATGAGCCAGGCTTTTTGGTCTGTATATTGAATGTTATTGGTTTTTATATTGCCCGGGGCAGATACAGGTCCCCAAAGTTCAATGAAAGTGTCACCATCTATATCATCTGCATTCAGTTCATAACTAATGCCGGATCCGCTGCGGGGGGATTTCCTTATTTCATTGCCGTGAATATCAAAATAATAAACATTCCTGGGTTGTATTCTAAAACCGGCAGATACAACAAAGTATATCTCATTTATGCCGTCACCGTTAACATCCTCCTCCGGTCCTCCGGATATCCTGTATTTGGCTTCACCGTCCTGCAGTTCTGCAATATCGACAAAAGTTGTTATGTCATGGTTCTCATATTCTGCAGCAGGTTCAAAAACATTAATAAAGAGAGAGTCGGCGCAGTGTGTGAAGAGGCACATCTCTTTTAGCCCGTCAGAATCGTAATCGGTAAAAAACAAATCGGTTTTTTCAACGAAAATACCCCTGAAGTTATGCTGGTTAATAATTCCGCCGGTATGTGAGTATACAATTACCGAGGAGGTGTTTGAGGATGGTCGGTAGCACATCATTCTTTCCGTAAAACCGTCGGAATCGATATCATGGTAATAGTTTGATTTTTCTTCTGATACAGATATTTTTTGGTCTTGGTTAATGATATTCCTGTAGCCGGGGTCAATCAAAAACACGCAAATGAATGATGCAATTACCAGGGTAATCAGCAACCTGTACGATATGGCTGTTTCAGGTTTCAGGTTTCAGGTTTCAGGTTCGACGATTGACTTAAAGCATAAATATATGGGTTTTAGTCAATAAATAAAAATAAGCGCCTGAAGATGTTGATTGGTGTATTGGTGTATTGGTTGATTTGTGTATTGGTTGATTTGTGTATTGGTTGATTGGTGTATTTGTTCTTATCCTTTTTTAAAATACCCGGTGTCATCCGATTTAAAATGCAGGTCAACCTGCGGGAAGGGGATGGTAATTTTGTTCTCTATGAATTTCCTGTTTATTACTTTCCTGATCTCTGATTTAAGGTTTTCTATCCTGAAAATATTGCTGCTGTAAAACAATAGCTCAAAATCAAGTGATGAGTTGCCGAAATCAATAAACCTTGCATTTACTGAATCCTTGTCTCTGATCTCAGGATGCTCCAGGGCACTTTCTCTTAAAACCTTCAGTACAAGGTCCACATCGCTGCCATAGGCCACGCCCACTTTAATCTTAAAACGCGTTTTTTCGGACTGGTGGCTCCAGTTGATTACCTTGTTGGCAGTTATAAGTGAATTAGGGATAATAAGAATTATGTCATCCCTGTTTTTTGCCGATGAGGTTCTCATACCTATCCTTTCCATCTTTACAACATCACCGTCAATCTCAAGGATATTGCCTACCTTGATAGACCCTTCAAAGAGCAGAATTATACCTGAAACGAAATTGTTGAAGGTGTTTTGAAGGCCTAAGCCCACACCAATCAGCAGTGCTGCAGACCCAGCAAGGATAACATTTAATTTTATACCCAGGGTCTCCAGTATTAGCATTATGGAAATTATCCATAGTACATATTTAATGATCTGGTAGAATGAAAAAAGATTGCCCTGCTCAATCCTGCTGCGTATTGTTTTCCTGAAAAGTGTCTTTTTAATTATTCTTAAAATCAGCAGCGTTAACAGTACAATGATTATTGCCGTTGCTACTTTACCTGCAGTGAATGAATATTTCCCGACACTGAATATTTCAAATTCCAGGAAATTCTTTATTGTTTCCATTTCTGAGAATGTTTTGTGACTATTTATTGAAGACGCTTAATATGTCTGCCCCTGAATGCTAAAGATATAAAATACTTAGTTAATAATTAGCTAGTCCAGCACCTGTATCTTGCGGAAAAGGTAGTAAACGATGAAAATAATAATTATTAAACCAAGGCTCAAAGAAATTGCGAAATCAGTTGATCGTTCGGATAATACATTCACAAGATTAAGGGAATTGCTTTCATATACTGCCAGCTCTGCATCATGCGATATATTCCTGCCGTACTCAATAACCTGGAACATAAAAGCAATGATTGAAATGAAAGCAATGCTGAGGAGCAGGAGATCAGTGTAGAGAGAAGATTTGGCGGATGCTTTCTGGTGCAATAACTCCATCCTCTGTTCACATAGTTCAATCTTGTCCTTTACCTGGTTCAGTATTGATGTTTCGAAATCCCATAGTTGCATAATTTCCTTTATATGGCCTGCAACATTCCTGTTGTAGTAAGCAAAATTATTCTGGTACTCTATTATAGTTTCATGAGCATCTATGGTGTCCCTCTCCAGCTTCCTGTTGAGTCTCCTGAGGCTCTGCTTGTTTTTTATCTGCCTGTTTTTATGGTTAATAAAAGCTTCGGCCAGGGTGGCATGCAATGAATCGTTAAGAGCCTCGAAAGCACAGTAATAATACTGGGATATTATCATTGCTTCCCAGACATCATTAAAGGATTTTTCATAATCAATTGAACCGTCTTCATGATAGCTGCGGGTGTATGAGGATTCCCTGAACAGGTAATTCAGCCACCTGTAGGCGCATGAACCGGGGTCATTCTTCACTTCTTCAACAAGGCTTTTGTCGCCGATGTCTTTGAGCCAGTGATCAATTATTTCAGGCAGGTTTTTCTTGTCGCCCGGCTCAATAAGTAAGGACCTTGTTACCCAGTTAACCCTGATATCATAATTATCCGGACTGCTGCCGCGGGTAACAATGCCGGCGGTTTTTGCATTTTCAAACTCGAAGAGTGGCGCCGTAATATTTTATCCGTTTCATCCTTATCAACTGCAAGGCTGATAACTTCCAGCGGGCGCAGGAGTGAATTGTCACCGACCGACCTGAAGCGGCTTCTGGAAGAATTGATGTTTTTTGATGAATGCTTTAAAGAGATTTTCCTGAACCCGTAATCCCTGTGTTTTATCCTGCTTTCCACGGATTCCCAGAACATATCATAATTTTCAGGATTGTAGTTTATTTCTTCGTCATACATCTTCAGGTGAGTCCTGAAGGGTGTCATTAGATGCAGTATCATTCCGGATATGTTATTTTGAGATTAATATTTGATCATTTTCAACCCATACTACCTTACCTTCCAGGGGACCGTTGAGTATTTTTACACGGCTTCTCAGCTGTGAAGGGATGCCTATATTTTGCCCGATCTTTCGTGTAAAGATCCTGTTCCATTGTATTACTACCACCCTTGTATTGGGAGGTAATACATAATCCGGATCCTTATTTCCGGGATCAGAAAAAGCATACACGGGCGACTGCCCGGGGTTGTTAAGGTAGGCTTCCGTAAGGCTGGTGGCCGGACTGTTCACCCTGGCTATCAGACTCCTGTAGTATTCCGTTGAGGTGCATGTACTGATAGCATCGTTGATGCTGCCTATAAATTCATCAGACACTTTTGGGCTGAATTTTATGCGAAATGATAAGTTCTTTACAAAAGTAGTATCATCTTTTTCGCCGGGTGATGAGGCTTTCCCGAGATATGTGAATTTAGATGCATCTGCAGGTACCTGTTCGCTCATCACCAGGGCCCTCCCGGCACTTTTTGCTTCCAGGAGGAAATCTATTTTACCCTCAGCAAGCATCTTAAATCCTTCTTCCGCACCCGGTACTTCAGTGTAATTGCCGGGAGTGAAACCCGGGAAACCCGTGTATCCGGTTTCAAGATGGGTGTCAATAAAACCCCATTCATAGTAATTGAATACCGGCAGGTAACCAAGCTCAATCAATACAGCAGAGATCATCTGGGCAACCGGTCCGTCATTTTCAAGATCTTCGCCCACGTAGGGTTCCCAGTTACCCGTCGCAATGCTTAATGGTTTCAGTGGCTTTACCTGGTTGTTCCTGGTGCATGACGAAAATATAAGGCAAACAATAAATACCGGCATGATAATATTGTTTGCCTTAAAAACATTTCTTGTGTGTTTGTACATTCTGACTCAGGTCCTTTTAGTGAATATTTGTGCATATCCGGGACTGTAAAATAGTGAAACAACACCGGAATGTGCTACACATAAACGGAAAGAATTCCTTTTCCTGAGAGAATGAAAAGCTTTTTTTACACTTTTTATCAGCAATTTTTACCGGGGTGCTGATTTGCTTAATCGTTGTCAGCATCAACAGCCCTGAATTCTTTCCTGCGTTTTGTAAAATACCAGAAGAGGTATGGTACGTGCAGTACAAAATTTATGAGACCCCAGTAGTAAACAACCTTTTCGCTGGCAAAGGCCGATGAATCCATTATGGGAGTGAAAATATCATAAGTGGCCCTTATCAGTATATGAACCGCAAGAGTATAGGCTCGTGCCTGGACATAGAGCTCAGGACGGTTCTTAAGATAGGGGTATAATTCAGCAGCCAGCAATATGCATAATGAGCTGGCAGCATATCCCGGGTTTTCAGCATATACAAATGCAATGTTCCAGGTTGTGTATAAAAAGTTCCATTTAGGATCAGTGTAGGCAAGCATATCACCAGGCTTTTTCTTTGAGAAAGCCCAGCCGTCTTTTCTACCTTTTGACCTGAACAGGGGAATGGTAAAAAAATTTAGATTTTAATTGTATCCCATGCCAGCCGGAATGCTTTTTCTGTGTTTTCCTCGTTTAGTATGTAAACATTTGTTACGTGTTCATCGGCCAGTTCGCGGATGAAGCCGAGGAGGGCCAGGAAAAGCATCTCGTTATCAAAATCCTTCTTTACCAGCTTTTCGTCTTTGCCACGCTGAATAAGCTCTTTTACGGGTTGTTTCATTGATTCGGCAATTTGTTTTTGTTCGGCTGTGATAAAGGGCGAACGGTAGTATTGCTCAAGGAAAACACTTTCTTCGTAGCGCTCAATACGGTGTTTCAGATAATTCAGCCATACTCTTTTCAGCCCGGTCCTGAAGGGTTCATCCGGATCATAGCCTTTCATAAATCGTTGCTTTGATTCTGCCTGGAGCTTATCATATAGTTTATTCAGAAGCTCCTCCTTGCTCTTAAAATAGATATATAATGTACCGGTTGCTATACCGGCCTGCTTTGCCAGTTTAGACATGGTTAGTCCTGCAATGCCTTCTTTAACAATCAGTTTAAGGCCGGCCCTGAATACCAGGTCTATCTTGCTATAGTCCTTGCTTCTCATACTGCAATATTAATGAATAAATATTCATTATACAAGTAATTCAATATTAATTGGATGAATAATTTTTGAATTTAAGATGTGCTTGTTGTAGTTTTACAACTGCATATCAGGTTGCTGTATCATAATGTACGGTTTATCAGAATTTATAATGAAAAAACATTAAACCACGGTGAACACAGTGGATCACAGAGTGGCACGGTGAATAAGGAATAGAGCATGGCAGAAAAGAAAGACGGGAAGCTTGTTATTTTTTCAGGGCCTTCATGTGTGGGGAAATCGCCCCTGGCAAAGGCGCTGGCGCGATTATACCCTGAGTTGGATAAAACGCTTCAGCCCCTGGTTTTATATAACAGTCGGTCAGCCCGTCCGGGTGAGACTGAGGGGGTGGATTACTATTTTCGTTCCCGGGAAGATATTGAAGCATTGCGGGATAAGGACGGCTTTATTGTTATGGATGTTCGCGGCGATCTGCAGGCACTCGATTTGCAGGAACTGTCTGGCTCTCTGGAACGCGGGGATGTCCTGTTTGAAGGTAATCCCTTCGTGGGGGAAGTACTCCTTGATAATCCTGCGCTTGATCACGTGCAGAAGCTCAGTATGTTTATGTCTCCTTTATCCCAAAACGAAATTCTTTTTCTTAAATCAGGAGAAGCGTCTGTTTCGCTGCAGGACCTGCTTACCGATGTGATGCGACGGAAACTGCTGCGACGTACCAGGTGCCAGAAGGGTGAGATTTCGCTGCCGGACCTGGAGAATATCGAGAAAAGGGCATCGAGTGCTTATGGCGAATTGCAGAATGCCTGGAAGTTCGGGCATGTAATACCGAATCATGACGGCGAGGACAGCGAAAACTGGGATGCATTTTATTACCCGCTGGGCGATGCGCGAAAGGCCCTTGAGGCATTTGTTTCACTGCTCAGGGGAGATGAGGCGACCGGCGTTGAGGAATGGGACCGGGATCTTCTTCATCTCTATGATTCATGAAAATCCCGGCCGGGTAACTGAAAGATAATTCTTTTATTGGTCTCAGGCATTTACTACCAGGTCTTTCACCCTTACATTGGGGTTTCTGTATTGCTCTTTCCCGGGTGTGAAATTAGGATGGGTGATTGCAAATTCCGGGCACCACTGAATGCAGGCATGGCAGAATTCACAATTGTCAGAGAATTTTGGAGTGTTGCCATCCAGGATGATATTAGCCTTCGGGCATACTCTCACACAGGTACCACAACCTGTACATTTATCACTTACTTCGAAATCCAGGGAGGCTTTCCTGAAAAAGTCAGTAGCATGTTCATGGAAAATTGATCCGAAATAATTTGCCAGGGCAGAACTGGTCTCGGGTTTATGTGCATTTGATTTATTTATAACTGAAACAATCTCACCGAGTCGTTCATCCCCTGTTTTTAAGTGCTTCTTTTTCCTGTCAAGGCTAATGATAATGTCATCCAGTATATTCTTTTTCGCTAAACTGGAGCAGGGTGTTTTTATTACAAAGCCAGCATCCAGGTCCGCGTAATTTTTTTGTAAAATATTTTGAATGACCTTAAGGGTTTTACCGGGAATGCCTACACAGCCGGCAATTGCAAAAATGTATGGGTTAGCCCGGAACCGTAGTTTTTCAATGAAATCATTTACTATACGTGGAAGACCCCATGCATATACCGGGAAGATTATCCCTATGCGATCCGAATTACATTGGATTGTGTCATTTTCAATAATCTCCGGGATAGCCTGGAGGTTTTTGGTTTTAAGCTGGCTTGCCAGTTTCTTTGCAAAGTCGAGCGAATTACCTGTGGCTGAGAAGTAATAAATTGTTGTTTCCATAATCTTTTGTTTAATTTATTTAAAGCAAAATTATGGTCTGTTTACCAGGAATAATTTGTCCTATGGCAAATAATCAAATACGTTGAAACAATTTTTATTTCCCGGTATTTTCTCTTCTTAGCCTGCTTAATGAACTTTGGGTTATGCCAAGGTATGAAGCAATGTATTTAAGGGGAACATGCCTGGCAAGGTTAGGGTGGTTTTCAACAAAATGCCGGTACTTATCTGCCGCTGAACCAAAATGCAGGAAGTTTTGCATCTGGATCATGTTATTCAAAGCCCGGGAAGCAAAAAGGCCCTGGACATATTCCCATTTTGGTATCTGGTTTTGGAGCTTATTGTTTTCCTGCTTGTCAATACTCAGTATTACAGAATCAGTTACAGCCATAATGTTAAGCCTGGCTTCCCTGTTTTTCTCATAACTTTCCAGGTCTGTAAAATACTGATGCGGTTCCAGGAAATGTTTTACCACTGCGTATCCATCAGTATTGTAAATATAGCTGCATAATATACCGCTGTTTAAGAAACCAACCCTTTTACACCTTTGGCCTGCTTCTGAAAAAAACTGGTTTTTTGATATATAATCAACTCTGAAAGAAGAGCTGATTATTTCTATCTCCTGCTCTGACAGAACATCTTCTTTACTGAGAAGGTCTGAAAAAATCTCGTAGTGTTGCATCCGGGCCTTTGCTTGATTACTCTGTTTCGTACTTCGGATGGATGCTCAGGGAAGAACGCTCATCATTGAATCCCAGTCTTATGTCCAGGGTGCAATTTTCACTATCTTTAACTAATACAACCTGGTTGGTTGTTCCACCACCAATCATTTCCTTGTCTTTTTCATTTGTCTTTACTGTCCATCCTTTGTTTTTCAGATTATCTATCTGAGAATTAAACCAGTTCAGCAGTTCTTCTTTTTTTACTTCCTCTCCTTCCTTAGTGTCAAAGTAGATAAGATAAGTATCCTTTTCTTCAAAATCTTTATCCAGATACACCTGTTTATCAACTGATCTGAATACCATTTCCCCGGGAATAGTGATATTATACCCGTCAAGTTTTGACATCATGGCCTCTTTGCTGTCAAGAATAATTTTTTCAGGCGCAGGTTCATTATTTTTATCTTCTTTGTCATTAGAAGGAGATCCTCCGCAGGACACAGCTAAAACTGAAATAATCATCAGAATAAGAATTGCAGAATTTTTCATAATAATAGTTTTTAGTTTATTTAATTGATTTTAAGTTTTTATCAGGTTTTTATGTTATGACTGCTCTGGGGCTCCGGCTTGTATTCAGGGATAATACTTTTGAATTAGTCCCATTATCTCATTTTTCTTAACAGGCTTTGCTATATAATCGTTACAACCTGCCTCCAGTGACTTTTCCCTGTCACCGGATAATCCATATGCAGTCTGGGCAATAATAACAACTTCCTTATTAAATTCACGAATTTGTTGAGTTGCTTTATAACCATTCAGCCCGGGCATTTGAATATCCATAAATATTAAATCTATATCCGGATTGTTCCGGCATTCTTCAAGCGCTTCTGTTCCTGTCAGGACACTGATAATTTCTCTGGCACACTTATTTACAAAAATTGAAATAAGATCACTGGAAGCTTTATCGTCGTCTGCGATTAAAATCTTCAGGTTCAGGTTATTAAAATTCTCTTTATTGCCTGGTTCCTTTTTAATATCATGTTCATCAATGATCATTGGTTTGCAGGGGATCTTAAAATAAAATACTGAACCTTCACCTTCATTGCTTTCAATCCATATTTTGCCACCGAGCATTTCCGTATAAGCTTTGGAAATGGATAAACCCAGGCCTGCTCCCTGGCGTGCATGAGTATCATCAATATCTGCCTGTATAAATCGTTCAAAAATCGCTTCCTGCCTGTTTTTTGCTATACCAATTCCTGTATCTTTAACGTAAAACTGAAGGAATGCTGAATTTTTATCTTCGATTAAATCGCATCCAAATTTCACATAACCTTTATCGGTGTATTTAATGGCATTTTTAATCAGGTTTATCAGTATGGCTGATACTTTATCACTGTCGGTTATTATGTTGGCAGCTTTTTCAGGTAAAGGTTTTTTCAATATTAAATCCAGTCTTTTATGCTCAGCCTCGGGCTTGAAGAAGGAATGTATATAATTTAACTGCTTTATAATATCAGCCTTCTTCATATTAACTTCAACCGTACCGGATTCAATTTTTGATATATCAATAATATCATTGATTATATTCAGCATCCGCTGACCTGATTTTTCAATTACATCAATATATTTCTTTTGCTCTGATGCGGTCAGATCGGATTCATTCAACAGGCTGGCAAAGCCCAGGATCCCGTTCATGGGAGTTCGTATTTCGTGGCTCATATTCGACAGGAAAGCTGATTTTAAGCGGTCGCTTTCTTCGGCTTTTTCCTTGACCTTTATTAACTGTGATTCATATTCTTTCTGTTTGGTAATATCCTGCAGAGTTCCCTTAAGTCCAATTATCTTATTTGCTTCATTAAAGACCGGCTCCCCCCTGGCGATAGCATACCGGAATTGAGCATTCCTCCCGGAAAACTCCATTTCAATTTCATACGGCATACCTGTTTCCTGTGCTTCCTGTACAGCTTCCTGGAATTGCTGCCATTTCTCAGGGGTGTAGTATTTCTCATGCTCTGACAGATCAGCTGCTTCACTTTTATCTATGCCTATCAGGTTAAACATCTCATCACTCATATGAACCCGGCCGGTACGAAGATCCAATGACCAGTCGCCTATATTTGCTATCCTCTGGGCATCGCGAAGACTTGCTTCACTTTCCTTGATGGCATCCCTGATTTTCTTTTCTTCTGTTATAACGCTGGTATATACAATAAGTCCGTTAATTTCTCCTTTAGAGTTGTACCATGGACGGCAATGCCACTTGGTCCATTCTACTGTGCCATCTTCTTTTTCATAAGGATCATCATCAGCACCCAGGATCTCACCTTTTAATACTCTTTTGTGGACATCACGCCATTTCTCAGGAAGATCAGGGAATACTTCGTAGTGATTTTTCCCTATTATGTCCTTATCACTAACTTTATATTGATCCAGGTAATTCTGGCTTACATACACATAATTCATGTCATTGTCATGCACTGCAATAGCACTTTGGGTATGCTCAATTATATACTTCAGCAATTCATGACTATGTTCAAGTTCTATCTCTGCCTGCATACGCTCGGTTATATCGTAGGCAACAATTAATACCGAGGTAATTTTGTCGTTTTGCTTAATCGGGTTACCAAAAACTTCCAGTATACGATCTTCTCCGGATGGTGATTTCAGATTTAACTGGTAATGGTGTACATCTTTCTTGCCGCTCTCGAAATCCTTCTGCCTCTGCTTCATTGCATCTTTTTGTTCTTTTGAATGAAGGAGTTCAGAAATATTTTTACCAATTAACCGGTCTTTCGTAACATTTATAAAATCGAGGGTAAAGGTATTGGCATAGGTAATCACTCCATCAAGGTCATGAGTAATGATAAAGTGCCTGGCATTTTCAGCTAATACCCTGTAATTATTCTCACTTTCCTTAAGTTCAATTTCTGCATTTTTCCTTTCGGTAATATCCTGGAATGTACCTATTGAGCGTAGAGGTTTTCCGTCTTTATCAAAGTAATTCTTCCCGATACCATGTATGTGTAATATATTGCCGCCGCTTTGTATGAGACGGAATTCAACATCCATGTTTTTGCGGTCATTCAAAGTGGATTTAATGTGATTTGTTGTTCTTTGCAAATCCCCGGGGTGAATAAATTTCATATAGTCATCATTATTGCAGTCAATCTCATCCGGACTCAGGCCCAGGAGTGCATATAATCCCTTCGACCAGAATCCTTTACCGGTTTGCCAGTTACGTTCGAAATACCCCAGTCCGGCAATTTGTTCTCCAAGAACCAGTTTTTCAAGATTCCTGCTCAGCTCTGCTTCGCTGGCTCTGAGCTGCTGTTCGCTTGCTGCCAGTTGTTGGTTAGCTGCCTGTAGCTGCTGATTGGCTGCTCTGAGTTGTTGATCGCTTGCTGCCAGTTGTTGGTTGGTTGCTTTTAGCTGCTTATTCATTGCTCTGAGCTGCTGTTCGCTTGCTGCCAGTTGCTGGTTAGCTGCTTCCAGTTTCTGATTGGTTGCTCTGAGCTGCTGTTCGCTTGCTGCCAGTTGCTGGTTAGCTGCTTCCAGTTTCTGATTGGTTGCTCTGAGCTGCTGTTCGCTTGCTGCCAGTTGCTGGTTAGCTGCCTGGAGTTTTTGTTCTGCTTTCTTCCAATCTGTTACATCCTGGAAAGTTCCACTTAGCCTGACAATTTTACCATCTTCAACCTGTGGCCGACAAATAGTCCGTGCAATCAGGTGTTTACCTTTAGCAGTAATAAAACGTAAAGTAAGATCGTAAGGTACACCTTTCTCAATAGCATTTTTCAAAGCTTCCCGCAGTTTTGGCCTGTCTTCAGGATGGAAGAAGTTAATTGCTTCCTCAACAGGGGGTTCGTGATCCACAGGAACTTCATGGATCCTGTATATTTCTTCTGTCCAGGAGACTTTGCTGGTTGCAGGATCAAGTTCCCAGCCACCGACCCTGGCCATCCTGCCTGTGGCGTTCAACAGCCTTTCTTCTGCTTCCCGGAGATTGGTGATATCCCGTACTACACCTTCGGTTCCCAGGAAATTGCCATGTTCATCCCTGAATGTTTTGATATTATTCAAACTCCAGAAGGAGCTCCCATCCTTACGTCGTAATTTGATTTCATAATTGAGCAATTTTCCCTTTGACTTGAGATTATTAATCATGTAAGCTCTGTCGTTAGCAGAAGCATAAAAATTATTCATATGCAGACCGATCATTTCTTCCGGCGAGGAATATCCGAACATATCAGCTATGTATTCATTGGCCGTGGTTATAAAACCATCTTTGTCTGCTCTTAAGAAACCAATTTCTAATGATCGTAGAATATTGGCTGAATCATAATCACCTTTCTTACTGTTCATTTTTATATCCTCTTAAGATTTGCTCATCAGATTTTGCGGGCCACAACAGCATCTCTTTTGAACCATTTTCTGTGAAATAAACCTCACCTCTGGAAACATCCATTCTTACTGAACGCCTGTTGTATCCTCCAAGGGCCCTGGCTTTTATGCTCAGCTTTTTTCGGGTTAGAATGTTATGCACTGATGCAATATTATCCCTGCAGATGGAATCATCTTTTCTTTTAAGCACATTACCTGCTCCAACAAGGCAGATACTGATATCATGATAATTCTTTTCAGGTACATTCAGGCGGGTTAATAATTCATTAATGGCATCATCTGCATACCTTAATTTAATTTCCTCATTCTTTCCTGATGCTTTTCCCGGTAACATAATATGGGCCATAGCACCTTTAGGCCTCCGGGGATAAAATGCCGCAACAACAATGCAAGAGCCAATAGCTGCTGATGTTAAAATGGTATTAGCTCCCGCAGCTTTGACTTCACCTGTTGATATATTGATAATCCTCTCCAGCATATATGCATTTGCGAGTCTTTATTTTTTTAGCCGGATAGGTAAAGATACTTTTTTTTTAGCTATCAACTAAAATAAGTGCTTTCATCATATTTTTTTCTTTTAATATTCCGAAAAGCTTCTCTGCTTGATTTTTTCTTATTGTAAATTCAATTGCCAGGAAACACCGAATTGGTCAATTACCCAACCAAACTTCTGGCTAAAACCATAGTTGTCCAAGGGCATTGCCACATTACCGTTTTCAGCCAATTTTGAAAACAGTCTTTCAAGCTCAATTGCGTTTTCACATTCAATATAGTTGGAAACGGCAGGAGTAAAATCCCAATTGTGAACAGGGGGACTGTCGCTGCACATAAAAAGGTTCCCGTCTAACTCAAACGTAGCCTGCATTATTCTTCCTTCTGCAACCGGTCCGCCTTTCTCCCAACGTTGCACATTGATAATCCTGGAATTATCGAATAATTCAACATAAAAATTCATTGCATTTTCAGCATTATTATCCTGAAAAGTGAGAGACCTAATCATCTGGTTTTTCCTAATATCCTCATTCTGTGTCAGTACATTTTTCAAGCTGTCGTTTTCTGCTTGCAGTTTATTGATTTCAGCAAGGTTTCTCTCTTCGGGTTTCGTGTCTGTGCAATTAATAGCAAGCAGGCTCAACAATAACAGTAATGGAATTATCCTTTTCATTTTAAATGATTTAATGTTTTATTAAAAGTACCCGGTTCTTTTTATAATTCGAAATTATTAATCATCAAAATTCCATATAATGAGAACGGGTGGTGTAGTTCAACATGTACTACTCACTGGGCCTTGCAGGCCACTAAGAGTCCTATTTATTAGCAGTTGGGGTGTGATTTGTTATCTTTTTAATGTCAAACGGTTAATGAGCCTCTAAAGCCTCTTGTTGAATAATATGACTCTGCCCCGTTGTGGTAGATGAATACATTTCCGTAGCGCAAATCGCCGAATATTGCGCCTCCAAGTTTTCTAATACTAATTGGAGTTTGTATCCAACTTGATGTTTTAGTATCAAACTTTCCTAATCGCTGCAGCTCAAGATATTGTTCTTTTGTTAAAATTTCAATTCCCATTTCTGCAGCCATTCCAATGGCACTGTTTTTAGGTTTATGTTCTTTTCTGGATTGTAATGCTTCCTTGTCGTAACAGATTCTTCTGCGACCCTGTGGGCTTTCAGTGGAGCAATCATAAAAGATATATTCGTCAGTATCTTTAATATAATTCACGATATCTGGTTCGCCATTCGTTTCTTCCATATGATTTAAAGACCACAGTTTTCCAGGCTTGATTTCAAGCTTGGCTTCAATTTTTGACCAATTTAAATCAGGATGACGTTCCATATTATTCTCAAATCTTCTTCTCAATATATTGAGTAACTCAGCACTTTGTTCCGATGTCAATTCCTTTTTAGTTATCTTTCCCATAATTTTGTTATATAATGGTCTCCCCATTTTGTATTTTATGCTAGCCTTGCTGAACAGACGGCAGAACCGAAGCAGGCTTGCCTGCTGAGCTCGCGAGCAATTTTTCAGTAGGCGTTCCCGGGTACTCTGAATGGCGGGCACTGCAAAAAGCCTGACAGGCCTATTAAACATACCGTTTGAGTGTGCCCTGCATGAGCACATGCTACTGAAAGCTCTGACTAAATTAGAAAAATACAAATTTTATCAGACAAATCTTTAGCGATGTTAATAAAATCCAGAGGGTGTAAATCCTTTATGGACGGAAGTAACGCCCCCATCAGTCAGCTCTTGTATGCGTTTTTCAAAATCCTCATTTCTGTAATCAATCGGAATTCCGCCATGTTTTTTTACTAAATCGTGTTTCGATTTGGATGCGGTTCCATATACCTTCAGATTAAGAAGTTTTCCTAATTGAAGGATTGCTATACCAACTGCACCACCTGCTCCATGAATGAGTATGCTTTTTCCTTCAGTTATCTTAGCAATTCGATGTAACATCTGATAGGCAGTCATGTAAGAAAGAATCAAAGTAACAGCTTCTGAGTCATCAATTTTATCCGGTAATTGCGTTAATTTTTTGGCAGGTAGACAAATATACTCTGAATATGCCCCAATCACAGTCATATCAGCAACCTTGTCTCCCATGTGAAATTCTTCAACATCCTTTCCTGGTTTATCTACAACTCCAATCATGTCATAACCTAAGGAAAAAGGTGGTTTGTCTTTTACATCGGGATATTTCCCTTTGCGTATCATTATATCCGTGAAATTGGCACTGGTTTTGGACACTTTCACCCTCACTTCTCCGGATTTTGGTTCAGGCAAAGAACTTTCTTCAACTAGTTGCATTACTTCAGGGGGCCCAAATTTTGTAACGATTATTTTTTTAGCATAGATTACTGCAGATTGACCGCTGCCCCCCATATTCCTCCTCCATAATATTCACGATCCGTGTCAATACTCTTATTAAAAAAGTCATTAAAATCGCCGGATTGATTAATTTCTGCCTTGATAATAAACTCTATTCCTTTATATTCAATCCAGATTGCAATTTGTAGTTTTTGTCGGTATTGTAGTATAGTGTCAATTGTCTGGTAAATACTGCCCGTCGGACTGATTCCTTTTTATCTGTCTTTGGATACATTGCCGGATTTTTTTCAATTTGAGCCAGGCTTTCCTCGATTAATTTAGCTTTCAATCCAAGATAGTTTAAAACCTCATCATTTTCATCTTTCTTTTTATGGAAGGTTAATCCCTCGCCACCACCACGTCCAAGTCCTAAAACAAAAGCTTCAAAATCATTCTTAAAATCCAGAGCCATTTCTACAGGAGTAGGATTACCGAAAGCATCATGGTATTTGTACTCAAAAACAAGGAACCCATTCTTTTCTTTAATCTCAAGGTCTTTAATCAACTGGATTTCATTCTCGCCCAGATTAAAAATTTCATATTTCCCGATTCTCTCTTTCCATTTATCAGGGATTTTATTTCTCTTTACGTTTTGTCCAATAATTACCAAATCCCCCCATGGCATTGATTGCATAAACAGTTTTTCACCGTCAATCTCTTCAAGAAAGAACCACATTTTTTTAGATTTGCCAATTATCCCAAGAATTTTTTTTGCAGGCACAAAAGAATGATCATCTTCCGGAACGATATAGAATGAATTGTCTTGTATTTTCGTATATAGATTTTCGTCTTTCCATTCAAAATTGCATATCATACCGGGCATAACATAATTTCCTGTAAAAGCTTCTAAGTTTTTCTCTTTTATTGAAGAAAATCTCACTTCTTTTTCAGGATTATTTATTTTCGCGGGTACAATCTTATTTTCCTTCAAGTATTCTACCATTACCTGCTCATTGAGTTTCCATGAGTTTAACACACCATCTGGGGAGTTTGATAGCATAATTGCACCAAGTTGTGCATCAGGTGCAATATATAATTGGGCTTTATGATATACAGTTGCGCCTCCGTGTTCAAGCACCCTGCCAAGCTCAAAAGCTTTATTTCGGAAAGTGAAACAGATTGCTGATCTATCATCAAGATCTGCAGCTACATTTTTATTCTGCAGCTTGAACATCTCATTTAAAGTATAATCACTTAATATTGAGCTATTATTCCCGATAAAAATTTGTCCAAATTTTACCATATCGTCTATAGTGGAATATATAGCTCCAGCCGGGACATCAAATATTGGATACTCTGATACCGCTTTACCTTTCCTGTTATACGGAACAGAAAAATCATTTTTCATATCTGTGGAAAGATAAAACCCTGTATTCTTCATATCCAGGGGATTAATTATTGAGCTGTAAACATATTCAGTGTAGGGTAGACCACTGACCTTCTCGATTAATATCCCTAAAAGTGCGTAGCCTAAATTGGAATATGATTTAATTTTACCAACGGGGAAACAGGTATACTGACTATTCAGGTAGTCTAATACATCCTTGTATGGAGGAGGGATAGAGGAGAACTTGTGTAGGAATATATCGTTTGGTAATCCAGCATGATGAGTCAGGATTGCTCTGATAGTTATTGGGTCTGAGTTTGGGAATCTCTGTTTTATAGAGAATTCAGGTATATAATCTGTAATCGGGGCATCAAGTTCCAAAAGTCCCTTTTCATATAATTGCATAACTGCAACGGCCGTAAATACCTTTGTTAGAGAACCAATAAGATACTTACTTGAAGATTTTGTTTTTTCCTGTTTCTCTTTATTCTCAAAACCATAGTTTTCGATCCAAAAGGTCTTCTCACTATCGAAAACAGCATAGCTTGCCCCAATAACATTGCTGGATTTGAGCTCGTTCTGAAAATCTTTGTTGAATTCTTCCAAATAGTGGTTCCAATTTGGTTTATCCTGGGCCTGACAGCTGCAAAGTAATTGTATTAAAAGACCGATAATAACAAAATTTCTCATCATAATTTGTGCATTTATTATGTATGCAGACTGTCAGCAATTTGCAAGCAGTCCGTGGAGTAAATTCTAGTAAACTCCATTGCTGTCCAAGTTAGTAATAACATTTCAAAATCTTGTTAATATTTGCAAACGGTTGGTTCATATTGTTGGGTGAGATTTCGAAGAGTGTCAGCACCAACACTGCTTAAACAACTCATTGTGCTGACCTTGATATACTCTGCCGGTCTGCGGGGACAGGAAGTAATAAACCTGAAGATATCTGATATTGACTTTGAGCAGAAGACCATTCATATCCGACATAGCAAGTATAAGAAAGACCGGGTAGTTCCCCTGGCTGCGAGTATGGCTGTTGGCCTGAAGAAGTATCTGGCTGCAGAAAACCCGCATATATGGCTGTTCAATGGCAAAGAACCTGATGGCAGGTACAGTGTTAGCGGCCTCTCGTGGGTAATGCGCGAAAACCTGAAAAAAACATCCATCACAAAGGATGTGAACCTTCATTCACTCAGGCATTCCTATGCCACACACCTGCTTGAACAAGGTATCAACATTGTTACCCTTAAGGAACTATTGGGCCATTCACAGATCACTACCACCATGATCTATATTCATGTTGCACAATGTCTGCTTATAAAACCTCATAGTCTGCTGGATACACTCTATAACTACGCTGCTGATGCGGACAATGTATGAATTGGCAGAGGCGGTAAACCTGTTTAGTACAGATCTTCTTGAAAAGAGAAAGCTGACGCCCCTGCAACGAAAAGTACTGGGGAAGATTGCAAGTTGTCGCACGGCTTCACTCGGCGGTCATGAAGAGGAGTGTGACAGTTGTGGCTCTGTTCGTTACAGTTACAATAGCTGTGGGGACAGACATTGTCCAAAATGTCAGGCAGCCAAACAGGCATTCTGGATTGATGAACTGGTGCATAGTACTTTGCCTGTGAAACATTTTCATATTGTATTCACGGCACCTCATGGGTTGAATACAGTCTGCCTGCATCTGGACAGCTTAAAACGTTCTTTACGAAAACAAAAAGAGCTCTCTCTGTTCAAAGACAAGATAAAACAGGCATACGCTGCCAGGTGGGTGGTCCATTGTGAACCATCCCTGGCAGGCGCTGATCATGTCATTAAATATTTGGGGCAGTACACCCATCGGGTAGCTATTACAAACCAACGTATTTTGAATATTACCAATGGAAAGGTGACATTCAGTTCAAAAGACTACCGGGACAGGGCGGTTAAAAAACCTGTTACCCTTTATGGAGCTGAGTTCCTGCGCCGGTTTACCTTGCATATATTGCCCGCGAGGTTTGTAAAAATCAGACGTTACGGGATTTACAACCACACGGTCAAACGCAACCTGAGATTACAATTTGTCCCGGAAGCAAGCCCTGATATTGACAGCATTCGGCATCAGCCATATAAATTGAAGTTTCGTACACTAAGGCGCAAGTGGGAAAGGTATGCCTGGTGGTGATCAAAACAAGGGAAAACGGAATGATCCGGGGCTCTTTTTAACCACTTCAGTCCTGATGGCAAGAATAAAATTTTTCAATACTTAAAAGAACAAACCGGATCCACGGCACAAAATCCTCAGAAAACCCTCATTAAGTACATAGCCCGTACTCCGGTGGATGTAGTTCAACATGTACTCCTCACTGGGCCTTGCAGGCCGTTCAGAGTCCTATTTATTGGGCATAGTTATTTTATTTTTCCCTTAAAATCCTTCATCATTTCGACTGTTGATTTATGATGCCTTCCTGACGCTTGCTCAAAATCAGAAGGTACATCATTTACTCCTTTCTTAATTCCATTGTAAATTCCTGCAATAACAGTTCCTATGAAATCTCCTAATTCAGCCTTTCGCTCTTTCTCATATTCATCAACAGCTACTGCGTTAAATTTCAGGTTGGTATCAAACTCCTGATTAATCAACTCTGCTAATTGGGTTTGGGTGATTGGTTCTCCAACCAAATTATAAGTCTGTCCATTGTGTCTATCATGAAGTAGCATTTGAGTGTATGCGAAGCCTAATTCATCCCTACTTGTGTAGCCACACTTGCCATCACCTGCACAGTTTCTAATCTCACCTTCTTTCACATAAGTGTCGATGTATTCAAGATCAGGTTCAATGTAAATTCCATTTCTTCCGATTACCCATTCTAAACCCGATTCTTTAACATCCATTTCAGTTTGGCGATTGCTTTTTACAATTGGGCTAAAAGCAGTTTCTTTCTCATCACCAATAATGCTGGTATAGATAATTTTCTTTACTCCATTCTGAATTGCAGCTTGAATTACATTTCTGTGTTGCTGGATTCTTTTTTGAGGGTCATCCATTCCTGAAATAAGCAGTACGGAATCAATACCAATCAAAGCTAAATTAAAGTCTTCTCGGCTATTGTAATCTCCTGTTCTGATTTCTATTCCGAGATGAGAGGCTTTTTCGGGGGTGCGTACTATCCCGATTACATTCTCTTTCCCAATTTCCTTTGCTAGCTCATTTACTACCGAAACACCTAATTTTCCATTTGCTGCTGTAACTGCGATTTTCATATTCTGCTTTTAATTATGCCCAACGCCGCGCAAAACGAAGTTCCGGCGTGTTATTCTTCAATAATCCAAACGACTCCAATTGTTTTTTTTATCTCTAATTTTTGTGGATTTAGGCTTATATCTTGTTCCATAACCTCTTCTTCCTCAATCATAGAGAACACATTGGTGTCATCTGTTAATATGTCATTTTTATAACTAGTATAACCAAAATTTATATCTTTGATCTTTGATAACTTAAAACCCATTGACTCAGCAATATAATTAGCTTTCTTCTCTGCATTTTCAATTGCCAGCTCAATAGCCTTCTTTAGTAAAGTTTCTTTCTGACTGTTACTTAATTTAAAAGATAAAT
This sequence comes from Bacteroidales bacterium, assembly GCA_021738535.1. Classification (GTDB taxonomy): domain Bacteria; phylum Bacteroidota; class Bacteroidia; order Bacteroidales; family VadinHA17; genus UBA9300. Next base: position 3,666 of record JAIPBU010000017.1, on the reverse strand, counting down.
TATATGAGACTGGAAATTCATTATTCTTTAAAGTGTTTATTACAGTATTCAAAGTCTGCTTATTATATGGAAGCTCAAGTATTACTGAAATATTTCCTTGATATCCATTCATTTTTCTCTCTCTACCAGTCCACGAATAACTCTCACTAATATTTATTCCTCCTGATTTTAATTCTTTTTTTGGAATTCCATTTTTTTCAAATGCCATCTCGATTTGGTTGTAATTTTCAATAAGCAAATCAGAGCATTTAGAGTAGAGTGAATCTTGTGAACTTATAGAAATATTTGTCACAAATAATTCAGGGATTTCACAAATTATTGCATTTCCTTGTATACTTATTAAATTATCATTTGTCTGACAAAATGAATTCAGTGATAAGAGAACGAATGGGAGTAATAAAAGTTTTGGTTTCATATTTTATATGGTTTAGCGCGGCGTTCAGGCACATTTCTTTTGGATGCAGGAGTCCCGAGTATTCGGGACGGGCAGACAAAAGTTCAGCTTTAGCTGAATGTGCCTGAACGGAAAGCTATAAAACCAGTAGCCGCTTCCACTGTCGCCCGATAAAGGTACAAAATTTTCAGCCATCTGCTGCCCTATCCACAAGCCACGGCGGCTATTGGATTTATAGCATCATGTTGTGCGTTCGTTATTTATCATCTCATCCGTATTGCAACATTCCCTTTTTTATGTCCCTTATCAACATATCTATGTGCTTCAACAATGTCTTCCATAGAATATGTCCTGTCAATAACTGGTTTAAGTTTGTTCTTTTCAATCAAGCCTTTTAGATAGAGTAAATCATCCCCTTTTATTTTTGGAAGACGATAGTTATTTATAAAAACGCTATTCCTTTTCAATATTTTTCGGCATTTCGAGGCTTTTGACTTCATAACAGCATCATACACTATATCATACTTATCCTGAATCTGGGTGAAATCCTCTTTTGTATAATCAATTACGTTGTCAGCCCCTATGGATTTTACCAAATCAAAATTTTGAGCACTACACACAGCGGTAACTTCTGCTCCATAGTATTTGGCCAGTTGGATAGCGTAGGTACCAAGACTGCCTGATGCTCCATTTATTAAAATCTTATGGCCTTTGGATATTTTAGCTTTTTGTAGATTTTTTAAGGCTGTAAGTCCTCCAGCAGGTACAGTGGCTGCCTCCTCGTAGGTTAAGTTTTTAGGCTTGATGGCTACTAATCCCTTTCGTTCCTGCTTGCCTTCTTTAACTTTTTCGGGCAAGCACCGGTATTCGGCATAGCCTCCCAGCCCAAAACCAGTCAGGGCAAACACTTCATCACCTACTTTGAATGATTTTACATTTTTTCCAACATCTTCGATTATACCGGAAATTTCCAGACCAAGTGTTAGATTCTTTCTAGGCCTGAACAGGCCAAAAATAAGTCTTACTAAAAAAGGGTCTACCCTTCTGATACGGGTATCACCTATATGCGCCGTTGTTGCATATACTTTTATTAAAACCTCATTATTCTTAGGTTTTGGCTTAATAATCTCCTTAATCTGGAGGACTTCAGGTATTCCGTATTTCGTACAAATGACTGCTTTCATTTCTATTAACCTTTAAATTGAATGAATCATCCTATTTTGATTTGCCTTATTTATTATAAATCACCGGCATTTTCTCTTTCCATTCTTCCCATAAGTCATTTTCAATAATAATCTTGCCATAAAGTTCCTAACGTTTGTTCGACTAGTTTTGCCCGTATTAAAAATAGGACTTCTTGTGGGCGAAGCATGTAGTTCGTATCCGGTTACATTTGATTCATTTATCAACGAATCCGGGCGAACGGCTACCCATTGAATATTTTCATGATTCTGACCAATGTTTAACCTTAAATAATCGGCAGCGGTTTCATTATCCAGTTGAGGTGGTATTAGTAATCGAATCAAATCCATTACAATTTTTTATCTAGTTCGCTATTTCGTTTACTTCAATTTCTGAAACATTGGCTTTTATTATTGATATGCTTTTATTGGTTTCCCATCTGTCAGGAATTTTTGTAAGAGGTCTGACGATTACTTTAACATTTTGACCCCTTAGAATCAATTGATTTACTAATTCCTTTCCTGTTGCACCACTAGCTCCTATTACCAAAGTTGTCAAATTATTTGTTACCATTTTTTCTAGTTCCTTAATTACTAACTGCCTTAAATGCTTGTCAAATAGGTAAATCTTATAAGCAGTATCAAAATCCGCATTTGGTTTAAATATGTGCTGTTCTTTATCTATCAACAATGGATACCAATAACCGCTTAGTCTATAGTAGCTCTTTTTCTCTAAGACATCTAGGAAAGATTGTTCATTTTTTATTATGAGGCACGTTTTTTGAGTTTTTCTAGTTGCTCAGTGTAGGTAAGTGCAGGCTTTGTATATGGCACTTTTTTCATTGTAATAAATTAAAAAGCTTACCCTGAGCGCGCTGTTCTTATGGGAAGCGGGGTAAGCATGTTAATACAAAGATATAAACTTGAGTGAATAAATCAAAATATTTTAAATGCCTTGCCCCTAACGGTCGGTATGATTCAGTAAGCGTTCCCGAGTATTCGGGATGGCGGGCTTTTTGCACTGCCCGCCGAAGCTTTCAGCGTAGGCGGGGAAACCACTAATACTACCTTCACGTTTCATGTATAAAGTTAACCTTTCTTAATTAAATAGAGCGCAGGCTTCAGCGGGGATTTGCAAAAAGCATGACAAAGGCTATTAATTATACCGCATTATGCACAGTGTATTTTTTATAATCTTCATGTTTTAGGATTTCTTCTGTTATCAAACAAAGACAGGATATATATGTAGTTATTATCGGTTTTGTAATACAGTGTCAATTGCCTTGTCAAAACGGCCCTTCTTACCGACTCCCTTCTATCTGTCTTTGGATACATTGAAGGATTTCTTACTATCTGGGCTAAGCTTTTCTCAATTTTTTTGAATAACCTCGAAATCTCCTTGCTAGTCCAGTTGGATTCAAGATAAGTAATGATCTCTTTTAATTCAGCGAGAGCGTGATCAGTCCAGACGATTTTATAGGTACTTTTCATACAGCTTCTTTGCGACGGCATGTTGATGTGTCTTGCCACTCTTTACGTCCTGAAGTCCCTTTTCAATTGATTCTTTTTCTTCCTGGGAGATTTCATCCCACCAGTCCGACTCTTCTTTTACTTTCAGAAGCTTATCAATAATAGAACTATCCTGGATTCGTGTGATCCATTCTATCAATTTCAATTTCTCTGATTGGATGTTCATATCTGTCCTTTTTTCAAAGATAATAATTTTAAGTCAAAGGCTATTTATTACATTGTGCACAACGGTTCTGCGGTATGTTTCAGTAGGCGTTCCCGAGTACTCGGGATGGCGGGCTTTTTGCGCTGCCTGCTGAAGCCCTTGGCGTAGGCGGGCTAACCATTCAAACTGCCTTCACGTTTCATTTATAAAGTTAATCTATCTTTTTAAATACAGGTGCCCGAATGAGATCTGCAAAAAGCCTGACAAGCCTATTAAACATACCGCATGTGTGTGCCCAGCATGAGCATGAGCACACGCTACTGAAAGCTCTGAATAAATTTGAAAAATACAAATTTTATCAGACAAACCAGTGGCGATGTTAATAAAATCCAGAGGGTGAAAGTCCCTTATGGGCG
>JAIPBU010000048.1 GCA_021738535.1 Bacteroidales bacterium | reverse complement strand
AATCAAAAAATGAAATCGAAAATCTTCAGGGGTTTTTCTTTAAAAAAAGAGCTCTGAGAACTGCATCAATCAAGCAAGACAAAAGGCCGGGGTCATAATATCCTGTTTGGTGGTAACAATCTTAAACCATGTTATAATTCTGGATGAACTTAAATGAGATACAGTTATACTCAACCGCCCTACCGCATACTATTTCCAGATCTTCCGGTTTATATCCTTTACTCAGGTTTAAAATACCCATGCAGGATTTAAATGCCTGTTGTGGGTGTTCTTTACTATCCAATAGTCGCTCAATAAAGATCTCTACAGAGCCTCCCATCTTTGATGCCCATCTTACGAAGCGCTCCGTGTTCCACCCGGCAACATATTGATGTTCTGCAGGCATATGACTCTTCTCAGTTGTATAACCATAGGCTTTACGGTCTCTTTTATGAAGTGCAATACGAACATTATCTTTATATATTTCAACATTCCTGTCTGTATATATGGTTTTTACCTTCTGTCCGGTATATTGATAAGGTACACTGTAATAATGCTTGTCCTCTCTCAGGTATATATGGTGATTAAACTCAACCTTAGATAACTGGTAACGTCGTATCTCATAACGCTCTTTCGGAAGTGGTTGTAGTTCATTTTTCTCTATCTCGTTAAACAGTTGCCGGCGGCTAATATCCCGACGTTGGAACGGGGCATTGTTTACATGTTCCAGTTCTTCCCATACTGCTTCATTTAACTCTCTCAGAGAAAAAAACGTTTGATTTCTTAACCTGGCGAATATTCGCTGGTAAACAATACGTACTGCATTCTCAGCAAGAGCCTTATCCTTTGGTTTCACTGGCCGGGTGGGAATAATAACTGTGTTATAATGACGGGCAAGATCATCATAGGTCTCATTTAATAATGGCTCATAATTACATGCTTTAGTAACGGCTGATTTAAGGTTATCCGGACATATACCCCGGGTGGCTCCTCCGTAGTACCGCCAGGCATTTTCATTGGCCCATATCCAGTCCTCCAGCTTCTGACTGTTTACTCCTTCTACATAAATCAACTGACTGGCACCAAGGATCGTAATAAACATCTCGGCCGCTTTAACTTCACCAGTATCAGGATCCACGTAATGCATCTTCTTTCCTGTAAAATCTGCATATATAAGATCACCGGCTTTGTGCTCTATATGCATCCCAGCTTTCAGCTTGCTCTCCCACATCCGGTAGTGGTGACAGAACCTGGAGTAACTGAACCCATCAGGATTAAGTTCCTTATACTCCTCCCAAAGTAAGTAGAGAGTTACTCCAACCCGGGCAAGCTCCTTCTCATAATACGGGAACTCTTTTGATAAAGCCTCATAAAGTGGATTAACTGTCTGGTTACGTTTCTCAAAGAGCTCTGCCAGATCTGTGTCGTTCATGTCCAGAACATCATTATAGGATATTCCGGACCGTTTATATTCTGCCAGGTACTCACCAACACTGGTTTTGCTAATCTGTGTTGCCTCAGCGATCTGCCGGATGCTAAATCTTAATTCCTGGCTAAGTCGCAATATTTCTCTTATTTTTTCCACGTTTATTCTTTTTCTTGGCATCTGCTTTCTCTTATTGGTTAATAAAGCCAACAGAGATACAGATATTCCGTGGAAAATAAATGATGTAATTGAAAGTGTCCGTTTTCAGCAGGAATCACCGTCCGTTTTCAATCGTCCTGGCTGTCCGCTTTCCGCAAGAATCCTTGTCCGTTTTCAGCAGGAATTGCTGTCCGTTTTGCGCAGGAATCCCTGTCCGGAATCAGAAAGAATGAGTGTCCGCTTTGCGCAAGAATATGCAGCTACGGACGGCCTCTTTATTTATAATAAATTGATAATCAATGCAACGTTTAAGGTAATTGTTTTTTTGAACATAGACTAAACTTTGATTCACTATAGCCGCTCTGTGTTTCGTATATCTTGACCTTGTTATATATGCTAATGCAATCATAAAAATAAGGGAAAGACTCAGGAATGCTAATAAATATCTACTTTTCAAACTTTTATAAGGTAAATTCATAAACAATAATATTATGTTCTGACTCCTCTGAGCAATACCCATAGAACCTGCTATTCTCCCAATCAACAGTGAACGAATTTATATAATATTGCTTGTCCAAAATAAATTTTTTGACAGGATCTCCATTCCAATCAAATAATAAGATATTCTGATTTGATCGATTTCCATTTTCATAAATAGCACTTTGATAATTATCATGGTTCAAACCAACAATATACTTGTCATTAGCATGTAATTGTACAATATGATATTTAGGATCATAATCCTTACCATTAATGTCTGCAATTCTCATATCTTTTTGCAAGCCTTCTCTTGGGAAGAAAATAGAGGAGGATAAATGATTTCCATCTAAATCAAAAAAGTCAATTTCTCCCAAAAAAAGCGGTGCTGATACCATAAGTCCAAGTTTCTTATTTACAAAAGATGAGGAACGATAAACCCAAGGTTGCAATTCTTCACTAATTGGAAAATCAGGAGAAGGTATAAATGGCACAGTCTGATAGTTTTTGGTGAAGTCTTTATAAATTACAAACCTGTAATCAGTTTCCGGAGTAGCTATCATTAATTCATCATCTCTAAAGAAAAAATATTTAAAAAATTGATCATATCTGGGTATTGATATTTCAGTAGAAGCCTTATCAACTTGATTATTTACAGCATATAAAATATTCAGTTTTGTGAATTTACGTCTAGTATAATCATAAATACATACAACAGGTGAATTATTGCTTTCATCATAATCTGTTTGATTAAGGAGTTCTGGCCAAATAAATTCATATGGCCCTCTACCCTTAGTTCCAAACGTTGCAAGTAGATCGTATGTTATATTGTTGTAGACTTGGAATTGAGGCTCTTCATTTCTTTGGATTATTAGAAATGTATCGATGGATACTAAATAGATGTTGCCTTTACTAAAAAACTCGACATTCTCTATTGATCTACCAATAAGATTTTCTACATCAGGAAATTCATTAATAATATTTAGTTTTCCACCCTCTCTATTACAACTAAATAAGAATAAGCATACGATCAATACTGATAGTTTCACATTTTGTTTCATGTTGCGACTTATTTTGTTAATAGGCTTTCAATAATCTATTTTAGGAAAAATTAAAACTATTTGACATCTTTGTAAAATAAATACCAATTTTCCAATAGACATCAACCAAAGCAGTTGGTAAGAACAAATGCGTTTAGGCTTTTCTGGGGTTTTAAAAAGCCTAAATGCATTCAATTATAGTCAGCCAACACCACCATCAAAAGAACATTCACCCCAAGTATGGTATTTCAAGTCGCTCCATTCACAATTTTGGCACCATCTTTCACGCGCAGCTCCACCTAATTCTTCAACATCTACGCAAGGCACGACTGCGCCATCTAAAATTGCATTATTAGTCTCAACGAGACTGTTCAAATTTAAATCAGTATCATGAATCGATACAGCATTTATAAACAGCCCTGAAGCAAATAATACAATAGCCATAATCCCAAATAATTTTTTCATAATTACACATATTTAATGTTAAAAAAATAAATCTGAGCTTGTTAATCATTTCACAAGCATGAAACCATAGTTTCATAAATAAATATCCTAGTTATCTTTGTCACAGCACCTCCTTTCAGTTTTTAAGGGGGCAAGGCAGGAAGTAAAAGGATTAATAGACTAGAACTTCTGCCTATTTCTCGATTAGTTAATTATTTAAAAGTAGTATGTATAATCATGCAGCGATGTTTGATTCATTTTTCTGAACACATATACATAGATCCTTACTTATACATGTCATAAAACCTTTAATTGTGACATTAAATATATATGTTATACAACATAATTATAGAAATAAATTGTTATTATTCTTTTATACAAGCTATTGAAGAAAGCAAAACAAGTGTATTGCAAACCGAGTGTAGCGAGTTTGCAAATACTCTTGTATTGCGATGGCAAAAAAGCGGGCCCCGTGAAATAATTCCAATTCGTAATTTGTATTATGTATTTTACTTATGTGCTGTTAAGTGAAAAAGACGGTAAACATTATACCGGTTGTACCAAAGATTTGAAATTAAGATTTGATCAACATCAAAATGGTCAGGTAGAGTCTACTAAAAATCGAAGGCCCTTCAAATTAGTCTATTACGAAGCCTGTATCAATCAATATGATGCTCTCAAGCGTGAGAAGTATCTTAAAACTCATTATGGAAAGATGTTCCTGAAAAACAGGCTTCGTAACTGGAATAATGAGAATAGTTGATCAAATCTTATTTCACCGGGCGGGTAGGGGCTATTTAATATAGTGCTAACCGGAGCGAAGCGGAGCTCGACGAAACCCCGAGATCTCGGGTTGAGTCAATTATAGGCAAAGGACATAGGAATAGCGAATATAGATTAACGAATTTTGATTTTAGAAGTAGCTGATTAACAGTAATATACGTTATTGTCTAGTTGTCTAACATGCTAATAAACAATATGTTAGCACTATACATCTGAGTTCTATTTAACATAATATGAGAATCTGACGAAAGACTAAAGACAAAGGACAAAGGGGTTATAGAATTTTGCCAATTGCCGGCAGGCTCAGGATGACAAAGTCTAAACAGCGAGGCTTGCCGAGCGCTAAACAGTCCCGAGCAATCGGGACGATCAACAGTGAGGCTTTAGCCGAACGCTCAACTAATAATTAGGATAAAGGTACAGTCCAGGATCAAGTATGCGATTCTAATTGAGTTAAAGTCCGTTTGCCATACGCCGTACGCCTTTGGCCGGATCTATTTAGCATAATATCACATTATATGCAACGGAAAAGGCGCTGGAGACAAATTCTGGAAGGATTTGCTGGGCTATTTGCCTATAATTAATATTATGTTAAATAGAATATTGTTATTTAATAAGGTTCTTATGTTATATCCCTCCCTATTATTAGTATAGATAATAAAATTACAAGCAGTAGAAATCAAATACCTGCTTACCCAGGTTCACTCATAAATAAAAGAGAGATGCCAAATCCGACATCTCTCCAATATATATCAATATTCTTGTATCTTCTTGCGTTTCCGAAGCGCAAAATCTTGCGCTTCTACGAATTCCATAAACAAGTACCTGGTTAAAACACAGGCAAAACCCACTTGTGTCTTCCGTACTTGTATCTTGTATCTTGTCCTACTCTCCTCCCTCCAGGGCTTCTATCTTCTTAACAACTTCCTGGTACTTTTCAGTCTTCTGAAGACGGTAATAGAGTTCCTTCAGGCTGGTAAGCGTATCATAATCGTCAGGATTAAGCTCCAGGGCCTTTTCCATATAAGGTATAGCTTTTGCAAATACTGCCTGTGCCTCCTTTATAGCTGCATTATATTCTTCAGGTTCCATTATATTGTTTGCTTCATCAAACATACCTGAAGCTTTATTGTAATAACAAACACCTGCATTATACTGACTCTCAAAATAATCATCTTTAATCTCAATAGATTTAAGCATTGATTCAAGTGCTTTGTCGTATTTCTCTGACTGCATGTGCATTACGCCTTTAGCATAATAAAGCTGGTGGTTGTCGGGATCTTCCTGTATTGCGATATTAAGATAATCGAGAGCATCATCCTTTTTGTCGTTATCGATAAAGAACTGGATCATTGTAAGGAGAATCTGCTCGTTACCGGGGTGAGCCTCAAAGGCCTTTCTCAGGCTCATTTCAGCATTATCAAGATCGTTTTGTTCCATGAATGCCTGGTAATTAAGCAGGTATGGTGTTGTTTCCCCATATTTCAGATCTATACTCCAGTCAAGATATTTATGAGCTTTTTTGTAGTCCTCTGCGTTATATGCAGCCAGTGCTGTATTAAAAACAACTACCGTGTCTACAGTGCCCATATAAATGTCACTACCCTGTATCTCGAGAAGTTTTTCGAATGCAAGAAGTGATTTTTCATAATTTTCAGCTTCGAACTCAGCAGCTGCCCATGCTAGAAAATCATTTGAAAGTGCAGGTAATTGTACAATTACCAGGTTTTCCATGCTCTTACCATCGTCAAGTTCAATTGATTTCAGGTAATTGTCATATGCATGTACCAGCTGGTTGTTGTAGGTAGTCATAAGTTTATTATTATCTGACTCATAACCTTTTTCCCACATTGCCTGTGCCACCCGGCCTACTGTATAATAAGTTTTTGGCCAATCTTTGGTTGCTTCGCTGGTAAGTGCTTCGTCAACTGCTTCCTTTGCTTTGTCATAGTCGCCTGATTCAACATAATTGAGGGCGCTTGAAACTTTACCCTTCTGTGCAACACCCTGCAGTGCAGAGCAGCCGGTAAAAGTTACAGCAATAGCAGCTATTAATAACAGTGAAAGAAAATTGGTTTTCATATTAATTTATTTAGATTGTTTATTCTGATAAAATCGCTTCAAATTTATAACATTACTTATTAATCATCAAATACTTTGATAATATTAAGTTAAATTTTCGCTTCCTTCCTCTCCTTCTCCCGTATCAGGAATATTTGTTTCCTCCTCACTTACCTCCACATTTGTAACAGAAGCTATTGAGTCTGAGTCTCTAAGGTGTATAAGCCTGACACCCTGAGTAGCTCTTCCCATAACCCTCAGGGATGAAACATGAGTTCTGATAACGGTACCCGACTGCGTTATTATCATCAGGTCATTATTATCAGTAACTGCTTTAAGAGCAACGAGGTAACCTGTTTTTTCAGTAATATTTATAGTCTTAACTCCTTTGCCCCCTCGGTTGGTCAGCCTGTAATCCTCAATAAGTGAGCGCTTTCCGTATCCTTTCTCAGAAACAACCATTACATTTTGTTCAACATTGCCCGGATCAAGGACCACCATACCCACTACACTGTCTTTTTCACTGCTAAGTGTAATTCCTCTTACACCTGATGCTGTTCTGCCCATGGGTCTTACAGCGCTTTCATGGAATCTAATGGCCCGGCCCGATTCAACTGCCATCATAATATACTGATCGCCATTGGTCATCCTTGCTTCCAGGAGGTTATCTCCTTCCCTTACGGTAATAGCGTTCACCCCGTTCTGTCGAGGTCTGCTGTAGGCTTCGAGCGAAGTTTTCTTTATAACTCCTTTGGATGTACAAAGAACAATGAAATTGTTATTTATATACTCCTCATCATTTAGGTTTTTGACATTAATATAAGCCATTACAGTGTCATTGGGCTCAATATTTATAAGGTTTTGCATTGCTCTTCCCTTGGATATACGTGTTCCCTCGGGGATCTGGTAAACCTTTAGCCAAAACAATTTTCCGTTTTTAGTGAAGAAAAGCATTGTGTTATGCATTGTGGCAATAAACATATGCTCTATAAAGTCTTCATCCCTGGTTGTACTTCCTCTTGACCCGAATCCTCCCCTGTTCTGCACACGGAATTCAGTCAGTGGTGTACGTTTAATATAGCCCATATGAGATATTGTTATCACCATCTCATCATCAGCATAAAAATCTTCAGGATTGAATTCTTCCGCATTAGGCACTATTTCAGTTCTTCTCTCGTCGCCATATTTGCTCTTTACCTCTGCCAGTTCATCCTTGATAATATTCATCTGCAGTTCGCTGCTCTCAAGTACACTTTTCAGATAATCTATTTCCTTGAGCAGTTCTTCATATTCAGCCCGCAGTTTTTCCTGCTCCAGGCCTGTTAGCTGGCGCAGCCTCATCTCAACTATAGCGCGGGCCTGTGCTTCTGAAAGCTCAAATCTTTCCATAAGCCTTTCCCTGGCTTCATCGGGTGTTTTTGAAGACCTGATGATGGAGATCACTTCATCAATATTATCGCTTGCAATAATCAGGCCTTCAAGTATATGTGCCCTCTTTTCAGCCTGGGCCAGTTCATAGCGTGTGCGCCTGAGTATTACATCCAGCCTGTGATCCACAAAATGCCTGATAAGGTCTTTCAGGTTCAATGTGCGTGGACGACCGTTGACAAGCGCTATGTTATTAACTGAAAATGAAGTCTGTAGCTGTGAGTACTTGAACAATGTATTTAATACAACATTTGCCGTGGCATCTTTTTTAAAGATAATAACTATCCTCATACCATTCCTGTCGGATTCGTCGTTGATATAGGATATACCCTCTATCTTCTTCTCATTGATCATATCGGCAATCTTACGTATCATCTCAGCCTTATTGACCATGTAGGGTATCTCGGTAACAATTATTGTTTCACGACCGGAGGGAGTAAGCTCAATATCAGTTTTAGCACGTACAACAACTCTTCCCCTGCCGGTTTCATATGCATCCTTTATTCCCTGCTCGCCGTAAATAATTCCACCTGTAGGAAAATCGGGTCCTTTGACGCTTTGCATCAGGCCTTCGGTATCTATTTCGGTATCGTCTATATATGCAATTGTGGCGTCAATAATTTCCGAAAGGTTATGTGGCGGCATATTAGTAGCCATTCCAACAGCTATTCCTGAGGCTCCGTTGACGAGCAGACTGGGAATCCTGGTTGGCAGCACTACGGGTTCCTTAATGGTATCATCAAAGTTTAGCTGATGATCAACGGTATCCTTGTCTATATCCGACAGAGTTTCTTCTGCAATTTTTTTCAGACGAGCTTCTGTATACCTCATTGCGGCAGGACTGTCACCATCTACTGAACCGAAGTTTCCCTGTCCGTCTACAAAAGGGTAACGCAGCGACCAATGCTGGGCCATCCTTACCATTGCTTCATATACTGAAGAATCACCGTGCGGGTGGTATTTACCAAGGACCTCTCCCACTATCCTGGCCGATTTCTTATGGGCTTTATTTGATACAAGACCCAGTTCTGACATACCGAATAATACCCTTCTGTGAACGGGTTTCAGTCCATCCCTGACATCAGGAAGAGCTCTTGAGACTATTACCGACATCGAATAATCGATGTAAGCCGATTTCATCTCCTCTTCAATATTGATCTTAATAATCCTCTCTTTATCCGACATTTAAATAGTATTTAATCTAATCAGTAATAATTTAATAACACCTTGAAATTTGCAGGGTACGAAAATAATGAATTATTAGCTATTTACCCTATTCCATGGGGCCTAATTATTAACATTATTTGTTGAAATTGGGCATGTTATTTGCATTGTTCTATATTGCCTTAAAAATGGATAGATTTAGGTTTTTTATGTACTTTTGTTAATGTAACATGACAGTATGACTGTAAACCAAATCCAATCCCGGGTGTTAAGTTATTAAAGAATTAAATTGAATTTGCAATACCGGATGCTATTTTGGAGCTAAACGGTTAACAAATAAAACACAGACAGGAAGTAATTTATGGATTCAAGATTTTCAAAAAAAGTTAAAGACGTACTCACTTACAGTAAAGAAGAAGCCATCAGGCTGGGCAACAGCCATATCAGTCCCGAGCATATATTGCTTGGCATACTCAGGGATGGTGAAGGTCTTGCTGTTGACATACTGGTAAACCAGGGTGTGGATCTTAATATGCTGAAAGGGTCACTTGAAAGGAGTATTAAGGTGGATAAACCGGTCAGGATATCGGAGAATGATATATTGCCCTTATTAAAGAGCACAGAAAGGATTCTTAAGCTTGTTCATCTTGAGGCTAAGGCACTCAAGAGTGATGTAATTGATACTGAACATCTTTTACTTGCAATTTTAAAAGAGGAAAACTCCTTTGCAACAAGGTTTTTGTCCGAGTTGAATGTTGATTATCAGACTGTAAGGCAGGTTGCTGAGACTGAAAACCCATTGCCAAGAGCTGATTTTCCAAATGAGGACGAAGATGAGGAGACAGGATTTGCCAGGGGCGACAAGGGTAAAGGACCTCAGCAGGGACCATCACAGCAACAGGGTAAATCAGCTTCTGACACCCCGGTGCTTGATAATTTCGGCATTGACCTGACAAGGGCTGCGGAAGAAAACAGGCTTGACCCGGTAGTTGGTCGTGGCAGGGAGATTGAGCGACTGGCCCAGATTCTTTCAAGGAGAAAAAAGAATAACCCCGTGCTTATAGGTGAACCGGGCGTGGGTAAATCAGCTATTGCAGAAGGCCTGGCACTAAGGATAATACAAAAAAAAGTATCAAGAGTTCTTTTCGGTAAAAGGGTTGTAACGCTTGATATGGCATCTATTGTTGCAGGTACAAAATACAGGGGACAATTTGAGGAAAGGATGAAAGCCATTCTCAATGAGCTTTCAAAGAATGACAACATTATTCTTTTCATTGATGAGATACACACCATAGTAGGTGCAGGCGGAGCAGCCGGTTCACTTGATGCTGCCAACATGCTTAAACCGGCACTTGCCAGGGGAGAGATCCAGTGTATTGGAGCAACTACACTTGATGAGTACCGTCAGCATATTGAAAAAGACGGTGCCCTGGAACGCCGTTTCCAGAAAGTGATGGTTGAGCCAACTACTATTGATGAAACAGTTAATATTCTTAATAATATTAAGGACAGGTATGAAGATCATCACAATGTTTTTTATACTGAAGAGGCCATTGATGCCTGTGTTAAGCTGACCAACAGGTATATCAGCGACAGGCACCTTCCTGACAAGGCTATTGATGCCATGGATGAGTCGGGTTCACGGGTGCATATATCCAATATTGTTGTACCGGAAAGAATATTACAGCTTGAGGATGAACTTGACCAGGCCAGGAAAGACAAAATGGCCGCTGTAAAAAACCAGAATTTTGAAAAAGCTGCCAGTTTCAGGGATAAGGAAAAAGAGCTACAGGACTTAATAGAGGCTGAAAAGAAAAAATGGGAATCTGATCTTTCCCAGAACAGGGAGACGGTTGATGATGAAAAAGTGGCAGAAGTCGTGGCAATGATGACAGGTGTACCTGTTCAGCGTATAGCACAAAACGAAGGTACCAGACTGCTCAAAATGGGTGATGAACTAAGGGAGAGTCTTGTAGGACAGGATGATGCAATTAAAAAGATAGTAAAAGCAATACAGAGAAACAGGGCTGGCCTGAAGGATCCTAATAAACCAATTGGAACTTTTATATTCCTGGGGCCTACCGGTGTTGGCAAAACACACCTGGCAAAGGTACTGGCAAAATTTCTTTTTGAAAGCATTGATAACCTTATAAGGGTTGATATGAGTGAATACATGGAAAAATTTGCTGTATCACGTCTTGTGGGAGCTCCTCCCGGTTATGTAGGATATGAAGAAGGGGGCCAGCTTACCGAGAAAGTAAGAAGAAAGCCTTACTCAGTCATTTTGCTTGATGAGATAGAAAAAGCGCATCCGGATATCTTTCATCTGCTCCTCCAGCTGCTTGACGAAGGCCAGTTAACAGACAGTCTTGGGCGTAAAGTGGACTTCAGGAATACCATAGTCATCATGACCAGCAATATAGGGTCAAGACAGCTGAAGGACTTTGGCCAGGGAATAGGTTTTGATACCCAGAGCAAGAAATCAGGCAAAGATGAATATACAAAAAGCATTATACAGAAAGCCCTGCATAAGACTTTTGCACCCGAATTTCTTAACAGGATTGATGATGTTATACTTTTCGAGTCACTATCTAAAGAAAGTATTCATTCAATTATTGATATTGAGCTAAAGGGCCTGTTTGACCGGATACTGTCGCTGGGATACACTATTGATCTTACAAATACTGCAAAAGAATTTATAGCCAATAAGGGATTTGATTCACAATATGGTGCCAGGCCCCTTAAGAGGGCTATCCAGAAATACCTGGAAGATCCTCTGGCTGAAATGATAATTGAAGCCGATGTGGAACCTGGAGACACACTAAAAGTGGTCAAACATCCGAAGAAAGAGGACATTAATATCAAACTTATTAAGCAAAAAAAGGATGTCAGCAAGGGTGACAAAAAGTCTCTTCCCTCTGAAGGGAAGAATTAGGAAACAGCAGTTGCCTAAATAATCTTAGCTTCAAGGTCATACAGACCTGCCACGGTAATCAGAACATCATAATATTTTCCCGGTTGGAGTTTTTCTCCTCCGGGAATTATTATTTCCTGGTCCACTTCAGGACTGTCAAATTCAGTGCGTGCAATACAGTTTTTGTTCTCTATGCTGTCTGCAATAACACGCATTTTTTTACCCACAAGCTGCTTGTTATTCTCCATAGAGATATCCTGTTGTATTTCCATTAAATGATCTGCCCTTTCCTGTTTTATCCTGTCAGGAACATCATCTTTCTTACTGTATGCAGGTGTATCTTCTTCATGTGAATAGGTGAATACACCCATCCTTTCAAACCTGAATTCTTTTACAAAAGCAGACAATTCATCAAAATCCTGCTCTGTTTCGCCAGGAAAGCCTGTCAACAGGGTTGTTCTTATTGCTGCTTCCGGAATTTGTTTCCTTAGCGAATAAAGCAGCTCCCTGGTATATTTACCGCTATGACCACGGTTCATTGATGAAAGCACATTATCAGAGATATGCTGAATGGGGATGTCAATATAATTACAAATCCTGGGATCACTTTTCATCAGATCGATTAGCTTATCCGGGATACTGCCCGGGTAAAGATAATGCAGTCTCAGCCACTCTATATCACCGTTTTCAAGCAATTTCTCAACTAATTCAACCAGCATAGGTTTCCTGTAACGGTCTACTCCGTAATAACTAAGGTCCTGTGCTATTAAAATAAGCTCTTTAACACCCTTTTTAGTTAGTGTATATGTTTCTTTTACAAGACGTTCGACCGGGGCACTTAAATAATTACCTCTTATTCCCGGTATGGCGCAAAAAGCGCATTGACGATTACATCCTTCACTTACCTTAAGGTATGCGTAATGGCCGGGTCCGCTTAATACCCTGTCTGCTTCGAGCGGTTTACTGTAATCACTGTTAAGGTAACGCAGTATTTCTCCTGGTTTATTAACTCCAAAATACCTGTCTACCCCCGGTATCTCCTTTTCCAGTTCATCCTTATACCGTTCAGACAGGCAGCCCATGACGTAGAGTTCACCTATCATACCTTTTTCTTTTGCATCAACCAGTTCAATTATTTTATTAACTGATTCCTCTTTGGCATCATTGATAAAGCCACAGGTATTTACTATAACAATATCGGGATTTCCGGTACTGTCCGGCGACTCACCAAACCCGGAGTAAGACAGCTGCTTCAGCAGTTTTTCTGAATCAACGGTGTTCTTGGAACATCCAAGAGTTATTATTTTTACGCTTTTTTTACCGGTCATCTCATTCTGAAAATAGAGAGTCTACAAATTCATAACGGTTGAATATCTGCAGGTGTTCAAGTTTTTCACCCACACCAATATATTTTACGGGTATTTTAAACTGGTCTGATATACCAATAACAACGCCACCCTTGGCTGTTCCGTCGAGTTTTGTAATAGCAAGGGAATTCACTTCGGTTGCTTTAGTAAACTGCTTAGCCTGTTCAAAGGCATTCTGACCGGTGGATCCGTCAAGTATAAGCAGAATTTCATGTGGTGCTTCAGGTATTACTTTTGACATCACCCTTTTTATTTTTGAAAGCTCATCCATAAGGTTAGCCTTATTATGCAAACGTCCGGCAGTATCAATAATAGCTATATCGGCTTCTGCCGACTGCGCTGATTTGAGTGTATCAAAAGCAACTGAGGCAGGATCAGAGCCCATGGCCTGTTTAACAAGTTTAACCCCTACCCTTTCAGACCACACTTCCAGCTGGTCAACAGCTGCTGCCCTGAATGTATCAGCCGCACCGAGAATTACTGATTTACCTGCCTTCTTGTAGTTATGAGCCAGCTTGGCAATGGTTGTTGTTTTTCCAACACCATTAACCCCCACAACCATAATAACATAAGGCTTTGCACCGGGGTAAGAGTCGAATCCGTTTATTTCATCTGATTCGTTTTCTTCGAGCAGAGCGGCTATTTCATCACGAAGAATTTTATTTAACTCGTCTGTATTTAGATATTTATCTGCAGCAACACGTTTCTCTATTCTTTCAATTATACGTATTGTAGTATCAACACCCACATCTGAGCTGATAAGTATTTCCTCCAGTTCATCAAGTACATCATCATCTACCCGGGACTTACCAACTACCGCCCTGGAAAGTTTCTTAAAAACTGATTCTTTTGTCTTTTCAAGACCTTTGTCCAGATCCTTTTTTTTCTCTTTGCTGAGGAAATTAAGTAATGCCATCTTAATAATTATTATCAGGACCCGGCTTAATAATTAGCCGTTTCGCCTGTATGTTAAATCCCGTAACGAAGGGTATAAAGATAAAAAAAGCTTTCCTCAGAAAAACGAAGAAAGCTTTTAATGCATATTTTAAAGATCTTTTTACTTGTTAAAAAAGTCCTTTATGTGTTCATTGTTAACAACCTGCTCTTTAAAGATATAAGCGCCGGTTTTTTCAGATTTCACCATTCTGATACACCTGGTATAAGAATTACCCTTTCCTGTCTTTAATGATGCAACTACTTTCTTTGCCATGGTAACTAATTATTTAATTTCTTTATGAAGTGTATATTTCTTAAGAACAGGATTATACTTCATTTTCTCCAGCCTGTCGGGAGAATTCTTCCTGTTTTTAGTTGTTATATATCTTGATGTACCCGGCATACCGCTTTTTTTGTGTTCAGTACATTCAAGTATAACCTGCACCCTGTTTCCTTTTGCTTTCTTTGCCATAGTTCTCTTCTTTAGTACTTAACGATATATCCTTTTTCCTTTGCATTCTGCAGAACAGCATGCAATCCCTTTTTATTAATCAGCCTGATACCGGCAGCAGACACTTTAAGGGTGATCCACCTGTCCTGTTCAGGATAATAAAATTTCTTGGTGAAGAGATTTGGATAAAACTTCCTTTTTGTTCTCTTCTTGGAGTGTGAAACGTAATTTCCTGACATCACCTTCCTGCCGGTCACTTGACATATCCTTGACATCTCTGCTTATTTAAATTCTTTTAATATAATACTTTCAAAATCGAAGCGCAAAATACGTGATTTTTATTTAATTATGCAACAATTATTGCAGGTTTTTTTGAGGATAAGGACAAAAGAGGACCGAGCGTTAATGATTTGCCCGGTGGGCAAATTTAGCGAGGGGCCAGGTAGTGGGGAGGAAGACAAAAGGAAAAAGATAAAAGTAAAAAGTAAAAAGGGAAAAAGTAAAAACCAACCTTTTGTCTTTCGTCCTTAGTCTTTCGCCATACTTAACATGCACATAATTACCTTCCATGCATCACCCCACTTGTATCTTAAAAATATTTTATACTAATTTTTGTCTCAGTAGGCTCATTGCTGCAAGTGATGCTCTTCTTATGTTATTCATTCTTTTGAAGGCATAATTATGTTTCACGGCAAAATCTCCTTCCTTGCTGCTTACAGCTATCCATACCGTGCCAACGGGTTTATCTTCTGTGCCTCCGCCGGGACCTGCAATACCTGTTGTTGAAAGGCCAAAATCTGTTTCCAGTTTTTTGCGTACTCCCCTTGCCATTTGCAGGGCCACCTCCCGGCTAACCGCACCATGTTTTTCAAGATCTTCACCCCTTACACCGAGCAGTTCCATCTTAATATCATTGTCATATGCAATAACTGAGCCTTTAAAATAATCTGAGCATCCGGGTATTTCAGTTATCATCGAGGAAAGGCTTCCTCCGGTGCAACTCTCGGCAATTCCCAGTGTCAGGTTTTTCTCTTTAAGGATTGAGCCCAGTACTCCCTGCAGGCTGACACCGTCAAGCCCGTATATAAGATCCG
This sequence comes from Bacteroidales bacterium, assembly GCA_021738535.1. GTDB lineage: Bacteria > Bacteroidota > Bacteroidia > Bacteroidales > VadinHA17 > UBA9300. The sequence continues at coordinate 6,294 of JAIPBU010000048.1, read as the reverse complement.
GGATAATGCCATAGAGTTTATCTACCTGCTCCTGCAGAATGCGGTCAACCAGATCTTCATCATCGCCCCTGCCTGTTAAACGCAGCTTAATGATACCAGAGGTTGGCAGGTATGCAAGGCTTACATTTTCCGGCAATTCTTTTTCAAAGTCTTCAAGTATCTCGGCAAGTTTTGCCTCGAAGGTACCGAAGGTCATTACCAGCCTGTATTTAATCGCAGGCCTGTTAAAAAAGTTGCTTATGAGCGGCAGGGCGTGTTCCTGCATAATATATTTCATCTCGTATGGAACGCCGGGCATGGATATTAGCACTTTACCCTCCTTTTCAAACCACATCCCGGGAGCTGTACCCAGGGCATTTGGTAAAACTTTGCAGTCTTCAGGAACATCTGCCTGCCTGACATTATTATCATTCATTTCGAGTCCCCTCGTTGCAAGAAAATTCTCAATATTCTCATAGACCGATTTGTTTTTAACCAGGCTGGTATCAAAATAATCGGAAAGGGTTTGTTTTGTGATATCATCACTTGTCGGGCCCAGTCCGCCCGTAACAATAATCAATTCTGAGCGACTGAATGCTTCATCCACAGCTTTAAGTATATGATCTTTTGTATCAGATATTGAGATGTTTTGATATACATTAATGCCTAGATGGGTTAAGCTGTTCCCGATCCATGCCGCATTGGAATCTATTGTCATTCCTATTAGTATCTCGTCTCCTATTGATATTATTTCTGCCTGCATATTGTATTTGGTTGAATTGTTGAAAAGTTGAATTGTAAGACAAAGGACAAAGATATTTTTTTTGTATGTTCAATCTCTCAAATAGCGTGATTACTTATGAACCGTGAAATAATAAAATCAACTGAGGACTTTGTAAAGGAGCAGCTTTCGGGTGTTGAATCAGGCCATGACTGGTGGCATATTCAGAGAGTCAGGAACCTGGCGATGCATATATATTCAATTGAGCAGAACGGAGATCCCATCGTTATTGAGCTGGCCTCACTGTTGCATGATGTAGGCGACGATAAGATAGCTTCGGAGGTTAATGGCACGATCCTGGTCGGATCATTTCTCACAAAAGAGGGCATTGACCGGGATATAAAAGAAAAGGTGTTGCATATAATGGAGAACATTTCTTTCAGGGACAGTTTTAATGGCAGTTGCATACGCACGGCTGAATTAAATATTGTTCAGGACGCAGACAGGCTTGATGCCATTGGGGCCATTGGTATTGCGAGGGCGTTTAATTATGGCGGATCAGCGGGCAATGCTATTTATGAGCCGGGTAATGGTCCGCGGGAGTACAGAAGCAAGGATGAATATACAGGCTCTGATTCATCTACAATAAATCATTTTTACGAGAAGCTATTAAAGCTTAAGGATATAATGAACACGGAAACGGGCAAAAGACTTGCCGAGGAAAGGCATGAGTTTATGCTTTCTTTTTTGGCACAGTTTTATTCTGAGTGGAATACAGGGGAGTAAAAAGTAAAAAGTAAAAAGTAAAAAGTAAAAATCTGGCACCAAACATTCTTTGCTCACCTCTCTCCTCTCACCTCTCTCCTCTCTTCACAAATCTGTCTCTACCATTCCGACGGCCACTGCCCTATTCCGTCCTTAAAGAACTGGAGGTGCTCATAATGTGGTTTGGCTTTATCTTCAATTGCCAGCAATTCATCGGCTGACAGTTGTGTGAATTCACGGGCTATCTTAATGTTTTCCTCAAGCTCTGCAATTTCGTCGATACCAATTACTACTGTGCTGACAGGCAGTGATATAACATATTCCATTGCCTCTTTCATGGTAATGATTCCACCTTTATCGAAGATCCTGTCGCGAGCCGGTATTTTCATACCTACAATTCCCATTTCTTTTTCAACTGCTGTTGGCAGGAATTTCTCGATCATTGAATTATAATGTTTATCAGCAGCATTAATGGCAACCAGAACATTGTCAAAATCGTATCTTTCAGCCATCATTTTCAAGACTTCAGGATCTTCATGGCCTGTTATACCCAGGTTTTTTACCATTCCTTCAGACTTTGCCTTTTCCATAGCCTTAACCACTCCATCATCTGCAAAATATGCATCCAGGTTATCTTTTTCCCTTGCTTTAAGGTTATGTACCTGCCAGAGGTCAAGGTGGTCTGTCTGCAGGTTTTTAAGACTTTGTTCCAGTAAACGCATTGAACCGTCATAGCTGCGGTCATGTGTCTTTGAGGCAAGAAATACTTCGTTCCTGCGTGTTTTCATTACCCTTCCAACATTACGTTCGCTGGTACCCATAGCCTCTCTCCTGGATATGGTATCGGTTGACCTTCCGTAGGCTGCTGCGGTGTCAATATAGTTAATCCCCAAGTCAATAGCCCGGTTAACAATATCAAATGCCAGCTCTTCTTTTCCGGGTGTTTCAACGCTTGCCTGTGCACCAAGGCTGTAAATGCCAACCATATGTCCTGTTCTGCCAAGGGGCCTGAGTGGCATTGCTGCATTTTTGGCAACTGTCTTTCCTTTGGATGCTACAAGATCGATGGGACCGGCAACGCTGGCCAGTGCTGCGGCTGCAGCCATCTTCTTAAGAAATTCTCTTCTTGATCTGCGATTCTGGAAACTCATAATTTCAGGATTTGTTTTGAAGTAAATATAAGAAAATTAAGCTAACTAAAGTTTTCATTTAGTTAAAACAACAGGATGTTTACAATGTTCATAAAGTGTATTAGTAGTCTATATTGTTCAGCTGCCCTGAGTTTTTTCAAGCTTATTCATTCTCTTTATCAGTGGAGGATGTGAATAATGAACAAATACAAATGCAGGATGCGGGTTCAGGTTACTGAGGTTTTTGACTGACAGTTTTTTGAGTGCTGAAATAAGGTTATCCTTGTTATTAACAGCTGCTGCATAACTATCGGCCTCATACTCATTTTTCCTTGACAGCCAGTTCATAAAGAGGCTTACTATTCTTGAGACCGGGCTATAAATAAGGAAAAAGGCAAAAACGCTGATATGGAAAGAGCTTTGACCGGCGCCCATTGCTTTTGTAAGCATTTCATTATTTGAGAGCAGCGAAAAAATATAGAGCATTATTCCTGTCTGTATAATTCCGAATGTAAGCATGCTAAGGGAGTGCTTCCTTTTGTAATGTCCTATTTCATGAGCAAGGACTGCGGTAATTTCCTTAACTGACAGGTCATTAATAAGTGTATCAAAGAGTACAATCCGTTTTTTTGGTCCCAGCCCTGCAAAATATGCATTTGCTTTAGTGCTCCTTTTTGAACCGTCAATAGTATAAATATTAGACAACCTGAATCCTGCATTTGCAGCCATTTTTTCTATCTCATTCCTTAACTCTCCTTCTTCAAGGGGTTTTTGCTTATTAAAAAATGGAACTATCAGCTGGGAATAAAACATATTCATAAAAACCGAAAACATTGTAATTACTGCCCACACGTATATCCAGAACATCTCACCTGCTTCATAGTATATCCATGTAATAAGAGCCAGCAGGGGTGCGCCGATAAGCGCAGCCATAAGCCAGCTTTTAATGTGATCCACAAAAAATGTTAATCTGCTTGTTTTGTTAAAGCCGAATTTTTCTTCAATCCTGAATGTATCATACCATGAAAAGGGAAGTCCAAGCAGATCTGAACCAAGCCCTATGATGGCGAAAAACAATATACTGACAATTATCCTGTTACCGCTGATCGACCGTGCTATGTTATCGACCCATGCAAAGCCACCGAAGAACAACATCGCAAGAATCAGTACAAGGAAGATGGCGGAGCTGACATGGCCAAACCTTGTATTGGCTTTGTAATAGTTTTGAGAATTCCTGTATTTTGTTTCATCAATAATGCCTTTCAGTTTTTCCGGGACCGTATCAGACCACATCTTATTATTCAGGTAATCAAGGTATAATCCTGAAAAATGGCCAAAAAGCAGAATTATTATAATTGCAAAAAATAGGATATTGTACATTGAATAAATATTAAAAAAAACAGGGCGCCGAGGATTGGAAGAAAAAATGTGGAATAAAAATGTCTCGCTGCATTTCCTCGTGCTGTATGCGCCCTGTTGTGTTAGAATGTCTTCTATTGCAAATATCTAATTTTTTTCCGATACTGCAAAAGTGTTGAGCCTGTCTTTTAACATACTTATCAACAGTTTATGCGCGTATCCTGCTTTTAAGTATTATTATGTCAGCATACCGCCACAGACCTGGATCACCTGTCCTGATATGTAAGTTGAAAGATCCGATGCCAGGAATAGTGCAGTGTTAGCCACATCATCAGGAGTACCGCCTCTTTTCAAAGGAATTTTTTCACTCCATTCCTTTTTTACTTCATCGGGCAGCTTATCTGTCATTTCGGTAATAATAAATCCGGGAGCAATAGCATTGCACCTGATGTTACGTGATCCTATCTCCCTTGCTACACTTTTAGTAAAGCCAATCATACCTGCCTTGGATGCAGAATAGTTGCTTTGTCCTGCATTGCCTGAAACACCAACTACTGAGCTCATGTTAATGATAGAACCATTACGCTGCTTCATCATTGGCCTGAGTACAGCTTTTGTAAGATTAAATGCGCCTTTCAGGTTAATCCGGATAACCTGGTCCCATTGTTCTTCTGTCATTCTCATAAGCAGTGTATCACGTGTAATTCCTGCATTATTGATAAGCACATCAATTGATCCGAAATCTTTCATGACCTTGTCTGCCAGTTCCTGTGATCCTTCAAAATCTGCTACGTCAGATACATATCTTTTTACTCTGGCGCCAAGTTTTTCACATTCATCACTTACATTGCAGAATTCATCATCCTCCACGATGTTTGTCATTGCAATATTTGCACCCTCGGAGGCAAATTTAATAGCTATTGCCCTGCCTATGCCACGGGAGGCACCCGTTATAAGAAGTGTTTTACCCTCTAATAGTCCCATTTGATTATAAATTTGTTAATTCGTGTATTTGTTAATTCGTTAATTTGTTAATTCGTTAATTCGTGTATTGGTGTATTGGTGTATTGGTGTATTGGGGGATAATTACCATATAGAAACCAGTCTCTTATTCTCTAAGTCGCTTCGTCACAAAGCCACCCCATCACCTGGCCCCTCGCTTAATTTGCCCACCGGGCAAATTATTAACGCTCGGTCCTGTCTCTTTGTCGCTAAGTCACTTAATCTCCAAAAGCCCGGCAACTGTTTTACCAATATCGGCAGGCGATTCAACAACAGCAATACCACATTCCCGCATAATTTTCATTTTTGCTTCAGCGGTATCTGCCTTCCCTCCTATTATTGCTCCTGCATGGCCCATTCTCCTGCCTTTGGGGGCTGTCTGACCGGCAATGAACCCAACAACAGGCTTCGTTTTATTATCCTTAATCCACATGGCCGCATCAGTCTCCATATTCCCACCTATTTCACCTATGATAATTATGGCATCTGTATCTTTATCGGCCATCATAAGCTTAACTGCATCCAGGGTTGTTGTACCCACAATAGGATCACCTCCTATACCTATACAGGTTGATTGTCCCATACCCAGTCCGGACACCTGGTCTACAGCCTCATATGTCAGTGTGCCGGATCTGCTGATAATACCAACACTACCTTTTTTGTGAATAAATCCCGGCATTATACCCGCTTTTGCCTCGCCGGGAGTTATTATACCGGGGCAATTGGGCCCAATAAGCCTGCTGTCTGTTTTTGAAAGGTATTCCTTTACTTTCACCATATCGGCCACGGGGATACCCTCTGTTATTGTAATAATAAGCTTAATATCTGCTTCAGCAGCTTCCATTATTGCATCTGCGGCAAAAGGAGGCGGCACAAAAATTACAGAGACATCTGCCCCGCTGCCGTCCACTGCATCTTTAACCGTGTTATAAACAGGACGTTCCAGGTGTTCACTACCACCCTTGCCGGGGGTTACGCCACCAACGACATTCGTTCCGTATTCTATCATCTGCTGCGCATGGAATGTTCCCTCACTGCCTGTAAATCCCTGCACTATTACCTTTGAGTTTTTATCCAGTAGTACACTCATGAAGATTTATTTTTGAGTTATAACTTTTTTTTCGCGGTGGATGAAATTTATATCACAACCACAATTGAAGATCAAAAATACAATAAAAATCTTGACTTCTTAGTATATTTGGGTGATTGGAATGATGGATTTTTGGAATAATGGAACCGAGCGGGGCGAGCTTGTTGAAAACAAGCGAGTCCTGCGAGCTCGCGAGCGGCCGGTGATTGTGGCCCGTGGGAGCGAGCAATGATGGATTGTTGGATTAT
>JAIPBU010000047.1 GCA_021738535.1 Bacteroidales bacterium | reverse complement strand
AATATACTAATTATTATGGTATTAGTAGGGGCTTCGGCCCCTGCTTTTTTTAACAAAATCTAAAGTTATTAACACTGGAAAAGGGCGCCCCATTTTTGCCTGAAAAAAAATAATATGGTAGACTTATGAGACAGCCCCTAACAAACACTATATCAGCTACATCAAGAATAGAGTAGGGGTTATTCCTTATTCCATAGGGCTGTACCGGGTATCCTTCATCATCAATTTTGACTATCATGGGACCTGTGTATGCCATATGCATCCAGACAGAAGCAGCACCAGGGCCACCGTTAAATGATATTATCAGTGGCCTTTTCTCCCTGTTACCGGTAATATCACGGGTGTAGTAGGTGTAGTACAGTGTGGCCAGGGCTTCATCTTCAATATAAACAGGTTGGGTGCCTGTTTGAGCCGTATAGGTGATCTTGTTGCCGTTTATTATTGTATTGTGATGAGTGATAACTGTTGTGTCAACAGGTACGGTCCTTTGTTGCGGAGTAACTGCAGTACAGCTTAAACACAAAATAATTGAAGACAATAATAGTGTTTTCATAATAGTGTTGCTTTGATACCTTCTAACAAAATAATTGAAAATACTTAAAAAAACCTGAAAAGGCTTTTCCTAAATAAGATTATAACAAAATTTAACAACTGCCTTTCTATATATTAACTATTTTTGACTTATTAACACTAAACCCCTAAACTCCTAAACCCCTAAACCCCTAAACGAACAACACCATGAAATCAACTTCAAAAACTCTGCTATTCTTCCTTTTCCTGGCATATACTGCAACAATAGCAGCACAGGAAACTAAAAAAGTTCTGAATGTTGACGATTACGATCGTTGGAGCCGCATCACTTCGGTAGAACTTTCTGATAACGGAAGCTGGATGAGCTATGCTTACAGTCCGAACGACGGCGACGACACCCTGTATATAAAAAACATCAGCAGTGGAAAAGTATACTCTGATGAATATTGTACCAGCCCGGAATTTTCAAATGATTCAAAATGGGTAATATATAAAAGAGAACTACAGGACAAGAAAGCTGAAAAGCTAAGGAAGAGTAAAAAGCCTGTTTATGCCAAGGGCGTTTTACTGGAACTTGAAAGCGGTAACAAAACAGAATGGGATAAAACAGATGAAATAGAATTCTCACCTGGATCAGGTTTCGTAGTGATTAAGAAAGAAAAAGGTAAAGATAAACAAGGTGGGGCAGATCTTCTCTTAAAAAACCTGTCAACAGGTGCCCTGATGAATATTGGTAATGTTGATGAATATAAGTTCAATAAAAAAAGCACTTACCTTGCATATACCGTCAATGCAGAAGACAATGCAGGAAACGGTCTGTACCTGATGGATCTGAAAAGCAGTAAGCTTATTGCCCTGGATACTGATACACTGCTCTACAGCAAGCTTACCTGGGATGATGAGATGCTCTATGATGAAGAAAGAGGACAAAAAGGTACCGCAATTGCCGTTCTTAAAGGAAATAAGCCTGACAGCCTGGAACAAAGAATAAATAAATTGCTTGTTTTTTCAAATATTAACAAAGCTGACCCGGAGCGTCTGATTTATGACCCTGCTGCAGATAATAATTTCCCCGGAGATTATGTTCTTAGTGAAATGGGTAAACTTGCTTTCAGCCTCGACAATAAGCGTATGATGATTGGCATTAAAGAGCAGGAAAAAGTTAAGAAAATGAGTCGCGATACTATTCCTAACGTCGACGTCTGGCACTGGGATGATGAGCAGATACAGTCGGTGCAGAAGGTGCGCAACAGGTACACCAGCCGTTCTACATATGATGCCATTCTTCACCTTGATAAGCTGTCTTTTGTACAGATTGAATCTGATGATATGCGTAACAGTTACGTAAACAGGAATGCCGACAGAATAATTGGAGCTAATCCCAAACCCTATATAGCAGATACCAACTGGGGTGGGGGCTATAGTGATTATTACATGATTGATCCCGCAACAGGCGATAAAAAACTGGTTGAGAAAAAAATTGGCAGGGTAATGGGACTCTCTCCCGATGGAAACCATTTCCTCTATTTTAAAAACGGGCATTTTTATGACTATGACCTGGCCGCAGAAAAGCTGTCTAACATTTCTGAAAATGTAAAAGTAAGCTTTATGGATATTGAGGAAGATCATCCCTATGAAAATCCCTCTTACGGTCTTGCAGGTTGGTCTGCTGATAAAAAAACAGTATTTCTTAATCACCAGTATGACCTGTGGGCTGTCTCGCTTGACGGCAGCGGAGGATATAACCTGACAGGTAATTACGGAACCGACAACAAAATCAGGTTCAGGTTTAACAGGGCGCCCGGCAGAAGGTACAGGATTATTTCCGGCACTACAATGAAGAATCCCTACTTAGACCTGGAAGAGGATCTCTATCTGACCGCTTTTGGTAAATGGTCAAAGAAATCAGGCTATTTTGAATTAAAAGATGGGAAGGATCCTGAAGAACTGATTTTTGAAGATGCAAGTTATGGAAGGCTGACACAGGCTGAAGATGCTGATCGTTTTATTTTTACAAGACAGACCTTCGTCGATTTTCCGGATTATTATACTGTTGACTTACGCTTCAGAAAACCGGAAAGAATGACCAATGCCAATCCACAACAAGCAGAATATAAATGGGGTAGGAGGATACTGGTTGAATATGAAAACAAGCATGGTGACAAATTACAGGGCACACTAACCCTGCCTGCAGATTACGAGGAAGGAAAGAAATACCCGATGCTGGTTTACTTCTACGAAAAAATGTCTGACCGCCATCACAGTTACTCAATGCCTCGCTATGATGACCGTCCCCATATGTCAACGTATGCCAGCAACGGTTACCTTGTCCTGATGCCTGACATACAATATTACGAAGGCAAGCCGGGCTGGAATGCCCTGGACTGCATAACGGCAGCTACGCAAAAGGTTATTGACAAAGGTTATGCCGATCCGGAGCATATTGGATTACAGGGCCATAGCTGGGGCGGATACCAATCATCTTTCATACTTACACAGACTGATATGTTTGCCTGTGTTGTTACGGGTGCACCTGTAACAAACCTGACAAGCATGTATAATATTCTTTATAAAAACTCAGGCACAAATAACCATGGTATATTTGAAAAAGGCCAGGTGAGAATGGGCAAGGGCATGTTTGATGATATGGAGAATTATATAGCACAGTCTCCGGTACAGAATGCACCCGGAATCAAGACTCCTTTCATGATACTACATGGTACTGTCGACGGGGCAGTCGACTGGAACCAGGGGCTGGAATTCTATAATGCAGCACGGAGACTCGGTAAGGAGGTAATACTGCTTTCATACCCCGATGAGAACCACCACCTGGCAAATAAGTATAACCAGATAGATTTCCAGGTTCGCATGAAACAGTTTTTTGACCACTACCTTATGGATAAGCCCGCACCGGAATGGATGAAAAAGGGAATTGAGTATAAGGATAAGCTATATAATAAGGCAAAATAGTATCGATTATAGGGTTATAATTAGACTGCTGTCTTAAATTGTTATATATTTGCACATATAAACATATCTGGATATATGGAATTTAAGAAACTTGAGATTGAACAGGAGGGGAGCAGGCTACGAAGGTTTATTACTTCACCCCAAACAAAGAAATCATTGATTGCCATAGCTATTGGTGCAGTTGCAGGCTTTTTGTTATTTTACTTTACTGAAGGACGCAATGCTGAAATAATAACAGCCGGAGAAGTATTTAAAAGCCTTGGTATAGGCGGTTTTCTCGGGTTCTTTATTACTAACAGTCCCTGCACAAGGGGAAAATGCTAGAATGACATGTAAATATTTAACCTTATGAGACTTAAAAGAAACAATAAATTCAAATTATTAATAACTGTACTTACAGTATTATCTGTACACCTTATTTCATGTGAAAAGAAAAGCGGCTCAGACTATAATCCTCCTTCAGATCATACTGTGAGCATGGGCGGTTATTTGCATAAAGACGGTTACACCCGGCCTTTGACTAATTGTTTTACATGTCATGGTGAGACATTGACAGGTGGCACATCAGGAGTGTCTTGCTATGAATGTCATGATAAGAAGTGGTGATAAATTTATAATCGTTCGCTACAGACCCTTTATTTGAACAAGAAAGTGAATAGATAATTTTAGCAGTTATCATTACGGTTTTATTCATCCCGTCAGGATGAGTATTAAGTATAATGTGCAGGATCATGTCCGGGGAATTGAGCTCTATACCGGCAGGCAGGCCGGGTACCCTATTAATAATTCAGCAAACATATATTGTTACAGTGCTCCTTTAAATATCGAAGAATCAGGTAAGAGAGGCACGGGTGAACTGATTATTGTTGACAATTAAAGAAGTTTCAGAATATTCCTGGTTATCAATCGTATCGACAAGGCAGTCATTACCACTCCTATGCCTGTCAATACCAGTATTTCCGGAAGGATATCAGGCAGGGGCAGAACCCTCCAGAAAATATCGTAAAAACCCTGTATGCCCCAGTAGTTAATACTCAATACAGCAATTTTGCTCATTATATCCGGCATAAAATACAGGGGTATCATGCTTCCTCCTATTGCTGACATGACCAGTATAACAAGGGTGCTGAGGCTCTGTGCCTGCTGTCTTGATTTGGCTATTGCCGCCAGAAATATTCCAACGCTGGATATTGAAAAGGCAGTGGCCAGTATCATTATAATAAGAGCAGTAATATTCACCGAAATATCCAGCCCAAGGAATATCCACGCAAAAAGGAACATAACTGTAAGTTGCAGGACAGCAACAAAAAATGCAAACAGCATCTTGCTGTATAGAATTGTATGACTGTTAATTGGTGAATAAAGCAACCTGTTAATAGTACCGTTTTCCTTTTCATCCAGGATGCTTGTACCTACACTAGCCATGCTGAACAGCAGCATCAGGATGGCTGTGCCCGCAACTGCCTGTATAAGATTAAGATCTGTATTTGTTTTGTCTCCCAGGATGGAGATCATTTCCGGCATAAACGATTCAATGGGATAACCACCTGCAGCCCGGCTGACCAGTACCCTTACAACCTTTGCCTGGAGGTTCCCTGACTCCAGCTCTTTATCCCTGTCATAGAGCATTTCAAGCGGTATGCTGCTGCCTTTGTACAGAGAATCACTGAAGCCCTTGCCAATCACCAGGGCGGCAGCAATTTTTCCTTTAATAATTGATTCTCTTGCTGCTCCGACTTCTGATTTCACTATTGTAATGCCGCTCAGCGTATCAATATCAGATATAAAGCCTGCTGAGATATCTGTACTGTCATGATCCACCATAAGCAAATCAGTATTATCGGATCTCTCAATGATGTCTCCTATAGCACCATAGGCAAATGCGAAGAGGGTGATAAGAATCACAGGAAGGAGAAAGGTCAGAACAAACGACTTCTGGTCATTAAAAAACAATAGCAGGTCCTTTTTAAAAAGTTTAAGCATAGTCTAATCCCTTAGTTTTTTGCCGGTTAACTTAAGAAAGACAGATTCCAGGTTAGCCCCCCGGGTATTGATATTTTTTATCACTGCCCCGGTCTTTTCAACATGGTTTACCAGCGTTGATACCTGGTCGCTGATATTATCACATTCCAGTTTAATACTTTTCGGAGAACTGCTGAGAACTGTAAAAGAATGTTCATCCCTTATACTGTTTACCAGTTCTTCACTGATACCTGAAAGCGTAAGAGTGATAATGTCCCTGGCTCCGCTAATTTTCTTAAGTTCATCCATGGTGCCGTGAGCCCGGATGGAACCAGTATCAATAATGGCAATAGTATCGCACAAACGTTCTGCTTCCTCCATATAATGAGTGGTATAAATTATTGTCATACCTTCATTATTCAGGTTCTCAATGACATCAAAAATGTGGTTCCTGTTTTGAGGGTCAACTCCCGCAGTAGGCTCATCCATTACAAGTATTTTGGGCTTGTGAAGAATTGAGCAGGCAATATTTATCCTTCTCTTCATGCCACCGGAGAAAGTTTTTATGCGGTCATTCTTTCTTCCTGAAAGACCTACAAGCTCCAGTATATCAGCAGCATTAATCCTGAGCTGCGCTTTAGGAACATTATAAAGACCGCCCCAGAACATAAGGTTTTCCAACGCTGTAAGGTTATCGTACAGGGCAATTTCCTGTGGCACAACACCCATCATCATCTTACATTCATCAGGATGGCTGAGTATATTAATACCATCAATGTAAATATGACCGGAGTCAGGCTTTAGAAGGGTATTTATTATATTAACGGTAGTTGATTTACCTGCCCCGTTAGGTCCCAGTAAACCAAAAATCTCACCTTCATGAATCTTAAAGCTTATATCCCTGAGAGAGACAATATTGCCGTAAGACTTTGAAATAGATTTAAGTTCAATCATCCTGGTTAAAGGCTTTTAAACGAGATACCATATCGTCAGGGAAATATGATACCTTACGGGTCAATACAAATTAACTGATCAGCTAATATAGCTAATTACTTTCTAAGTTTAGTCAGCAAATTATCCCTGGGAATTCAATAACGCATACTAATTTTGAGGTTTTAAAGAACTATATTGCTATATTGTTGTTGACTTTTTAATATTAATATTGCCGAAAAATAACTGAAAAAGTACCTAATAATTTTATGACCGAAACAGGAAGTTCTGAAATAATAAAAAAACTGGATGCTGAATCCATAAAAGAGCTCTGGTCAAAAACATATAACACCGTAGGAAAACCTGACTGGTCGCATATTCTTCCTTATTACGATGAAAATATCTATTTCAGGGATACCATCCAGGAAATACATGGTTTTGAAGATTTTAAAGCTATGACAGAACGCCTTACCAAACGTTCAAAAGACTTGAAAATGAATGTTGTGAGGGTCCTTATGCACAAGGAGACTGTTTTTCTGGAATGGGAAATGACAATAAGCTTTAAGCGAAACCCCAGTTCGGTAATGTACGGTGCAAGCCGGCTAACTTTTAACGATGCAGGTAAGATTATTGAGCAGCGCGACTATTACGATCTTTGGGGGGATATTTTTGATAATATTCCCAGGTTCGGCAAAATGTACAGGCGGTTTATGAAAAGGAAGTTTGGCTAGGCAGTAATCATTATAATGAATAAGAAATTTTTCAAATATTTCAGGGAGTACCGTTGGTCTAATGTTTTTGCAATGATTAAAAACAACCACCGTGATCCGGAGAAGTGTACAGACAGGTTTGATAATAAGCTGGTTGTTATAACGGGGGCTACATCAGGAATCGGATACCTTACAGCAAAGAAATATGCCTCAGGTGGTGCTGACCTGCTTTGTATAAACAGGAACCCCGGAAAATCAAAAGCACTGAAAGAAGAGATAGAGAAAGAATACGGGGTTAATTGTGATTATATAATAGCTGATCTGAGCAGGCTCGATGATATTTATAATGCAGGACAAAAGCTAGCAGGGATCAAAGACAATATCGATGTTCTTATTCATAATGCAGGGATATACCTTACCAAACGCGCTCTTACTGAAGATAAGCTGGAAAAGAGCTTTGTAATACACTATCTTTCATCGTTTATCATAAATTTTCTCCTGGTTGATAAACTAAAGGCCCAGGAAAAGGCAAGGATTATATATGTCAGCTCAGAGGCATACCGCTTTGCTGCATGGGGACTCAGACTGGACGACCTTAACTGGGAGAAACGCAGGTATACAGGCTTAAAAAGCTATGGTTCTGCAAAACTTGCCCAGGTTCTGTCAATGCTGGTCTTTGACGAGCATTTTCATGATAGCGGTGTAAAGATAAATGCAATGCACCCCGGCGCTGTCAAAACGGATACCGGAAAAGATAACGGAAGGTTTTACCGCTGGTTCAAAAGAAATTTCCTTGACAGGTCGCTCAGACCTGCAGGTATATCAGCTGAGGCACTATATTATCTTGGTGTTTCAGATGATGTGAAGTCTGTTAGTGGCAAGTTCTTTAACCTTACAACAGAAGAGGAACCTGCACCACCTGCTCTTGACAGGGAGGTAGCGGATGAATTATGGCAAAAAAGCCTGGAAATTAGCGGTTTAATTAATGAAAATTAATTCATAAATAAGCTTTGAATAACTAAAACAATATATTCATGACTGATAATAAATATGATACAGTCATTGTAGGAGGAGGAATGGCAGGACTGACCTCTGCCACATATCTTGCGCGTGCAGGACAGAAAATACTGCTTATAGAGAAAAATAATGAAGCCGGGGGACTGGTAAATTCATTTACACGTGACGGTTTCAGGTTTGATGCAGGGGTAAGGGCCTTGCTTGATGCGGGTATTATTATGCCCATGTTTGAAGAACTGGGTATCAGTATTGACACCGTGAAAAGTCCTGTCTCCCTGGGTGTTGGCAAAGAGATTATTGATATTGAAAGTATTGATGATCTTGAGAAGTACAGGAATCTGCTTCTAAAATTGTATCCTGATAGTGAGCAGGATATAAACGAGGTTTTAAAGAGTATCCAAAGGATAATGAAGCACATGGATGTACTATATGGTATTGAAAACCCGGTGTTCAAAGATATTCCGGGAGACAGAAAGTTCCTCTTTCAAAAGCTATTACCATGGCTACCCAGGTTTTTAATGACAGTAGGTAAAATAAACAGGATGAATATGCCGGTGGAGGATTACCTCGGGAAGATTGTGAAGGATCCCTCACTAAGGGATATTATTTCCCAGCACTTCTTCAGGAATACACCTGCGTTTTTTGCTATGAGCTACTTCTCGCTTTACCTGGATTATTTTTATCCCCTGGGTGGTGTCAAAAAACTGGCAGATGCTGTTCGCGATAAAATGTATGAATTCGGAGGAGAACTTTTGACAGGTACAGTAATAAATAAGGTAAATCCCGTAAACAACAGTATAACAGATTTTAATGGAGCTGAGTATTTCTATGATGATCTTGTTTGGGCTGCTGATATGAAAACCCTGTACACGATTACGGATACTGATAATTTACCCGGCGATATCAGGACTAAATTTGATTATAAGGGAAAAGAGATAATGGATAAAAGGGGAGGCGATTCAGTATTTACAGTTTTTATTGAAGTTGATTCTCCGCCTGACAGTTTCAGGGAAATAGCACATGGCCATTTCTTTTATACCCCTTCAAAGGAGGGGTTGGGCGAAACGCACAGAACTGATCTGGACAGGCTTATTGAGGATTTTGATAATCTTGAAAAGAAAGATATCCTTTTATGGCTTGATAAATTCACTGCCTTAAATACTTATGAAATATCTGTTCCATGCCTGAAAGATCCCTCTTTGTGTCCGGAGGGTCAGACAGGTGTAATCATTAGCTTCCTGGCCGAATACGACCTTTTTCACAAAGTGGAGGAAGCTGGGTGGTATGAGGAATTCAAAGCTGAGATCGAGCAAAGGGTAATAAAAGTAATATCGGAATCAGTGTATCCTATGCTTAAGGATAAAATAATCAAGCAGTTCTCTTTTTCACCACTAAGCATAAAACAAAGGGTTAGCAGTTCAGAAGGAGCAATTGTAGGATGGTCATTTACAGAGCCCGTACCTGTTGTAAATAAAATACAGAAATCTGATAAGTCTGTTTATACCCCCATACCGAATATTTACCAGGCCGGCCAGTGGGTCTACAGTCCGGCAGGCGTACCAATGTCAATACTCACAGGCAGACTGGCAGCTGATAAGATTATGAAGAAAAAATGAATGGAATGTTGGATTGTTGGAAAGGGCTGATAGTAAAATATAACTTGTATACTGCTTGTTAAAAATACCCATTAATCCAATACTCCAGTATTCCAATAATCCAATACTCCAATACTCCAGTATTCCCTTAACTGCTTAACTTATGCCATTTGCCCGCTTCATATACTCCCAAATTACTTATTTTTGCAACCTGATCACAGTTGCAGAATGAAAGGCTCTTCAGAAAATATACATATCAGGAATGCCAGGGAAAATAACCTGAAAAATATAAGCCTGGATATACCACATGGAAAACTGGTAGCAGTTACCGGCATATCAGGATCGGGAAAATCATCACTGGCATTCGATACCATAGCTGCAGAAGGATCACGGCAGTACCTTGAAACAATACCCTCTTTCGCCCGGCAGTTCGCGGGACAGATATCAAAACCCGATGCGGATGAAATATCAGGTCTTTACCCTGTTATATCAATCGGACAGAGACAGCCGGGGTCTTCTGCCAGGTCGACTGTAGGAACAGTTTCTGAGATATATGATCACCTCAGGCTTCTCTTTGCCCGCTTTGGTAAGGCAGGTAATAATATTAAGCTATCCAGAAGCCTGTTTTCCTTTAACAGCCCGGAAGGTGCCTGCCCTGTTTGTTCAGGACTGGGACTGGAAGAGAAAATATCACTGGATAAACTTATAACTAATCCTTCCTCAACACTCAGGGAAGGTGCTCTTGCACCAACCTTGCCTACAGGTTACATTATGTATACGCAGGTAACTATTGACGTTCTTGACTCTGTCTGCCGTGAGCATGGCTTCAATGTTGACATTCCATGGAATGAACTGGAAGAAGAGCAAAAAAAAGTGATCCTCAATGGCAGCAACAGGATAAAAGTACTGAAAGGAAAACATACCATTGAATCGCGACTGAAATGGAAAGCCCTGAAGGCTAAGCCGCGGGAGTATGGTTACTACCAGGGTATAGTCAATATAATGGAGGATATACTGAAACGCGACAGAAATCGTAATATCCTCAGATACACTGAGTCCGTTACCTGCTCGGGGTGTATTGGCAACAGGCTTAATGAAAAGGCCCTCTCAGTAAAATACAGGCAATATACCATTGATCAATTATGCAATCTCGAACTGGCAGAATTGCTTAAAATATTTTCCGGTTTTACTCCTCATAATGAGGCTGAAAACAAGATCTGCGGAAAAATAATCAGCCAGCTTGAAATGTTAGACAAACTGGGAGCAGGGCACCTGCAGCTGTCAAGGAGCACCAACTCCCTGTCAGGTGGGGAATTACAACGAATAAGACTGGTAAACCAGCTCTCTTCGTCACTTACCAGGGTTCTTTATGTGCTGGATGAACCATCTGTTGGAATGCATGGACGTGACGTTAATCAGTTGATCAGTATATTGAAACATCTTGTAAGCAGGGGCAATACAGTCCTTATCGTTGAACATGATCCAGCCGTGATAAGGAATTGTGACTGGATAATTGAAACAGGACCAGAGGCAGGAGTAAGTGGAGGGAAAGTGCTTTATAACGGTCCGCTCAAAGAATTTCTTGATAATAAAATTGAAACGCCTGCTAAACATGCTCTCAGGGGAGAATATGACACCCCGGATCAACAGACTGAAGGTGAGTATTGTAAACTGGCAGGATGTAAGGCCAATAATCTTAAAGATATTAGTATAAACATCCGTAAATCTGCTATAAACGTGGTTACAGGTGTTCCCGGTTCTGGTAAATCCAGCCTCGTCTATTCTTGTATAGAAGCGGTGCCGGAAAAAGTTATCCGTATAGACAGGTCGCCCATAGGCAGGACTCCAAGGAGTAACCCCGCAACTTACACCGGACTGGCAGATCATATTCGCGATCTTTTTGCGAAACAGGAAGCTGCCATAAGAAAGGGATACAAAAAAGGCAGGTTCTCATTTAACAACAGGGGAGGACGGTGTGAAAAATGTGAAGGTGCCGGGAAGATACAGCTTGGGATGCATTATATGGGTAAGATAGACATTGTGTGCGATGAATGTGACGGCCTCCGGTTCAACGATGATACCCTTGAAATTAAGTATAAGGGAAAGAGCATTGCAGGTATTTATGACCTGAGCATAAACCAGGCATCTGAGTTTCTTGGTGAGGAGAAAAAAATCCTGAACTTCCTTGTTGTTATGCAATCGCTGGGACTGGGATACCTGAAGCTCGGACAATCATCCACAACGCTGTCAGGTGGTGAGGCACAAAGAATAAAACTGGCATCAGCACTGTCAAAGAAGGTCTCTCCCGGCACATGGATAATAATGGATGAACCGACAACCGGTTTGCATTACGGGGACACAGAAGTGCTTGTCAGAGCGTTAAGGAGACTGGCAGAAAAAGGTAATACAATAGTTGCTATCGAGTACCAGGAACAATTTATAAGGTCAGCAGATCATATAATTGAACTGGGACCGGGTAGTGGTACCCGTGGTGGTAAACTTATATTTGAGGGAAGTGTTGCAGCTTTACTGGAAAGCAAGGATTCAGTTACGGTAAAGTATTTTGATAATTTTCCGGTATATACCGGTAAAGAAGTTAAAGGGCAGAAATCTATAAACATTAAAGGAGCCGGGACAAACAATCTTAAGAACATAGATACAAAAATCCCCCTGGACAGTATTACCGTAATAACAGGAATCTCAGGAAGCGGTAAATCATCACTTGCCTTTGATACAATCTATGCCGAAGCACAGTCCAGGTTTACTGAGAGTATGAGCGTATTCTCAAGAAGCTATATCAAACAGGCAAATCATGCCGTGGCTGAAAGCTTTGAAAATCTTACCCCGTCTGTAGCAGTTAACAGGAAAAACCTGCCCATGTCCCCCAGGTCTACCGTTGGAACCATGACAGGCATTTATGAAAAATACCGCTACCTTTTTTCGAGGATCGCCCAATTGAAAGGATTAAAGATGAGGGGCCGCAATTTTTTATTTAACCATGAATCAGGGGCCTGCAGGAACTGTTCTGGACTGGGGGTGATATTGAAGGCAGACCCTGGCAAACTCGTTAAAGACAATGGGCTATCCATTGAGGAAGGTGCTTTTACAGGTAATACCACGATAAAATATTACGGCAACCCCTCCAGCCAGTTTGCAGCAATATTGAAGGAAGCAGGAAAACACTACGGTATAGATACCGGACAGCCACTCGAAAATTATACAGATGAACAACTGGATGTTGTTTTTAATGGTACAGGCGACAGGATCTGGTCAACTATATGGAAATTTAAAAGCAGGACCAGCAGCGGATCAAAGGAGATATCCGGTGAATGGAAAGGATTTTCACGCCTTATTGAGGATGAATATCACAGGCGATTGCATAATAAGAACCTGGCAGAAATAAGAAACCTCCTGCATGAGAAAGAATGCCCGGTATGCAAGGGGGCAAGGCTTAAACATGAAGCTTTAAAAATAAGGGCAGACGGCGTCAATATTGCAGAACTATCGGGATTCTCAGCCGATGAAACAAGGCATTGGTTCAGTAAGCTTGCTGCCGGTACAGGAACAGTGTCAATGATCACCGGGTCAATATATGATATTATCAGTCCAATGCTACAACACATGCAGATGCTTGGACTGGGACATATTGCCATAAACAGGCGATCATCTACCCTGTCAGGCGGGGAAGGTCAGCGCTTAAGACTGGCACAACAGCTCTCAGGTGCATTAACTGGTATGACTTTTATACTTGATGAACCCACTGCAGGGCTTCATCAGAAGGATATCAGTAAGCTGATGGCGGTGCTGGAAGATATTAAAAATAAAGGAAATACGCTTGTTGTTGTTGAGCAGGATCGTGAGGTGATATCTAAAGCAGATAATATTATCGAGATGGGACCCGGTTCAGGAAAGGAGGGAGGCTGTATAGTGGAAGAGGGGCCATATGACAGCTTTATCAGGTCAAAAAAAGCAATTACGCCGGGCTATATTACTGATAATAAACTCCCAGGGCCAGTCAGCAGGAAACTTAAAAAAGATGCCTTCGGGCTAAAAGGAGTTAACAAGCATAACCTTGTTAACCGTGATTTCAGTTTCAGTGCCGGTGGCATTATTGCAATTACCGGCGTTTCAGGTGCCGGCAAATCAACACTTATGCACCATGTGCTTGCACCAAGCCTGAAACAAAACAGGGCCGTTAATTGCCGCTCTTACCGGGAAAACGCAGGGTTTAACCAGTATATTACATTAGGAGACAGGGCAATAAGGGGAAATATTAACAGCACCCTGGCATCGTACAGCGGACTGCTTGATAATTTAACAAGTCATTATGCCTCGCTTGAAGATGCAAAGAAGCATTCACTTAAAAAGAGCGCATTTTCATATACCGGGAAGGAGGGAAGGTGCCCTGTCTGTAAGGGAGCAGGAAGGTTGAAGGTCAGTATGGACTTTATGGATGATGTGTGGAATGACTGTTACAGGTGTAAAGGAAGGCGTTATAACGATAAGGTTCTGCATGTCAGGGATAAAGACCTTAATATTGCCGACTCACTGCAATTAACAGTATATGAAGCATATAGTCGGTTTAATAATATCACAGAAAGAAAGGGAGAAATGTTTAATAATACACTGAAACAGTTAATTGAAACAGGACTGGGTCATTTGGTGCTGGGACAGAGAATTGAAACGCTTTCCGCGGGCGAGTCGCAGCGACTGAATTTATCCTTAAAACTCCTGGAAGGAAAGGGTGAAAAGACGCTGTATATGCTTGATGAGCCTGCAACAGGACTTTTTTACCCTGACATAGATAAATTAATCAGTGTGTTTAACAGGCTTGTTGATGAAGGACACACGGTAATGTTTATTGAGCACAATCCGTATTTAATATCAGTTGCCAACCAGGTTGTTGAGTTGTGATTAAGAGGGTGGAAATTAAGAATATAGGTTAACGATTTAAGATTTCAGAAGTGATTGTCCTTTAGTCTTTAGTCATTCGTCTTTAGCCGGATTTTTCTAAAGCTGTATTTACAGGCAAAGGCCTGCAATTTGAGATTAGTGCGTAGCTATTGAAGATTATTCTCCATTTTACTTATCTTGTAATACCTTAATTTTTTTATTAAATGAACAATTGCAGCCTGAAATTGTAAATATCTTAAGTAATATTAATAATGAGCATAAAATCACTTATACTAGCTTACCTTCTCACATTCATTGTCTTCCTGGCTATTGACATGCTGTGGCTTGGTTTAATTGCTAAAAAACTTTACAGTAAATACCTTGGTGATTTTTTGTCCGATAAGGTCAACTGGCCTGCTGCCTTTGTATTCTACTTTATTTTCGTGATTGGGGTTTCAATATTTGCTATATACCCGGCGGTCAACAAAGATTCTGTGTCCAATGCAATCCTTCTGGGCGCTTTATTTGGCTTTTTTACCTATGCCACCTATGATATGACCAACCTGGCAACTCTCAAAGGCTGGCCGCTGCCTATAGTTATTATTGATATTATCTGGGGCTCAGTGCTTACTGCATTGGTCTCTTTATCCGGATTTTATATAGTTAAATGGATTACATAGAAGAAAATAACAATATTACAGCGCCTCATATAAATGGTAAATTCCTGTACTATGCTTTTATTGCTGGAGGCAGACAGATACTGCAAAACCAGGTTGAGCTTAACAGGATAAATGTCTTTCCTGTGAATGATAAGGACACCGGATCAAACCTTGCCTCCACTATCCGTTCTGTTATTGACAGCATCAAGCCGCATAAATCCTATGAAACCATGGTTAATAATATTGGCCATGCTTCATTAATGGGAGCAAGGGGTAATTCAGGAGTTATCTTTGCACAGTTTCTGCATGGACTGGGCCGTGAAACGAGGGACAAATCTATAATCACCTTACCTGAGTTTGCTGAAACCGTGAAAAGATCAATACCCTATATTTACGAGGCTATTGCCAAACCAATGGAGGGTACAATGCTGACTGTTATTAAGGAATGGTCAGAATTCCTGAACAGTAAAAAAGAGTCTGTTCATAATTTCGAGAGTATCATAATTGATTCACTTACAGTTCTGGAAAAATCACTGGCAGGCACAACTGCTAAACTTAAAGAACTCAATAAAACAGGGTTTGTAGATGCAGGCGCAAAAGGATTTGTACTTTTTATAAAGGGGATAATTGATTTTATAAAAGACAGAAATATTCGCAGTCTTGTGAGCGAACAGGAACCTGCTATTTCCCTGATCCATACTGAAGAAATCTCTGATGAAGAAATAGATTTTCGTTATTGCACCGAGGCAGTAATTAAGAACCTGACCATAAGTAAAAAAGAATTCCAAAATATTCTTGAGAAAAGAGGGGATTCAATAGTTGTTGCAGGCTCAGACAGCATATGCCGCATGCATGTTCACACCAATACTCCTGCAGAGCTTTTCCACGAGCTTAAAGACTACGGTTTAATAAGCTATCAGAAAGTGGATGATATGGTCAGGCAACAGGAAACGGCGTTTAAAAGAAAATGGAACATAGCTCTTGTAACCGATTCTACCTGTGACCTGCCTATGGACCTGATTGACCGCTACCAGGTAAATGTAGTACCTATAAATCTGAATTTCGGGGATAATCATTACCTCGACAAGGTAACCATCCAGCCGGAACAATTTTATGAACGGCTTGAAACTTCTGAAGAGTTTCCCAGGACATCCCAGATAAATGAACAGGCTTTTACCAACCTGTATTCGCACCTGGCATCTCACTACGACGCAATATTGGCAATTCACCTTACCGGGAAGTTCAGCGGGACTTATATGAACAGTAAAAAGGCAGGTCAGCGTATTGAAAAGGAGTTTGGAAAGCCGGTACATGTAATAGACTCAAAGAACATATCAGGAGGTCTTGGTCTTATAGTGCTGAAAGCTGCACAGGAAATTGAAAAAGGAATGCCCCTTGACCAGATTGTTCATTCTGTTGAAAATGATCTGGACCAATCTAAAATATTTGTCAGTGTCAGAAACCTGAAATATATGATCAGAGGAGGACGGGTTTCCAAACCAAAGGGATTGCTTGCAAAAGCACTTGGTTTAAATCCTGTTATATCAATGGATAAAGATGGTAAATCAATTCTTTTTGGCAAGACTTTCAGCCAGGCTGCCAGCATTGGAAAGGTCTTCAGGCATATAAGAAATATAGGTGAGGGTAAAGCTATCTGGAACTATGCTATATTGCATGCTGACAATAATGAAGGTGCAAAGGAAGCAGAAAGTGAGATGAAAAAAATAACAGGCAGGCAGGCCGTCTCGGTGGTCAATATCTCCCCGGTGATCGGTATGCACGCAGGCAAAGGTGCAGTGGCTGTTTCGCTGATGTTTAAAAATTAATAGTTACGGGCTTATGAGTGTTTTTCTTCAGGCTGCCTTACTTATCTGGGGATTTATGACCTTACTATGGCTGGTGAGTATACTCTTAAAAAATGTGAGTATCGTTGACCTTTTCTGGGGTTTCAGCTTTGTAATTGTCAATGCATACTTTGTATTTACAGCAGGCGATCTTAATCCCAGGAAGATATTAATTCTAATACTTGTCAGCTTATGGGGACTAAGACTAACAGTGTATCTTTTCATCAGGAACTGGGGCAAAGGAGAGGATTTCAGGTACCGGGAATTCAGGAGGAAATATGGCGCTGACAGGTACTGGTGGTTCAGCTATTTTCAGACATTCCTGCTCCAGGGCGCACTTGTTCTGATTGTTTCACTGCCGCTTTACGGGATAAATACGAACAATGATCCGGGTACACTTAACTTTCTTGACTATGCAGGTATTGTACTCTGGCTTATAGGATTTGTTTTTGAATCGGGAGGTGATTATCAACTGGCACGTTTTAAAAAAGATGCACGAAACAAGGGCAGGGTACTGGATACAGGATTCTGGAAATATACACGTCACCCGAATTATTTTGGCGACACCACGGTATGGTGGTCATATGCTGTCATAAGTATTGCGGCCGGAGCCTACTGGCATATTATTGGCTCGGTAGTTATGACATTCCTTCTCCTTAAGGTATCGGGTGTCTCCCTGCTCGAGAAATCATTAAAAGACTCCAAACCGCAGTACCGTGAATACATCAGGAGAACTAATTCCTTCTTCCCCTGGTTTCCAAAGAAGTGATTCTTCAGCCCGGGATAAAAATACAGGAATATACTACCCCCATTTGGTCGGTATCTCCGTAGCAAACCCTGTATTTAGTTTCACCTGTCATACTTACGAATAAATTGATTTCATTATAAAGTTACTCAGAATTTAAGTGTGTAAAAGCAGGGAAATTATTTGTTAAATAGTGAAGGTTCTAGTCTAAGTCTAAGGCTAAGGCTAAGGCTAAGGTTCGTTATATATGGGGATTACCTTAACACCCCTACCTTGACACCCCCGGACGGGGGTGAATAGAAATAGCCCCGGTACCACCCGGGGGTTAGGCCATTGCGGCGGGTGTACCACCCGGGGGTTAGGCCATTGCGGCGGGTGTACCACCCGGGGACCGGCTAACACCGAATAAGCAATTTGCCGGATAATTTGCCTATAATGAATTACATTATGCCCTGCCCCGTAGCGAAGCGTATTGGGGACTGCCCCGTAGCGAAGCACTCGGGGTTGAATAGCTTAGGGTTGATGGCACTGGCCTGGCTATTTATTCTTTCCGGTCATAAAGGCACGCAGATAATAGGAGGGAGGGCAAATGAAAACTTCATTGGAGCATTATGTGAACACTCTATTTACGATCGAAGAGAACGAAATGGGCGTGGAATATAATACACAACACATAGTATAGTATGTAATAGGTAGTATTTTATGTAATAATACATATTATATTATGCTATAAAGTTGCTGACTATTTGCTTTCTATTATAATTATTGGTATATTGCCAACACATTAATTAGTATGCTTTAGGCACATATAACACGTATAATACATATTTATGGAGGTGTTATGAATTGGAAAAGAATGTCGGATACTGCCATTGTCAAAGAGATTGGAACAAGAATAAAGAAGCAGAGATTGCTAAAGAACTATTCGCAGGAAGAGCTGGCATCAAGGGCTGGAATTGGGATTAGTACTTTACAAAAGCTTGAATATGGCTCATATGCAACACTTAAAACTATAATCCAGGTTCTTAGGGCTTTAAAACAACTGGATGCATTAGATAGTTTCATTATTGATCCAGGAATTAGTCCAATTGAACTACAAAAGCTTGAAGGGAAATCAAGGGAAAGAGCATCTAAACGCAAGAGTAACAATGATCACAGTTAACGTTAGCATTTGGGATATGGATGTTGGTGTAGTGTCCTGGAATCCAGACAAGCAATATGCCACTTTCGAGTTGCTACCTGATTTCATTCAGAAAGGCATTGATTTAGCTCCACTGACAATGCCTTTGGATGATATTCAACGGGGACAAAGGATATTTGAGTTTCCGAATTTGAATTTTGGAACTTACAATGGCTTACCAGGACTACTGTCTGATTCTTTACCAGATGCATTTGGAAATCAGCTTATAAAAGCATGGTTGGAAACCCAGGGAAGGGATGTCAAATCATTTACTCCCGTTGAGAAACTTAGCTATATAAGTGAAAGAGGAATGGGGGCCCTGGAATACTATCCATCTAACTATACACCTCGATCAGAAGGTAAGGACATCGAACTGGATAACCTGATAAACCTTGTTGATAAGGTCCTTGATGAAAGAAGAAGCTTTTCGGTTAATCTGAATGAGAATGAGGAGCAGGCTTTTGCAGAACTAATTACAATTGGAACATCCGCAGGGGGGCAGAGGCCAAAAGCCATCATAGCCTATAACAGAAAAACCGGAGAGATACGGTCAGGCCAGCTTGGAGTGCCGGATGATTTTGAACAATTCATACTTAAATTCGATGGAGTAAAAAAAGGAGGTTTAAGCGATCCTGCAGGCTATGGAAAGATAGAGATGGTATATCACCTTCTGGCAAAAGATTGTGGTATAAATATGTCGTTTTGTGATTTAATACATGAAAATAACAGATCTCATTTTATTACAAAAAGATTCGATAGAAAGAATGGAATTAAGATCCACACCCAGTCTCTATGTGCAATTGCTCATTATGATTATCTGAAAGCTGGAATGTATTCATATGAAGGAGCATTGGCTGAAATGAGAGATATTGGACTTCCTTATTCGGATTATGATCAGCTATTCAGAAGAATGATATTTAATATAGTCGCAAGAAATCAGGATGATCACACGAAAAACATTTCTTTCTTGCTTGAAAAAGACGGTGAATGGAGACTTGCACCAGCATTTGATGTATGCTGGTCTTATAATCCAAAAGGAGATTGGACAAGTGAACATCAGATGACAGTTAATGGTAAGCGAGACAACTTTAATACCAGGGATATACTCAATTTTGCTAAGGTTCAAAATATTAGGAAACCAAAAGAAATAATCGAACAAGTAGTTGAATCTGTCTCTAAATGGCCATCACTAGCAAAAGAGTATGAAATCGATCCTGACAAGATTGAGTATATTAAAAAAACTCATAGATTATTTTTGTGAATTACAAGACCTAACATTCCAAGAGAATGGAGCAAGTGTTTGAAAATGCGGAAAGCATTTGATAAACTTTTGCGAACTGTAAAATAATAAAAGCGCGTTGGGAGTTTTATTTAACATAATGGCAAATTATAGGTATGTGCAATATTCCTATAATGAATTGCATTATGTTAATATAGCTTAGGGTTGATTCTCCGAGAGTTTCTGCTGAGTCATACCTATATTAAAGGCAGAAAGTAAATGGGAGGGAAGGCAAAGAAAGCATATTCTTGGCAGAAATTGAACACTCTTTTTGCGGAATGAAATGGAGCAGAATGGGTGTGAAAATTTTAATGGCCAGTGCCTATTATTCAGAGCAAAAATCTGAGAAAATAAAGTATTCAAAGTACTCTTTAAATATATGCTTTTCTTCAGGTTTGTACTCTAAGATATGACCAACTTTTCCATTAATAATCTCCATAAGTAGAACATTATCAATAGGACTTAATACATTCTCAGAATTTGTAAATTGCATAATATTTGTCTGAAACCCATCATTAATACTAACCACAAGCTCCTCTTTTTGAGGATTGTCTACAAGAACCGATATACTATTTTCCAGACCATACTCTTCAATTAGTAAAAGTAATAGTGATTCAACGCAAGAATAACAAGCCTGGCCTGTAAAATAAACGATTAATTCACGATTCCCGATGCTACGTGCATATTCCTGCGATTTCGGACACTAAATCCCGCTGAAAGCGGACAGTTGTTCCCGTTATAAACGGACACCTGATCCCGACGAAAACGGACACTTATTACATCATTCATTTTCGTCTTATTATTTTATAAAATTAATCATTTTTATATTTCTTTCTTAATGTGTCTCCATCAAGCTCGATTCTATAAGAACTGTGGACTAATCTGTCCAGGATCGCATCTGCGATTGTCGGTTCTCCAATAACATCATACCAGTTTTTTACAGGTAATTGTGAAGTAATGATGGTTGATCTTTTTCCATGCCGGTCTTCAAGTAATTCCAGTAAGATTATTCTTTGATTGTTATCCAGTGGTTTAAGCCCAAAGTCATCAAGGATCAGCAGATCCAGTTTTTCTATTCGGTTAATTTCATTGATATAACTACCATCTGCTTTAGCCATTTTAAGTTGATCGAAGAGTTTTGAGCAGTTTCGATAGTATACTTTGTAACCCTGTTGACAGGCTTGATGGCCTAGGGCTGAAGCTAAAAAGCTTTTTCCCAGTCCTGTTGATCCTGATATAATTATGCTCTGTTTTCTTTTTATCCATTCACAGGTTGATAAACGTAGCATTTGAGTCTTATCCAGATTTCTTTTTTCAATGTAATCCACCTGTTCCATGCTTGCCTGGTATCTGAACTTTGCGTTTTTTATAAGTCTCTCCAGACGCCGATTGTACCTGTCATCCCACTCTGCCTGTACAAGATGGGCAATGACTTCGTCTATTGTAAAGTCTTTGTTCATTCCTGATTCCTGCATTTCCCGATAGACCCTGGAAAACCCCTTCAGGCGCATCTCTTCTAATTTCTGCATTGTTGCTGTTTGATTCATGTACTTTATAAGTTTAAGTTTTGATTATTTATAATTCTCTTTGCCTCTTATATTCTGATGAAAAGGAAGCTTCATTTCATTTTGTCTTTCTTGTTCTGTTTTATGGACATTGTTCTTTAATGAGTTCTGGATTTTTAACATGGGCTTCAACCGTACCCACCTATGGGTAAAAACCGGTACCACCTAAATATTCCCATCTTTAGGGGTTTGAAAAAGAAAGATCATGCCCCGTACATTTACTTGCCAACATTGTGGTAAAGTCACCACGAG
>JAIPBU010000002.1 GCA_021738535.1 Bacteroidales bacterium | reverse complement strand
TCTTCAGGGAAACACCAGCTTCATTAATCAAAGCTGGTGTTTACCCTGAAGAATTGCTTGAATTAAACGAATCTAATATCTTTGAATCATCAGTAGTAAAAACAAAGGAAATTAGTCCAGTTTTATAGGGATTAGTACAGTTTTATAGGGATTAGTACATTACTTTTTACTTTTTACTTTTTACTTTTTACTTTTTACTTTTTACTTTTATCTTTTATCTTCCTTTTTAAATTTTATAAATATAAATTTGTGCAATTGAACCCATAATAAAAATCAGCTTATGCCACGGATATCAGAAAAAGGCAGGTCGATGCCTGCCTCACCAATAAGAAAACTTGTTCCTTACGCGGAAGAAGCAAAAAGAAAAGGACGAAAAGTATATCATCTGAATATAGGCCAGCCTGATATACCAACACCTGAGCTTGCCCTGGATGCTCTGAGAAATATGCAGGAAAAAGTCATAGTCTACAGTCATTCTGCCGGTAATGAATCGTACCGCAGGAAGCTTGCCGGTTATTACCAGGGACTTGGAATTGATGTTGATCACACTGAGATAATTGTAACAACGGGCGGATCAGAGGCTGTGCTCTTTAGCTTTATGACCTGTCTTAACCCGGGTGATGAAGTTATTGCACCTGAACCTTTCTATGCCAATTATAATGGTTTTGCAACTGCAGCAGGCGTCAAGATCGTGGCAGTTACATCAAAGATTGAAGAAGACTTTGCCCTTCCTCCCATAAATGAGATTGAAAAAAAGATCACTGAACGTACAAAAGGGATTATCATTTGTAATCCTAACAACCCAACCGGTTATCTTTATACAAAGGAAGAAATGCTCCAGCTTCGCGAAATTATCCTCAAACATGATCTTTATCTCTTTTCAGATGAGGTTTACCGCGAGTTCTGCTATGACGGGGAGAAACATTTCTCTGCCATGCACCTGGAAGGCACATCAGAGAATGTAATACTGATGGATTCAGTATCAAAAAGATACAGTGAGTGCGGTGTAAGAATAGGTGCCCTGGTAACCAGGAACAGGGAAGTACTTGATACCGCAATGAAATTTGCCCAGGCCCGTCTGAGCCCTCCAGGACTGGGACAAATTGTCGGAGAAGCATCAATTGATACACCACAGGAATATTTTGATGATGTTTATAATGAATATATTGCCAGGCGTGACTTCATGGTGGAAGCACTCAACAAAATGCCGGGGGTATATTGCCCTAAACCCAAAGGTGCTTTTTACAGTACGGTAAAACTTCCGGTTGATGATGCAGATAAATTTTCACAGTGGCTGCTTGAAGAGTTTGAATATAAAAACCAGACAGTCATGCTGGCCCCTGCTTCAGGCTTCTATTCAACTCCCGGACTGGGAAAAAATGAAGTAAGGATAGCATACGTATTAAATACCGGCGATCTTAAAAATGCAATGGAAGCCCTTGCCGAAGCACTAAAGGTTTATCCCGGCAAAACAAAGTGATTGACAATGCATCCCGGTTAATTCATCATTCATATAAGAGGTAATTATCCCGGATTAATCTGAATTCATCAAGGTCTTTCTTCCAGGAAGCCCGGATTTCTTCTTCACTCATGCCTGAAATAATCTTTTCTTCAAGGCTTTCATTTCCTGCCAGGAGAGTAAAATATGAATTAAAAAAATTCTCTTTCACGGGAAAGTCATTATATGCATCGATAATCCATTTAAGCTGTAAGCGTGGTGCCGGGACAATACCCTTACCTGCAGCTTGTCTCAGGTCAACACCATAGCATTCCACGCCGTTAAAACGAGGGTCTGAAGAACCTTCGTTTGGCCCGGGAACAAAGCTGAAACCACGGTCAGGCATTTCAGGATGACCGAAGAGCTGGAACGGGCTGCCTGTTCCACGGCCGCAGCTAAGTACTGTTCCTTCAAAAAAACATAGAGAAGGATAAAGGTAAACTGAATTCATGTTGGGCAGGTTTGGTGACGGGGACACCGGCAGGTTATAATATGAATCATGGCTGTAATTACCACATTTAATAACTTCAAGGTCACATTCCACACCATTTTCCAGCCAGCCCTCCCCATTAAGCATCAGGGCATATTCACCTACTGTCATACCATGAACAACAGGGATTGGTGTCAGCCCTACGAATGATTTATAAGCAGTATCAAGAACAGGTCCGTCAACATAAAAGCCATTGGGATTGGGTCTGTCAAGAACGATGAGTCTGACATCATTCTCCGCGCACGCCTCCATTACATACTGGAGGGTTGAAATGTAAGTATAGAAGCGTACCCCGACATCCTGGATATCAAAAATCATGATGTCAATTCCATCCATATCTGAAGAATCAGGTTTTTTCTTCTTCCCGTAAAGACTTATTATATCAATATCATGAACAGGGTGCTTTTCATCAATTATACGTGAACCTGCATTACCTGCTCCCCAGAACCCATGTTCAGGACCAAATATTTTTGCTATTGTATGTCCCCTGCCAAGAAGTGTATCAACAAGATGAACATCACCCACCATAGATGTGTGATTACCCACAATACCAAGCTGGCTGTTACTGATCAGATGCTCATAATCATCAAAATAAAATGCTGCCGGGGTAGGTTCTTCCTCCTTCCCAGCACACGATAGCAAAAAAAGAGACGATAAAAACAGTGAAATAACAAATTTCATAGCGCTAATTTTCATGAAAAATATAAAAAATCCACCAGATTAGCGAAAACGTAGCAATAAAGCGACTGGGGGTGGTACACCCGCCGCGTGATCCAATCCCAGGGTGGTATCCCCGCCCACCGGCCTAATCCCCGGGTGGTACCGGGGCTATTTCTATTCTCCCCCTCGCGAGGGAGTCAAGGTAGGGGTGTTAAGGTAGGGGGGTGTTAAGGCAGGGAGTGTCAAGGCATTACCACCTGTCTGCATCTGCGAATTCCATAAACAAGCACCTAAATAAAACACAAGCATCACCCACTTGTATCTTCTGTACTTGTATCTTTTATCTTCCTTTAGCCTTAGCCTAAATCCATACTACTACTATTATCCTTCCTGCTACCTTTGCCTCACCTTCATATTATTGCTATTTTTGGAAAAAGTTTCAGCATTTGAAGACCGGATTATTCATATCAAAACGCCTGATAAGGGAAAGGAGAAAAGGCACCACCTTCTCAAGACCCATTAACAGGATAGTGATTGCAGGTATAGCACTCAGTATAGCGGTAATGATACTTGCCTTTTCCATACTCACGGGTTTCAAGAAGGAGATAAGAGACAAGGTAGCCGGGTTCAGCGGCCATATACAGGTAATCAATTTTGACTCTAACTACTCCTATGAAACTGCACCGGTATCTGAGGACCAGGACTTCCTTAAACGCCTGTCAGACAACAATAAAATAAATAATATCCAGGTTTTTGCAACCAAGGCAGGAATAATAAAAACAGGAGAGAACATACAGGGGGTTGTTTTAAAAGGGGTAAATTCCGCTTATGACTGGAGCTTCTTCAAAAATAACCTTACAGAAGGAAGTATTCCATCGTTAAATAACACTGCCAGGTCAGATGATGTTATTATTTCGGAATCATTATCCGGCATGCTAAACCTTGGTACTGGCGACAGTTTTGCAATGTACTTTGTACAGGACCCGCCCAGGATGAGAAAATTCACGGTCAGTGGTATTTATGATACGAGTGTTGAATCAATGGACAAAGTATATATCCTGGGCGATATTAAACACATCAGGAGGCTGAACGGATGGGAGGAAAACCTGGTAAGCGGCTTTGAGATCTTCATTGATAACTTTAATGATATAGACTTTATGTCGCTTGTAGTAAGAGATGCCATAGGTTATAAGATCAGTGAAGACCAGGAAAAGCTTAAGGTTACAAATCTGAAAATCAAATACCCTCAGATACTTGACTGGCTGAACTTCCAGGATACCAATGTAATTGTAATAGTAATACTGATGCTGCTTGTATCGGCTTTTACAATGATCTCGGGACTGCTGATACTGATACTGGAAAAAACCAATATGATAGGAGTCCTCAAAGCAATGGGAGCGGATAACAGTTTGATCCGGAAGATATTCCTTAATCAATCAGTCTATATTATTATTTCCGGGCTCTTATGGGGCAATTTAACAGGCTACGGGCTGGCATACCTGCAAAAAAGATTTGAGCTGATTAACCTTGATCCCTCTTCATACTACCTTACCACTGTCCCGGTAAATATTGATATTCTACATGCTCTTGCCCTTAACCTGGGGACTATAATGATAATAATTTCCGTACTACTTATCCCATCCAGGATGGTAGCTGCCATATCGCCCGTCAAAGCCATAAAATTTGATTAAGTCTGACAATATGAGGATTCCCGGATAATAATATTATACTAATTGTCTTTTTTTCATTTTTTTATTTCAGGCCGGAATCTTTAATAATTTATCATTTCAGTATTACTTTCTGAGATATTTTCACCTGCTGACCACCATTTTATATAATTTATTAAATCATATGAAGGGCCTCATTTATGCCTGAATTTGATATCTCAGCATTCTTCAATAAATTGGTCAATTATTTATACGACGATGAGGAGATTTAGTCCAAAGAGAAATTATGAATCCACCCGTAAAAAGATAGGTTATGTACCTCTGTCAGATGCTACGGAGAAGGATTATAAGAGAATAGGTTTTAAGTCGGGTCTGGAAGTACACCAGCAACTTGACACAGCAAGTAAATTATTCTGCCGTTGCCCGGCGGGCATTTACCATGACAGCGATGATTATGATGCTGAAGTGATAAGGCATATGAGGCCCACACTCAGCGAGCTGGGTGAATACGACGGTACCGCCCTGATGGAGTTCAAAACGCGTAAAGAAATAGTCTACCGGCTTAATAATGACAATGCATGCACCTACGAGGTTGATGACACCCCTCCCTTTCCTTTAGACAGGGAAGCTCTTGACATTGCTCTTGAGATCTCGCTTCTTTGCAAACTAAACATAGTAGGAGAAGTACATATCACACGTAAGCAATATCTTGACGGGAGCATCCCTACAGGATTTCAGCGAACAGCCATCCTGGGTGTAGAGGGTGAAATAGAGTTAAGTAATAAGAAGGTAAGACTCATTCAGCTAAGCATTGAAGAGGATTCGTGCCGTGAGATATCCGATGTTGGTCATACACGCATATTCAAGACCGACCGACTGGGCATGCCCCTTATTGAAACTGTCACCTATCCTGATATGTTCACACCCTGGGAGCTTGCAGAAGCTGCAGAATACATAAGGTTCCTTAACCGCAGCACGGGGAAGGTGCGCACGGGTATTGGAGCAGGCAGGGAAGACGTTAACGTCAGCTGCGAAGGAGGAAGCAGGGTTGAGGTGAAAGGTGTTGCTCATAATAAATGGATACCATTGCTTTCACATAATGAAGCGTTCAGACAATATGCCCTGCTGCATATCCGGGAAAAATTAAACTTACGTATTAAGGATGCTGACAAATACAAAATTTCTTACAGGCAGGTAAGTCTCAACAACAGCGATCTTATTTCTGACCCGGTAAAGAAGGCCTTTGATGCAAATATGCATGTTTACGCCATAAAATTGCCGGGATGCCATTCAATATTGTCTCATTTCACACAGCCCGGTAAGGTTTTTGCCGACGAGATCAGCGACAGGCTTAAGGTAATAGCATGTATAGAGAAGCCGAATATGACCCATTCAGAGGAGATTGAAGCCTTTCTGCCGCCGGATTACTGGAAAAAGATTTCGGACTTTACTGAAGCATCGGATGATGATGCCCTCATGTTGCTATGGGGACCTGAAGATGATATTCCCACAGCTCTTGAAACAGTTGAGGAAAGGATACAACTGGCACTCGAAGGTGTTCCCAATGAAACACGTAAGTCCTTTCCTGATGGAACAACAATATTTGAAAGGGTATTACCCGGAAAAGACAGGATGTATCCTGATACGGATTCAGCTCCTATCCCTTTAAAAGATGATACAATTGAAGAAATCAGGTCACGTCTGCCTGAATCTGTTGCTGACAGGATAAAGAAAATGAGGAAGTGGGGTATTCCGGAAGATACATACAAATACATACTCAGTAAAAACCTCTATCCTCTTATTGTTTCAATATCAAATGATTTTGGATTTGAACCAAAAAGAATCGGAACCTTCCTGGGCCACAGGTTTAAGAATATCGAAGGCAGGATGAAGGCTCATAAGAACTTCAACCACAATATCATCTACAAACTTTTTGGTTTTCTGCATTCCAGGGGACTTGAATTTGAGATTGCTGATCCAATGCTGAAAGTTTTGTATGAACACCCTAAAATGAGGCATGAATCAATTCTGACCACGATAAATTTCAGGAAGAAGAAAAGCAATGATATCATAGCACCCATTGATTTTCTGTTTGAAAAATTCACGGAAGAGAAAAAATCAAAGAATAATGACTGCGCAACCAACTGGCTGATGGGCCAGGTCAGGAAGCAGGCCGTGGGCAATATTAATTTAAGCGAATTAAGACAAAAAATTGAACAAAGAATAAAGGGAGATGACTGATCAGATTTTCCAGGGCTACAGGGGCAGGGCACTTGAGACCCTTAAGAAATACAATGTCAGGGTATGGGGCCAGGCATATATTGAAACAACCAGGGGTGTGTTCAGGGGCACAGTCCTGCCACGGGCAGAGAATGATGATGATATGCACCTGGTACTCAAGATAGATACCGGTTATAATATAGGCATAAATATTACAACCATCAATACAATGAAGGAGACGGGATTTAAAAAAGCCAATTACAAAATCCCGGAAAAGGAATTTCCCTATTCAGACGACAGGCCAAACGTTAAACTCTTTGGCACCGGCGGAACCATTGCATCAAGACTCGACTACCGGACAGGTGCAGTGATTCCTGCATTCTCACCCGGCGAACTTTACGGCGCCGTTCCGGAACTTGCTGATATATGTAATATCAACACCGAAAAACTATTTGCTGTTTTCAGTGAAAATATGGGTCCTGAACAGTATATCACACTTGCCAAAGCAATAGGCAAAGAAGTGGAGAACGGGACAAACGGTATTATTATTGGTCATGGCACTGATACACTTCATCATACTGCTGCTGCATTGTCTTTCATGGTGCAGAACCTGCCTGTTCCGGTTATTCTCGTTGGTTCACAGAGATCATCCGACCGGCCATCATCAGATGCAGCCCTTAACCTAATACATGCTTCCTATGCAGCAGGCCATGGTGATATTGCAGAAGTACTGGTTTGTATGTTCGGACCCACTTCAGATGAATATGGATTCCTGCACAGGGGGACAAGAGTCAGGAAGATGCACAGTTCATACCGCTCTACTTTCCGTACAATTGGCGACACTCCCGCAGCAACAGTAAGAAGAAACGGACTAGGTCATATAAAAAAGGATTACAACCCCCGCCGTAAAGACAAAAAGGTAAAAATAATGCCTTTCTTCGATGAAAAGGTTACAATGTTATATTACTACCCTCATATGAAACCTGATGTGCTCGATAGCCTTGTGGACCAGGGCTATAAAGGTATAATCATTGTGGGTACCGGCCTGGGACATGTTAACAGGGAACTGTACCCAGCCCTGGAGAGAGCAAGAGACAAAGGGGTAGCCGTGTTTATGACACTGCAAACCATTTGGGGATATGTACATATGATGGTTTATGAGACAGGCCGCGACATGATGGCCAAGGGAGTTGTACCGCTTGGCAACATGCTGCCTGAAGTGGCCTGGGTTAAACTGGGCTGGGCACTTGGCCAGACAAATGATCCCGAAAAGGTTAAGGAGATAATGCTCACACCCGTATGCGACGAAATAACTGAAAGAGAGCCATATAACGGCTACCTGGTTTACCAGGGAGGAGTCAATGAAGTGGAAGAATTTGTAAGAAAATTCAGAAAGTAATATCCTGCAAAGAAATATTCTCTCTCAAATGCTGCACGGCAGGTATCACATGATTATATTTGTGGTATGAGAAGCCTGAATATTGTTTCTTTCGATATACCCTATCCTCCGGACTACGGTGGTATCATTGATGTTTATTATCGTATCGCTGCACTGGCTGACCAGGGAGTGAAAATTATACTCCATTGCTACTACAAGGACAGGCTTATTCCGGATGAACTCAATGAAATTTGTGATGAGGTTTACTATTATAAAAGGAATATGAAGCCTGGTAATGTAATCAGCTTCCTTCCTTTTATTGTAATTTCCAGGAATAACCCTGAACTTCTGCAAAATCTTTGTAAAAACGACTATCCCATAATCTTTGAAGGCCTGCATACCACGGCATTCCTTAACCATGAAAGATTAAGAAACAGGATCAGGATCGTCAGAACACACAATATAGAGCATATTTATTACAGGTACCTGGCAAAATATGAGACAAACCTTAACCGCAAATTGTACTATTCACAGGAGGCACAAAAACTAAAAAAATACGAGAAAATATTAAGGCATGCTTCGTATATAATGGCAATAAAACCATCGGACACAGAATATTTCCTTCAATATGGTGCGGCAGCAACACTCTTTCCCTTCCATGAGCCGCGCCTGAACAATGCAGATAGCACAAAAGGCAATTATATATTGTATCACGGTAACCTATCAGTAAATGATAATCACAGATCTGCTGCTTACCTGATTGACACTGTATTCAGTAAAATTGATCTCCCGGTAATCATAGCAGGCAAGAGCCCCGGTCAGAACCTTGCATTGAAATGTGCAAGACATGATAATATTAGGCTTGTGCCTGACCCTGAACAGGAAGATTTGAACAGGATGATATCTGGGGCAAGAATAAACATACTCTATAATTTCTCGCCCGCCGGGGTGAAAATAAAACTGCTTAATGCCCTGGCAATGGGATCAACCTGTATCTGCAATTCGATGGTTGCAGAAGGTACCGGGCTTGAATCATTGTGTGAAAAATCCGATGACCCGGGAGAAATTATCGATTTGATAAAAAAACATTATCACAGTAACCAAACAGATACAGTAAAAAGTGAATCACGAAGGGATTTACTGGACAGGTATTATTCAAATAAGAGAAACGCAAGGCTGATAGTGGAAAAAATTAAGAATCTTTGATATATGCACTTCAGTAAAGAAATAAGTATGCTGAAAGAGGCCCTCGGAAGCAATCTGCCGGGAACTGAAGTACAATGGGAGATGGCCTCCTCTGACAGAAGGATCAGGAATTATCCGCGCAATCCGCAGTCTGATTCCGGGAAGGCAGCGGTTCTCCTACTCCTTTACCCCAGTAAGGGTTCTCTCAGTATAGTTTTTATTCAGCGTCCCGTCTACCAGGGTGTGCACAGCGGACAAATATCTTTCCCCGGGGGCAAGAAGGAGGAAGATGACCGAAGCCCGGAAGAAACGGCTCTCAGGGAGGCATGTGAAGAAACAGGAGTATGCGACGAGGAAGTTATTATACTTGGTCGCTTAACAAATCTTTTCATACCGGTAAGCAATACGGTAGTAACACCTGTGGTAGCTTATATTGACAAACACCCTGACTTTTACCCGGACAAAAAGGAAGTAGTATCAATTATAGAAGCTCCCCTGGAGATTTTTATCAATGGAAATATTGTAAAGGAAAAACCAATGCGTATCAGGGAGGATATACTGAACGTTAAATACTATGATTTTAACGGTCTTGTAATCTGGGGAGCAACGGCCATGATACTGCACGAACTAATTACTGTAATCAGCAAAAAAGGAATACTCTGAGTCCTGTTTTCAGCCCCCCTCCTCCAAAAAATTTTTATAATGCTCATAGCGATCAAGCACTTCTATTACATAATTATATGGTTCCTCTCCCCTGCAGAAACCATGCTCCACAACCGGGTCATGGTAAAATTCCGGGTCTGATTTCCTTAGAAGGTAGTAAGCTACATTCTCATCCCATACCTCAGGGTTCCTGCCGTGCTTGCGTGCCAGCTGCCGGGCATCCAGCACATGCCCCGGCCCCACATTATAGGCAGCCAGGATAAACTTTATTCTTTCCTCTTCATCAGCCACCTTGTCGTCAAACAGATCCTGCAACCACTGAATATATTTAACGCCTGCCCTGATATTATTTTCGGGGCTTGAGTATATATCAATCCCAAATTGTTCGCCGGTTGAAGGCATCAGCTGCATTAAACCATAGGCACCTGCCCATGACTTCACATCAGGATCAAAACGTGACTCCTGCAAAACAAGCGATGCCAGCAATTTCCAGTCCCAGCCAATTGAATCACTGTATCTTTTAAACAATTTATCATACCTGGATATTTTGCCGCTGCCAAGACTGAAATAGTCAGATCTGACAATATGTTTTGATCGTGAATTCTTAAAATATTTAGCATATAGCAGGGCGTATCTTTTAGTTTTCCTGAAGCTTCTAATCCACTTATTCAGTTCATCAAGTAACTCATCAGATCCTGTCTTTCTCACAGCCCATGCCACGTTCTGCTCGAAGCTGACCGGTGTATTAAAATCAATATCGGGATAATAAGTACGATTAACCCTTGCAATGTTTTCGTCTGATACAGTATAATTAATTTCTCCATCAGCCACCAGTGTTATGAGCTCTTCCACTTCCAAAGGCACTTCTACAATATGTATTGTGTCTCCAATCTCATTCTCCACATTCTTCATGCGCTGAGCATATGATGATTCTGATTGTACATACACTGTCTTATTCGCCAGGTCAAGCAAGCTTCTGACCATAAGATCATCTATCTCGTCCATTGTCATCAGGCGCCAGTTATCGGGTCTGAGCTGAATCAGTACCTGTCTCGTCTGTGCAATGGGATATGAAAATTTTACTTTTTCTTTTCTTTCGTTGTTAACGGTCAGGTTAAGCGCCATAAGGTCAATCCTACCGTCGTTGAGCATATCAAATGAAAGGCTGAGATCATTTTCCGTCACAACCTCCAGCTCTATCTGCAGGTAATCTGCAAACTCCTGTAGCAATTCAAACTGAAAGCCCATAGGCTCACCCCTGTAAATAAAATAAGATATTGAATTATAGTCTGTAAGGGCTACCAGTTTACCACGTTCCCTTATCTGTTCAAGATCACGGTAAATAATTTCATCTTCTTCAGGTAAACGTGGCTCAGATTTACATGAGAAAAGGAGCAGGAGAAAAAGAAAGCCAATAAAATATATTCTGTTACTCAAAATATTCTTTTTGATTCCACATGTTTTATCGTAACACTTAAATCAAATATACAGATTAATTATAAAAAGTCCACGCCAGACCGTATTTGAACATACGTACAGGCATCGGATAATACGGGCTGGCAAAATAATCATAACCCATCAGACCATGGTTAACATGGTCAAAACCAAGGAATATCCGCGTTCTTTTAAGCTTTATATTTAAAAAAACATTTATCACCGGATAGTTCCCGGTAATAATCTCTCTCT
The DNA here is from genome assembly GCA_021738535.1 of Bacteroidales bacterium. GTDB lineage: Bacteria > Bacteroidota > Bacteroidia > Bacteroidales > VadinHA17 > UBA9300. Next base: position 177,682 of record JAIPBU010000002.1, on the reverse strand, counting down.
GGTTATAGAACACTCCGGTTGAGGGCATATACGCATCTGAATACCAGGGTGTATTATACTCTGCCTCAAAGCCCAGTTCTGTCTGGAGTTGACCATCGGTTATATCAAAATAGAATTCATGGTTAAAGTAGAAAGCAGACCTTGCTGAAAGCAGGGGAAGATCAAGTATGTCCGAATGGCTTGCTTTCTGAACAAGCAGTGAATTATCAAATCTGAACTTCCAGAAACTGAAGTCCTTATCCAATCTTGCACTGATAACAGATACTGCTCCATCATGGCTGGCAGGCTGTGCTTCACTGTTGAAATACAACATATTGCTGATAAGGGCATAATCAATACCCGCACTGAGTCTGATAGCCGGAAATGAATAGGTTCCTCCTGCCTCTATTCTGAATTGCCTGGTAAAATCATTTGACCACATAAAATGATAACTCCCCCAGTTATTCAACCACCAAGCCGGCCCGGTATTATAAACACCTCCCCTTGCTATTATCTTCGATCGTCTTTTCCCTTCATTAAAGGTTTTTGCAACTGATCCTTTCACCTCAAAATCACCTGCTCTCAGTCCTGTAAAATAAAGTTTGCCATCAGCTCTCCATCCGAATTTATCCCCGATATTATTAAAAAGTGTTCCAACGAGTGCATTTGAACTACGCTGCCATCCAAGGGTATCTGCTGATCCATCCATATTCACGGCAGGGACTATCTGCCCGAAAGCATATAATTCATTAATCACACCGGCTCCTATACCCAGCTGGAACCTGGCATTCTCTCCGGTAGTAAAATCAAACCTCAGGGTATTTGTGAGAACCCTGTTATAGAGAGAGTCGTAGGTGGTACCGTTATCAATATAAACTGAATCATAGAAACCTGATGTGGGATTGTTATCGGTATACAACCTGTGCCCCTTTTCAAATTCAAGTATATGAGTAAAAGTACCGCTTAAGCCGGTCTTTTTGCCGGCATTGGTACTATCCTCATGGTTAACCGCGCCACCCAGGGTATATTTCTGTATAAGCTGCAGGTTCATATTTTTGAGTGTACTCTGTGCTTCACTTAATCCGCCCAGGTTAACCGGTACATCCCTGGTATCATATTGATCAAGTACATCAGTATCTGCAACACCACCATTTTCATATGCCTTAAGGTTATTGATACTCCAGGAAACAAAAGCCTTGTATTTTTCTTTCAGGTATGATGAATGCAAAGTAAATGCACGGTTATCTGCTTTCTGGTAGTTATATTCCCCCAGGCTGTAAATAATGTTCAGGTCGAGACCAATATTAAAAAAAGGATTAACATTCTGTGAATGCCTGACTCCAAGAGTCTGCTCCGCCAGTTTTCTATCGTCCCCGAAAGTCCATTTCAGTTCCGTAAAGGGAACCTGTGTGTCTACATAAAGCTTGTTACCGGCATGATGCATATAATGCCTCAGATGCCTGTATATAAAAACTTCAGGATTGAACGGACGGTCAAAAAAATCAAGTTCCGTGTATGGCAGACCATAATTTCCCAGTTCCTGGAGGAAAGGAGAGATTTTTTCCGTTCTGCGATAGCGGTGAAAAGTATTTATCAATGTATCCAGCGGGACATCAACTAGTGCTGTATAAGTTTCATTCAGCCTGTACTGCCTTGTAACATGCCTGACAGAATCTTTACCTGCATTGCTTTGCCCTTCCTGGGCAGACAAATACAATGGTAAAAACAGTAAAGTTATATACACAAGGACTCCCTTCATGGTGACCAAAGATAATTAAAAAAGTAATGAAAAAAGGGGCTGTCCGGGAAGTATATATACGGCAATAGTCAGACAGCCCCTTATGCTCTACAGTTATTTAAGGGCAGGTGAGTATCAGTCTACATTATCATTCAGGTAGGCATTATCATCCCTTAATGATATTTCATCGTCGCCGTCATCAGAGAGAGTAAACCTGGATATGTCTGATTTATCCTTTTTCCTGTTATTATCTATCTTTATCTTTTTCCTTATAAACGCGGGCACATCCTCAAATTCATCCACATTCTCCCTCATCGTTTTATTTGATAGTCCCTCGTTCTTGAGGATATTCTGCATATGTTTAATCTTTCTTAATGTTCCATCACCCTGTTCTTCTTCCTCAGCTTTATTACCGCTTACAATATCAAATTCAAGCTTCTTCTGTGCAGGTTCCTCTATTTCATTGAACATATCAGGTTTTTTGGTTTTAACCTTAATAGTGTTGTTATCAGCATCTGCACTGTCCTTCACCGGGATACTTTTCATCTCCTGTCCTGTCTCAAGGTCAACTTTCTCGGGTTTGGGACTTGAACGGTAGGGTTCCAGCACACTGTTTGGTTCAAAGCCCGTTGCTATAACTGTCACACAGATCCTGTCGTCCAGGCTCTCATCCCTGGACAGTCCCCTGATTATGAGTGCATCACTTGAGGCCACATCATAGAGGTAATCGGTTATCTCTCCCAGTTCATCCATGGTTAATTCATGGTCGCCCAGGCCGGTTGTTATATTCAGCAATATACTTCTTGCACCATGTATATCATTTGAATTGAGCAGCGGCGATGAGATAGCCTCCTCTATTGCATTCATTGCACGGTCATCACCCGATGATGCACCGGTACCCATAACAGCAGCGCCGGAGTCCTTCATCACTGTTTCAACATCTGCAAAATCAACATTTATATAACCGGCAACTGTAATTATCTCTGCTATACCTTTTACTGCCATTGTCAGCACATCATCAGCCTTCGCAAAAGCTGTTGAGACAGGTTGATCGCCAAATATTTCCCTCAATTTTTCATTATTGATTACCAGCAATGAATCAACATGATCCTTAAGCTCATTTATTCCTTCCACTGCATTTGTTATCCTGATCTTCCCTTCCGATTTAAATGGTATGGTAACAACAGCGATGGTAAGCAGTCCGGCATCCTTACATGCTCTTGCTATTACAGGGGCAGCCCCGGTGCCTGTACCTCCCCCCATACCTGTTGTTATAAAGACCATACGTGTGTTGCCCCCTAGGGCTGACATTACCTGGTCTATATTTTCTTCGGCTGCTCTCTGCCCAATTGCAGGTTTGCTGCCGGCACCACGGCCTTCGGTCAGGTCTTCTCCTATCTGTACTTTAACAGGTATCCGGCTTTCGTCAAGGGCCTGCGAATCTGTATTGCACACAACAAAGTTAACATCGGTAATGCCTTCATTATACATATGGTTAACTGCATTATTGCCTCCACCTCCTATACCCAGGACCTTGATAATGGAAGATCTGTCAATAGGCAAATCGAAATTCATTAGTTCATCAGACATAACTCTGTATATTTAAAATTTAATCATATCAGTATTATAGCATCATTAATTTACTAGCCTATATTCTCGTCTTCTGTTTCAAACATTTTGCTCAGGCTTTTCTTAAACTTCTCAGCCCAGCTCATCTTGTTCACTTCGTCTATCTCAAAATCCTGCTCTCCCATACTGTCAGCGTGCCCATTCTCTGCTTCCGAGGCTTCCATTTCAGCCTTTTCACCGGCATTGAAACTGCTTTTATAAGTATCCAGGTAATCAAAGCCACGCAGGATAAGACCAACACTGGTTGCAAACATAGGCTGGTTGATTTCATCTTTTGAGTTCCCTGCCAGGTGCTCATTGGGGAAGCCTATCCTTACATCCATGGCTGTTTTAAACTTAACGAGCTGCGGCAGGTGCTTCAGCATGGCTCCTCCACCGGTAAGTACTACACCGGCAGACAGCTTATCTGCATAACCCGAAGATTGTATCTCAAAGTTTACGGCATCAATAATTTCCTCCATTCTTGACTGTATAATGTATGCAAGGCTCTTGAAAGAAATCTCCTTGGGATCTCTGCCACTTATGCCGGGAACAGAAACAACCTTATCCTCAGGAGCAATATCTCCCAGGGCTGATCCATACTGTATCTTAAGTTGCTCAGCATAACGTTGTAATATTGAACATCCTTCCTTGATATCTTTTGTAACAACATTGCCACCAAAAGGTATCACTGCCGTATGCCTGATTATATTGTCATAGTAAACGGCAACATCCGTTGTACCACCTCCTATGTCAACCAGCACAACACCTGCTTCCTTCTCATCATCAGTTAAAGAAGCATCTGATGAAGCAAGCGGCTCAAGGATCAGGTCTTTTACATTCAGGCCTGATTTTCTTATACACTTTTCAATATTCTTTGCTGAAGCAACCTGTCCTATCACTATATGAAAATTTGCTTCAAGCCTTTTACCTGCCATACCTATGGGATTCTTAACCCCCGTTTCATTATCAACAATGAAATTCTGCGGAATGACATGTATTATCTCCTCCCCGATGTCTATCGGGATTTTATGCATATCCTGTGTCAGGTTGAAAACATCATCCTTCGTAATTTCATCATCAACAGAATCACGATTGATGTATCCCCTGCTCTTCATGCTTTTTATGTGCTGACCTGCAATACCGACAAATACATCGTTAAACACAACACCCGATCTTTTCTGTACATCGGCCACCGTGTTGTCTATTGCATTAACCGTTTCCTCGATATTAAGCACAACACCTCTTTTTACCCCGTTTGAGGGAGCTTTGCTGAGACCAAGGATCTCAACTTTGCCATTCTGGTTTATTTTACCGACAATGGAAACTATCTTGGTTGTTCCAATGTCAATTGCTGCTACATACTGCTCATTATTATTCATAACTTACTAAATATGATGTTATTAAACTGTAGATTATTATTATTATTTTCTGCATATCAGTTGTCCGTTATACCTGAGATCAATTTCTTCATAACCGGGATCTCCTATACCGATAAGTACCTCATCATAGAACGATCTCAGGACTCTTAGTTTATATTCATAGCCCGATGTACTACCGAACTTTATAATATGGTCACCCAACCGGGGGACTATCTCAATTTCATTGTTGCTGCTGACGTAAATCTGTTCAACCTGCCTGTTCCAGAAATCAGAGGTTCTCAGGTGTCTGACAAGGCTATAGATACCTTTTACAGGCTCATCATCATCAAGATTTGTGATACTCTCTCCCATAATACATTTATCCGGTACTTCAATATTACCGGATACAACTATCAGCCTGGGTGTATAAGCATCACTGAAGGGTATCACATCACCGTGTTTGTCTATATAATAGTTATTACCATATTCCGTGATAACCCTCATTACCGGGTCTTTCTGATCTGCATCAATATGTAATACGCCGTCGGCCGTTCTATACACTTCAACGCATTCTATTTCTTTTAACCCGGCTACAATTTCCTCAACACCTGCTGCATCTATATTTTTAAGCTCTGTTCCAAGCAAGCTTAGGTTTTCATCCTGAATAAGCGATACAATTTTCCCGGGTGTTACAAACTTATACTGAAGCGAATCTATCACGCTGATTTTTACCTCCCCGCATAATTCATCATAAACCTTTTCTGAAATAAACGAAGGCATGATGATAATGTAAATCACCAGTATTAACCACCATATTTTCTTTACAATCCTCATCACTGTTTCTCTTTCAGTATTGTTTCAACATCTTCCACCATCCTGTCAATATCTCCTGCACCCATTGTTACAAGCACATCATTTTCTTTTAGCACATCCAGTTTGCCGGGTATATCTTTTTTCTCTGCCAGCTCACGATTATTCAGCTTCATCTTACTGTATATAAGGCCTGAATCAACACCTTCAATCTCTTTCTCCCTTGCAGGATAAACAGGAAGAAGAATTGCCCTGTCAAGCTTATCCAGCGCAGCGGCAAAGGCTTCTGCATGATCCTTGGTGCGTGAATACAGGTGTGGCTGGAATATCCCGGTAATATGCCTGCCCGGGTAAAAGTCCCGCACTGAGCTGATAAAATATTCTATCTCTTCAGGGTGATGGGCATAGTCATCAATATAAACCAATCCTTCACCGCCAATCCTCAGGTCAGTCCTTCTTTTTACTCCCTTAAAGCACAACAATGCCTTTCTAATTTCCATATCCTCAACACCGGAAAGCTTAGCCAGGGCTACTGCTGCCACAGCATTTTCAATGTTCAGCCTGCCCGGCAGAAGCAAGAACAGATTTTCAATTACAGCTTCGGGTGTTTTTATATTAAAACGGTATGCTTCATTTTCAACCCGTATATCAACAGCATGGAAATCAGCTCCTTCATCTAATCCGTATGTATATTTATCAATATTCCCCGGTATTTTAATAAGTGATTCTATGCTTTTATTTATTACCGCCATCCCTTTTTCCCGGGTGTTCCCAAGAAAGATATTATAGGCATCCACCATTTTTTCATAAGTCCCGTAAACATCCAGGTGATCAGCATCAAGTGATGTAATTATTGCCGCTGTGGGTTTCAGGTGATGGAATGAGCGGTCAAACTCATCAGCCTCCATCACGGCAATATTGCTTTTGCCGATTAACAGATTAGTATCATAATTCTTTGCTATCCCTCCCAGAAAGGCTGAGCAATCGAGAGAAGACATCTTAAGGATATGGGCAAGAAGAGTTGAGACAGATGTTTTACCGTGGGTGCCGGCCACCGCCAGGGTACTGGTATGATCTGATATCAGGCCAAGCACTTCAGAGCGCTTCCGCATAGTAAATTCCCGGTCCCTGAAAAACTGCATCACCTTGTTACCGGCCTGGATAGCCGGGGTATAAACAACTAGAGTACTTCCGGTTTTTTTGAAGTCACCGGGTATCATTCCCGGTTCATCATTATATATAATGCTCATCTTCTCCTCTTCCAGCTTCCCTGTCAGGGCAGATTCTGTCCTGTCATAGCCACCTGCAATGAAGCCTCCGGCAGAAAAGTACCTTGCCAGCGCACTCATTCCTATTCCGCCTATACCGACGAACCAGATATGCGTTATTTTATCAAAGTTTATCATTCAGCCAGTTTCAATACTTCATTTGCAATCTTTATATCGGAGTCGGGCATAGCCCTAAGCTTAATATTCTCAGCCAGTGAAGCACATTTTGATTTGTCTTTTACCAGGCTTATTATTTCCCGGGATAATTTTTCAAGGGCTTCATTATCATTTATCATCACCGCAGCCTCATCCCTGACAAGAGCCATGGCATTTTTAGTCTGGTGGTCTTCAGCAACATTGGGTGATGGGATCAGGATAACCGGCTTACCCGCAAGGCTCAGCTCGGAGACGGTGCCGGCACCTGCTCGTGAGACAATAATATCTGCCGCAGCATAAGCAAGATCCATCCTGTCAATAAATGCATGTACCTTGATATTACCGGGTTTTTTCTCTCCTGATACCTGCTTCATTTCCTTGTAATAATACTTACCTGTCTGCCACACAACCTGTATGTTCTCTTTTCGAAATTCATCGAGGGAAGCCGCAATACTATGGTTTACGGTCCTGCTGCCTCCTGAACCTCCAAGCACCAGTACAACCGGCCCCTCACCACTGAGGCCAAAATATTTATATGCTTCCTTCTCCCTGCCTTTTATATCCATCAGGTCTTTTCGTACGGGGTTTCCCGTAAATAATATTTTATGTGCCGGGAAGTATTTTTCCATACCCTCATAAGCAACACAAATTACCACGGCCTTTTTTGCCAGGAGTTTATTTGTAAGCCCGGCATAACTGTTCTGTTCCTGGATAAGCGTAGGGATGCCTTTTTTAGCTGCAATCCTCAGCACCGGGCCACTGGCATATCCTCCCACACCAACGACAACGTGGGGTTTGAATCCTGATATTATTTTCCTGGCTTTGACAAGGCTTCTCATCAGTTTCACTACTACAACGAAGTTTTTCAGGCTCAGTTTCCTGGCAAAGCCTGCCACCGGCAATCCTTTGATACTATAACCCGCCTCAGGCACTTTGGTCATTTCCAGCTTACCTTCCGCGCCTACAAAAAGTATATCAATGTCACTGTCAATGCTTTTTAGTGCATTGGCAATGGATATGGCGGGAAATACATGTCCTCCCGTACCTCCTCCGCTTATAATTATTCGTTTACTCATGTACTCCTTCATATATTAGCCCGTCACCGGGGTCTTCTTTTTCATCAGGATCAATTTCTTCACCTTCTGCGGCCCTGGCATTAATAATACGGCTCACACCCAGGATAGCACCCAGTGAGAAACTAGAGACGACCATTGATGTCCTGCCCCAGCTTATCATTGGAAGTGTCTGTCCGGTTACGGGGAACAGTCCCACAGCAACGGCCATATTTATCATTGCCTGTGTAACAAGCATAATTGTTAGTCCCAGCACCAGGAAGGCAGGGAATGCTGTTTCACATTTCCGTGCAATAGCAACGCCCCTGAACAGCAATATCAGGTATACAAAAAGCACCGGCAGAGCACCAAACAGCAGGCCGTATTCCTCGATTATTATTGCGAAGATGAAATCAGAATTTGATTGTGGCAGCATGTTACGCTGCACACTGTTACCCGGGGCCTTGCCTATCAGTCCGCCCGTTGCTATAGCTATCTTTGCCTGGTTTGCCTGGTAATCAGCGTCTTTGTTCCCTTCACCGCTTACATAATTTTCTATCCTGCTTTTCCATACTGACACCCTGTTATTCTCAGTTGCCAGGTCCAGCACAAGGGCAAATATTATTATTGCAGCAACAGCTATTCCGAGCCAGGCCATGATATATTTAAATGGCATACGTCCAATGAACATTATTATAAGAGACATGCCAAAAATCATTACGGCGGTTGAAAGGTTTTCGGGCATAATCAGTGCACATACTATAGCCACCGGCACAATCATTATTCGTGTCATCAGTTTAAAATCGTGCAGGTTGCCCTGGTTCTGGGAAAGCATCCTTGCCAGGTAGATCACCAGGGCTACTTTTGCCAGGTCAGAGGTCTGTATCATAAAGCCTGTTCCCGGTATCATTATCCACCTGGATGCTTCGTTTATCCTTACCGGGAAGAGGAGTGTAATAATCAGCAGTATAATAGCTACAAAAAGAATGGTACCTGCCAGTGATGAATATATTTTATAAGGCAGGTGGTGGGTTACAGTAATAATAAAGAGGCAGAATATAAGCATCATAGCCTGGGTCTTCAGGAAGAAGGTTGTATCTCCTCCATGCCGTGAGAATGCCAGGCTGACTGAAGAGCTGTAAACAGCCAGCAGGGAGTAGATCATGAAGACTACTATCAGTCCCCATACTACCCGGTCGCCTTTAAATAATCCGCCAAAAACTGTTTTCATCATCTTGCTTTTATAAATTCCTCACTGCTTCCTTGAATTGCCGTCCGCGATCCTCATAGCTCGTAAAAAGGTCAAAGCTTGCGCATGCAGGGGATAGTAAAACGGTATCTCCTGTTGATGCCAGGTAATAAGCTGACTTAAGTGCTTCAGGCATTGAACCTGTCTCCACTATTGTAGGCACTATCTCCCTGAATGAACTGACTATCTTTTTGTTATCTTTTCCAAGGCACACTATGGCCTTCACTTTCTCCTTTGCCAGTTCATGCAGTTCCGAATAGTCATTCCCCTTGTCAACACCCCCTGCTATCCATACAACCTTGGTTGTCATGCATTCGAGGGCATACCAGGATGAATTTACATTGGTGGCTTTGGAATCATTGATAAAATTAATGCCATGCACGGATATAAGAGATTCAAGCCTGTGCTCCACTCCCTGGAAATCATAGAGACTTTCCCTTATTTTGTCCTTCCTTATATTCAATATTTTCCCCGCTATAGCGGCGGCCATTGAATTATAGGTGTTATGTCGGCCTTTGAGAGCCAGGTCATGTATAGTCATAATTTCTTCGGTTTTATCGTTAAGATTCAGGGTCAGGATTTCATTATTTATATAAGCCGACATCCCTTCTTTAAGAGTGCCGGAGAATGGCATCATAGCTGCTTTTATCTGCCGGGTATCAAGTTCATTGCTAATAACAGGATCATCGGCCCAGTAAATGAGGTAATCACTTTCAGACTGGTTATTTATTATCCTGAATTTCGAATCGATATACTTTTTAAAAGAATTATCATACCTGTCGAGATGGTCGGGTGTTATATTCATCAGGACAGCGATATCAGCCTTAAACTCATACATGCCATCAAGCTGGAAACTGCTCAGTTCTATGACGTAATAATCATAATCTTTCTCAGCTACCTGCCGTGCAAATGAATGTCCCACATTCCCTGCCAGGCCTACCTTTAAGCCGGCATCAGACAGTATTTTGCAGATGAGTTGTGTTGTGGTTGTCTTGCCGTTACTGCCGGTTATACAAATCATTGTTGCATCTGTGAACCTGCCCGCGAATTCTATCTCAGATATTACTTCGATACCTGACTCACGCGCTTTCACTACAAGCTCACTCTGATCAGGTATACCCGGACTTTTAATGATGATATCAGTCTTGCTGATAAGGGAGCTGCTGTGTTTTCTTTCTTCAAAGGCTATATTACCGGCCCTGAGCTCCTGCTTGTATTTGTCTTTGATCTCGCCCATGTCAGAGACAAAGACATCATAGCCCCTGGCGGCTGCCAGGATGGCTGATCCTGTTCCGCTTTCTCCTGCTCCCAGTATGACAACTCTCTTTTTCAACTATCTCATTTTTAATGTTACAACACTCAACACGGCCAGCATTATGGCTACTATCCAGAACCTTGTCACTATCTTGGGTTCAGGAAATCCCTTCATCTGGTAATGATGGTGAAGGGGTGCCATCAGGAATATTCTCTTTCCCTCACCTGTTTTTCTTTTTGTTCTTTTGAACCATCCTACCTGCATCATAACCGAGACACTTTCTGCCAGGAATATTCCACAGAGGATGGGAATGAGCAATTCCTTCCTTATTACTATTGCAAAAACCGCGATAATACCTCCTATGGCAAGGCTGCCCGTATCACCCATGAATACCTGAGCCGGGTATGAATTATACCAGAGGAATCCTATGGTAGCACCGATGAAAGCACTCGCAAATATCACCAGCTCACCTGTATATGGGATATACATTATATTAAGGTAATCGGCATAGATAATATTACCTGAAACATAGGCCAGCACACCAAGGGTTACACCTATTATGGACGATGTACCGGTTGCTAGACCATCCAGTCCGTCTGTCAGGTTGGCCCCGTTTGATACTCCTGTTACTATAAAAATGCTTACTATCACAAAAACCAGCCAGCCCAGGTTTTGCTTTGTCTTGCCCGAGGCAAAAGGAACGAGCCATGAATAATCAAATTCATTGTTCTTTACGAAGGGTATGGTTGTTTTTGTGCATTTGACATCCCTGGTAAGGTAATTATCAGACTCATCCACATTTGCTGCCTGCAGGTATTGTGACGACTCCGCGATACTCAATTCTTCACTTTTTACTATTTCTCTCACCACTGCCTGATCGCTCATAAGAAGGGTTATGCCCACCACAAGGCCAAGAACCACTTGCCCCAATATTTTGAACTTACCGGCCAAACCGGCTTTGTTCTTTTTGAATATTTTTATGTAATCATCCAGGAAGCCTATAAGCCCCAGCCAGAATGTTGTTACCAGCATCAGTATGACATAGATATTGTCAAGCCTTGCAAAAAGAAGGGTTGGGATGATTATTGAAGCCAGGATGATGAGTCCCCCCATAGAAGGTGTTCCTTCTTTTTTATACTGACCTTCAAGTCCCAGGTTGCGGACAACTTCTCCCACCTGTTTCATCTGTAGGTACCTGATAATCCTTTTGCCCAGGAGGAGGGAAATCAGAAGTGAGGTTATGATGGCTGCTGCGGAGCGGAATGATATATACTCAAATACCCCGGCACCGGGCACATTAAGCGATTCAAGATATTTAAACAGGTAATATAGCATCTTTGTAATTTTAATTAAGCGATGTAAACACTTTCTCTAATTCCTCCCTGTCATCAAAATGATGTCTTACTCCTTTTATCTCCTGGTAGGTCTCATGACCTTTCCCTGCCACCAGGATAATACCATCTTTGTCTGCAAGCATGGCGGCCGTTCTTAAAGCTTCTCTCCTGTCACTAATGCTCAGTACATTATTCCTCTTGTCTTCCGGTACGCCTTTAAGCATGTCGTTAATAATATCCACGGGATCCTCACTGCGCGGGTTATCAGACGTCAGTATAACCCTGTCACTTTTAAGAGCCGATATTTCACCCATCACCGGTCTCTTGCTCCTGTCGCGGTCGCCTCCTGCACCTATTACAGTTATTACCCTGTTAACGGGTCTTTTTAGTTTATTTATGGCTTTCAGCACATTATCAAGCGCATCCGGTGTATGGGCATAATCAACTATTGCGGTTGTACCGGCAGCAGAACGGACAAATTCAAACCTGCCCGGTACCGGTTTCAGGAGGGTGAGTGCTGTCAGCACCTCGGTGCGGTCCTGTCCCATCAGGTCAGCTGCCGCAAACACAGCCAGCAGGTTATATGCATTAAATTCGCCAATGAAGCGAGTCCAGACATCGTCATTCCCGAACCTTATATTCATTCCATCCAGACGATGTTCTAATATTCTGCATTTATAATCGGCCACTGATCTTAGTGAATAGCTGTACTTCTCAGCTGAGGTATTCTGCAACATAAATTCCCCGTTGCGGTCGTCAATATTTACCAGGGCAGCAGATCCTGCAGGCAGTCCATCGAAGAATTTCTTCTTGGCAGCCAGGTAATCATCAAAGGTTCCGTGGTAATCGAGATGATCATGTGTTATATTGGTAAAAATGCCCATTGAAAAATCCAGGCCGGCAATCCTGTTTTGTTTCACAGCATGTGAGCTGACCTCCATAAATGCATATTCACAGCCTGCGTCACACATTTCTCTCAGGTAACTGTTAATAACCAGGGGGTCAGGCGTTGTTAGTGTTGCCCTGAATTCCCTGTCTGCAACATAATTCATAACAGTTGACAGCAGGCCTGCTTTATAGCCAAGGGAACTGAAAAGCCTGTACAGCAAGGTGGCCGTGGTTGTTTTCCCATTGGTCCCGGTAATACCAACCAGCCTGAGTGAGGAAGAAGGGCGGTTATAATAATTGGATGCAATCACGCCCAGGGCAAAAGATGGGTCATCAACACTGATCCAGCATATACCAGGGTCAGCTTCCGCAGGTATATTGCTGCAAACTACAGCCGCGGCACCGGCGTTTACGGCGTCATTGATAAACCTGTGCCCGTCTGTTTGTGTTCCCGGCACAGCAACAAACAGATCGCCCCTTTTTACCTTCCTGGAATCAAAACAAACAGATGATATTCCGTGATCACATCCATCGCTTTCCGTTCTGTAATCAATTCCTTCTAATATTTCACTTAGTCTTCTCATCAGTTCCTCAGCTCGATTTTTATTGTGGACCCCGGATCTATTCGCAACCCTGGTCTGACCGACTGCCTGTATACTTTACCTCTTCCCTCTGCCTTCACTTTCAAGCCGGCATTCTCCAGCAGGAAGAGAGCATCCTTTATACCCATACCCATTACATCCGGCACTAGGTTCTGAATCAGTTCCAGGTTTACCATTTTTACAGTATCATCAGAAGAAACAGGCTTTATCCAGGCAGTCCTGCTCTCCTGCTCATAGGTAATTCCGTACTGTGCCAGCAGGAACTCTGTATCTTCCCTGTAACCATTTTTAATACGCGGCAATGACCAGTTATCATCGCTTGCAGGTTCTTTATAGAAATGTGTTGCATACACCTTATCTGAAATTTCCCTGAACACGGGACCCGCCACCAGGTTGCCGTAATACACTGAATTGGATGGTGCATTCACAACCACTATACAGGAATAGACAGGATCATCTGCAGGAAAATACCCGACAAAAGAGGCCTGGTAAGAAACTCTTCCTCCGTGCTTGTATCCATACTTTTCATTAGCTATCTGTGCAGTACCTGTTTTGCCGGCTATCTTGTAAATTCCGTTATTCAGGTTTGTTGCCGTACCTCTCTCCACAACACCTTCGAGTAATGACCTGGCCTTTTCAATTGTAGACTTTGAACAAATGGCCGGGTTTAATACAGCAGGGTCAATTTTTTCAATGGTTTGGCCGTGATATCTCACCTCCCTGACTATACGGGGTTTCATCATCCTTCCACCGTTTGCAACAGCATTATAAAAAGTCAGTACCTGCAAAGGAGTCATCTGCACCTCGTAGCCATGCGACATCATCGGCAGGCTAATTCCCGACCAGTATTTATCGCCCGGGTACCTTATAAGGGGCTCTCCCTCTCCTTTTATATCTATGCCAACTTTATCTTTCAATCCCATCCTGTAAAGCCTGTCAACATAATCGCCCGGGCGGCCTTTATAGTTTTCATAAATAATCTTTGCAGTACCTACATTGGATGATTTTTCGAATACCTCCCTTGCAGTAATTTTGCCGTACCCCCCTCTTTTCGAATCCCTGATTGTCTTATCGTAATATTTTACACTGCCATCCCCGGTATCAATAATATCATCCAGGTTTACAACACCATCTTCCAGGGCAGCTATAAAAGAAGCCAGTTTAAATGTTGATCCCGGCTCGGTACTTTCACCCACGGCATAATTGTATGATTCATGGTAAAAGCCATCGTCACCTGTTTCCAGGTTAGCAATTGCTTTTATATCGCCCGTCTCCACCTCCATAAGTATTGCCACACCATGATGAGCATTGTGCCTGGACAGTTGCTTTTCCAGGGCTGATTCCGCAACATCCTGGAGATCTACATTAATGGTTGTCAGTACATCATTCCCGTCTCTTGGTTCAACTGAGTTTTTGTCATTTACAGGCATCCAGGCACCCCCGGTAAGCCTCTGTTTAAGCACCGACCCGCTGACGCCTGTTAATTCAGCATCATATGCACCTTCCAGCCCCACAACATTGCCCGAACTCCCTTTCGTAAGGTAGCCTATGGTGCGACTGGCCAGTCTGATATGGGGCTTGATCCTCCTGTTCTCAGATTCAGCAATAAATCCACCCCTGTACCTTCCTTCACGGAATACAGGCAATTCTTTAAGCTCTTTAAGAGTATTATGACTTACCCTCCTCTTTATCAGGTAATATCTTTCTCCCTTTCTCCTTGCATTTGTAAGGTCTCTCTTCCATGATGCAGCCGACCTGAGACCGATTATTTTTGACAGTCCGTCACACAGGCCATTTATTCCCTGGTCCCAGGTATGCTGATCCATACCCGTGCTGCGGGTATCCATGTATACTGAGTAATAAGGTATTGAGCTGGCAAGCAACCTTCCGTCATCGGACAGTATATCGCCCCTGTTGGCAGGCACATCATCAGTCTTGTAGATATATTCCTCCCCCATCTCAGTCCATTTTGTTCCCTGGACAAACTGGATAATAAATATGCGCGCAAGAATGGCTACAGCTACTATGATAATAGCTATATAAACAACACCACTGCGCCATATTATCTGATCTCTCAATGCCATATCATTCTTTTACATGCAATTTATAAGGAGGCTCCTCCAGTTCTTCAAGTTCCAGCCCCCTTTGTTTTACCAGCCTGCTTACATGCGACTGCTTACTTATATACATCAGCTCTGAAGTAGTAGCCATTGCCTCAGCCCTCAATTCCTTTACCTCTTCCTGCAGAACATCTGTTCTACGGGTTATCTTTTCAGCATGAAACCTGTTGGCTATATAAAATGCACCCATAATTGTCAGGAAAAGTATAAAGGGCAGGTTTCCCAGTATCAGCTTTTCACTGAACAATGAACCACTGAAAAGACTTTTTACAAAGCCCTCGCTCTTTTTTACTTTTTTTGTTTCTTCGGGTATATCCATTGCTATATCTTTTCTGCTATCCTTAGCCTGGCACTCCTTGATCTTTTGTTTTCTGCTATCTCATCTTCAGAAGGCATTATCACTTTACGGTTGACAGGTCTTAAAGGACTCTTTGTATTCCCGTAAAAATCTTTCTCCTCCTTTCCTTCAAAATTGCCCGTCCTGAAAAAATTCTTCACAGCACGATCCTCTATTGAATGGTAGGAAACAACTACCAGCCTTCCTCCTACGGAGAGCATTTCAAGGGCCTGCACCAGCATCTCCTCCAAAAATTCAATCTCCCTGTTAAGCTCAATCCTCAATGCCTGGAAGAGACGTGACAAAAATTTATTCTCAGATCCCCGAGGCATCAGTGCACTGACTGCTTCTAGCAGTTGACCTGTTTTCCTGATCTCCCCTTTTTGCCTGTAGCTTATTATTGATCGTGCCAGACTCCCCGCATTCCTGAAATCCCCGTAGCGTGAAAACAACCGGGCAAGAGAAGTTGCATCATAACGGTTAACTATATCGGCTGCAGTTGTCGCCATTGATGTATTCATCCTCATGTCAAGATCAGCATCATACCTGAAAGAAAATCCCCTGCCGGGGTCATCGAATTGCCTGAATGAAACACCCAGGTCAGCCAACAATCCGTCAATTTGCTCAATACCAAGGTATTTGAGATTATTACGAAGAAACCTGAAATTCTGATTAATAAACAGAAACCGGTCATCAACCGGTTTATTTACCTCAGAATTCTCATCCTGGTCAAAAGCTATCAGCCTGCCTTTATCAAGCCGTTTCAGTATCTCCCGTGAGTGCCCGCCTCCTCCGAATGTTACGTCCACATAAATCCCACCGGGCTGAATGTCCAACCCGTCAATACATTCATTCAGCAATGCAGGTACATGGTATAACATCATAGTTCTTCTTCAGGTAATTTTCCTCCCATTAGTTTTTCAGCCAGATCTGCAAAATCATCAACAGGCATGTCAATCTCTTCATATTTCTCAGCGGCCCATATCTCAATACGGCCATCCTGTCCCGCCAGCACAACATCTCTTTTTATACCGGCCACTTCAATAAGCCTCCGGGGTATCAGCAACCTGTTGCTGCTATCTATGGTCAGCTCTGCCGTACCCTTGAAAAAGTTTCGCATAAACATATTATGCTCCCTGTTGTAGGGATTAATACGGCTTCTTATTTGCTCCATCTGTTCATCCCAGTCCTCTGAGGTGTACAGAACAAGGCACTGCTCAAAAATATCTCTGCGAACCACAAAATGGTCAAGTGAGACCGATCGCATCTGCTTTTTGAAAGCAGACGGAAAGATCAGCCGCCCCTTGGCATCAATCTTGCAACTATAATCACCTATGAATGTGGCCATAATATTCTAAGAGCTTTGATGGTAAAAATAATAAAAAATACCCACTTTGCCCCACTTTACTCCATTTTTTTCCACTTTGTTGAAAACTTTTAACAACGGCGATGTTCACTAACTCAACCCCCGGGGTGTAACCCGGGCTATTAATATTTGGGTTAAAAACCAGTTTCAAAGTTTGTTTGTTATAGATTCATGCCTTTCATAGTGGACTCAACTAACCAAACTTTGAGGCCTTATAAGTCACTGTGAAGCATTTTTTACTTAAATTTGCAGCGCATATTTTTTTGCAGAGGGGGTAAAACAATGGATCATAATAAAGAAGAGGAAGTTCACAAGGAACCCGGTTTTGAAAAAATAGATATTAAGAAGATTTTCAAAGACAAGAATCCGGGACTGGCCAGGTTAATACCCGGCTTTGTTTTCAATTATCTCAAAAGGGTAATTCACGAAGATGAGCTCAATGAGTTTATGGGCAAATATGGCAAGCTGCGGGGTATTGACCTTGTTAAGGCAGGTCTGAGTTACATGAATATCAATTACCGGGTACACAATAAGCAGAACATTCCTTCAGAGGGACGTTATCTTTTTGTATCCAACCATCCGCTCGGAGGTCTTGACGGGCTTGTTTTCATGACAGAGATATCAAAATACTTTGATGATATTAAGTTCCCTGTCAATGACATATTGATGAATATTGAGAATATGTCCGGGGTATTTTTGCCGATCAACAAACATGGCAGCCAGGCCAGGGAATCAGCCATGAAGATTGAAGAGGCTTATGCTTCTGATTCACAGATATTATATTTCCCGGCGGGGCTTTGTTCACGGAAGAAAAGGGGAAAGGTAAGAGACCTGAAATGGCAGAAAAATTTCATCATCAAGGCAAAAAAACATAAGCGCGACATAGTACCTTTATATTTTTCAGGTCACAACTCCAACTGGTTTTATAATTTATCAAATTTCAGAAATGCAATTGGAATTAGTGCAAATATTGAAATGCTGTACCTTCCTGACGAAATGTTCAGGCAGAAAGAGAAAGAACTTCATATTGTTTTTGGAGAGAGCATTTCATGGCGTACATTTGATCGCTCAAAAACACCTCTTGAATGGGCTGAGTGGGTAAAGGGCAAATCCTACGAGCTGGCAGACGTGATAAAATAAATTTATTATTTTTGATTAAAACTTTCGCCCCTTTTATTTAAAAAGTCTAAATTGTTAAGTAGAAAATTACCAGGTATGAAGAAGATTGTTGATGCGGTACCAACCATCGAGATTGAGAAGGAGTTAAGCAAGGAAAACTTTTTAAGGAAAACCAACAATGCCAGTAACGAGGTATACATATTCACAGCTCATGATTCACCTAAGCTGATGCATGAGGTTGGCAGGCTCAGGGAACTGACATTCAGGGGTGCAGGAGGAGGAACCGGGAAGGAGATTGATCTTGATGAATACGACTACTCGGAGGATTCTCCTCACCGGCAGCTTATTGTCTGGGATCCTGACAACAGGGATATTATCGGGGGTTACCGCTATTTTATCCATAATGATCCCGCCAAGAAGGCTGATCCTTCGGATATGGCTTCATATGAATACTTTGATTTTTCCGATAAGTTCACGAATGAATACCTTCCTAATTTAATGGAACTGGGCAGGTCCTTTGTTCAACCTGATTACCAGTCGAGGGCCAAGGGTCGCAAAAGCCTGTTTGCGCTTGACAACCTATGGGACGGGCTGGGAGCCATTGTGATAGAAAACCCAACGGTCAGGTATCTTTTTGGCAAAGTAACCATGTACCCGCATTTCCCTCACCATGCCAGGAGCATGATCATTTACTTTATGAAAAAGCACTTCAGTGATCCTGAGAAACTGGTTGTCCCCAAAAAGGATATTTCACTTGATATAGATCGTGAGCTGATGGAAAAAATATTTACCTCCGACAATTACAGGGAGGATTATAAAACTCTTTCACTGGAGGTCAGGAAGCTTGGTGAATCCATTCCCCCTTTGATAAATGCTTACATGAATCTTTCTCCCACAATGCGGACTTTCGGAACTATCCACAATGAAGGATTTGGGAATGTTAATGAAACGGGGATAATGATCACCATCCGTGATATGTATATAGACAAGATAAACAGGCATTTATCCTCATACAGGGAGGATTACGAGATAGGTATTTAGTAGGCTCTTTTATCGTTTTTTTCAACATAGTTGATAAACGACTGGTTTACAACCCGGTTGCCTCCGGGTGTAGGATAATTACCTGTAAAATACCAGTCGCCTGTATGTCCGGGTATGGCCTCATGCAGTCCTTCAATCGACTGGTAAATAATCTCCAGCTCTGCATTAATACCCGGCAGTTTCAGCATTTTTGCAATCTGTGCCGATATTTCATCCGCGGTAAAAGGCTCATAAATTTCTTTAACCAGGTTACGTATTTTTTCCACCGGTTTTTTGTTTTCCCGGATTGCCCTCTCATAAATCCCGGTTATCTTTTTTTCCGTTCCGTTTGACTTCAATAATTCAACTGCAGCTCTGAAAGCTATGAAATCGCCCATTTTCGCCATATCAATCCCATAGCAGTCGGGGTACCGGATCTGCGGCGATGAAGAAACAATTACAATTTTCCTGGGATCCAGCCTGTCGAGAATCTTAATAATACTTTTTTTCAGTGTTGTTCCCCTAACTATTGAATCATCAAGGACCACCATTGAGTCTTTGGACCTCCTTACAACTCCATATGTTACATCATACACATGGCCAACAAGATCATCCCTTGCTTTATCCTCTGTAATAAAGGTACGCAGTTTAGCATCCTTAACAGCAAGCTTTTCTATTCGCGGCCGGGACGACACGATTGATTCCAGTTGCTCACCGGTGAGCATATTTCCCTTTTCCCTGATCATCTTAACCTTGTGCCTGTTCAGATAATCTTCGAGGCCTTTGACAAGACCGTAGAATGCACTTTCTGCTGTATTTGGTATATATGAGAAAACCGTATTCTCCAGGTCATGATCTATCTTCTCCAGTACTTTACCTGTAAGCTGTTCACCCAGCTTTTTTCTTTCACGGTAGATAGATTTATCTGTTCCCCGCGAGAAGTATATTCTTTCAAAAGAGCAACTACGCTCAGGGCCCGGTTCCCGTATTTTTTCAATTTTCAGTTGCCCGTCATTCTTACAGGTGACAGCATATCCAGGCTGCAATTCTTTTACATCCTTTGTTTTCAGATCAAAGACTGTTTGCAATACAGGGCGTTCAGATGCCACAACAAGAACTTCATCATCATTATAATAAAAAACAGGTCGTATTCCCCAGGGGTCACGCACTACAAAGGCATCTCCATGGCCAAGCATACCTGCCATTGCATATCCTCCGTCCCATTTCTTACTTGCATTACTCAGGACCCTTGATACTTCGATTTCTTTTTCTATTATCGGGCTTATATCCCTCTTTTTCAGTCCTTTTTTCCTGTATTTCCGGAACAGCTCCTCCACTTCATCATCCAGAAAATGGCCTACATTCTCCAGCACTGTTACAGTATCTGAGAAATCAGTAGGATGCTGACCTATATCTATCAGTGAATCGAATATCTCCTTTACATTGGTAAGGTTAAAATTACCTGCCAGCACAAGGTTCCTTGACCTCCAGTTGTTTGATCTCATTACCGGGTGAACGTTCTCTATGCTGTTAAGCCCGAAAGTCCCGTAGCGCACATGACCGATATAAATTTCGGAAGCATATGGTAATTTGCTTCTCACCTCCGGGTAGTCATCCTTACCGGCATTTTCGAAGCCAAGCTTCTTAACATCATCATAAATGGCATCAAATATTTCCTGAATACTGTTTACTCCGTTTGACCTTTGACGGAAAAAGTATTTTTCTCCGGGCTTAACTCCCTTTTTCATCCCTGCAATGCCTGCACCATCCTGTCCCCTGTTATGTTGTTTTTCCAGCAAGAGGTACATTTTGCGGAGACCATAATCCCAGCTGCCGTACTTTTCGACATAATACTCAAGCGGCTTTAGCAGTTTAACCATTGCTATGCCACATTCATGTTTTATCGGATCACTCATAATTTAATTTTCCTGCCCCGGGTAAGTAATAACATCTGTAACAATATATGCGTTGGGAAATTTCTCCTTTATCCTCAGAAAATCAGGATAGGCTATATGCCTTGTGCGGTAATCACCTACCCTCACCTTGAAATAATTGGGTGAAGCAAACTGGAGGTAAGACTTAATATCCGGGAATTCAGATATGAATTCAGCTTTTGCTGCATTTGCATCTGTCCTTGCCTTACGACCTGAGCCCCTGTAAATCTGTATCCTGTAACCGTTTATTCCTTCCATGCTTTTGTTTGCCAGAATATGTCGGCTGAGGAGGGAATCAACCCTTATATCCTGGTTTATCTCAACACTACCTTTACCGTAATCCCCGCTACCGTTAACAAGATCTTCAGCCTTTATAAGCCTTTGAGCCATAATGTTTACGGACAGTATTGATAATATCAGGAACAAAAAATACTTTTTCATGGCACAAAAATAATAAAATTATCTGCTCTCCGGTGCCGGTTCATTATTGCTTTCATCACCTTTTCGCAAAGAGTAATATACTTTCCCTGACAAGGAACCGCACATAAGGTAATTGCCGTCATCTGTAAGATCAAAGGCAGCAGCGAGTGCTCCGGTCTGGTAAGGATCACATACCTCAAATGTTCTGAAAAGGGTAAGGTCGTCATCAGAAAGCATTCCGATTATATCAACCAGAAAACAGTTTTTATTAAGCAGATGCACCCTTTCAAAGTCATCAAAAACAATATCAACCCCAATATTTGAGTTTTCCAGGTAGGTTTTTGTTCCTGTATTACCATAGGTGTCAACTTTTACCAGGAAAGAATTTTCGAGGGTATTATCCTCAATACTTAATTCTGTTTTACCCGTCACATAAAGGTTGTCCTGGTAAATATCAATAGCCATGGATGCGGCTGCAAATTTTGAATTATTATACAGCTCTTCTTCCCAGAGAATATTTCCATCCGGGGTAAGTCCTGTCACTGAAGCCATTGTTTTGGCAGAGCCTGTGTTTTTGGACAGTGCAAGGTAAATATTCCCGGATGAACCTGTGCAGAAATCACTTGCGGCAACATTGTAGCCGGGACTGACTTCTTTTTCATCTGTTATATTGCCATTCCTGTCAATAAACGCCATTTTGAAGGATGATGCATCAACTGAGTCAGGATCACAGGACCCGGTAACAATAAAGGATCCTGTATTATCTTTTTTTATGATACTCCTGGAAGCATCGGCTTCTGTGCCGATTATTACTGACCAGTCATTTATCCCGTTTTTGCTTATCCTTTCCACCAGTATATCTCCTCCGGAGAAGCCTGCAGCATAATAACCTGATGTATCATCAACAACAGAAGTAAAAGCTCCTGCTTTACCTGATTCATATTCAATGATACGCGAGCCTGACCTGTCTGTCATTATCAGGAAAGGCATACCGTCTGCCTGTCCCGCTACCAGGAAAGAGGTATCAGATAACACCAATGCATCATAGGCACTCCCACTCTGCCACGATTTTTCAAAAATGAAATTACCATTTTCATTTTTCGAACATGAAATCAGCATTAACGCCAGTAGAATATATATTGCCCTGTTCATAACTTACTCTTTTAAAATAAAACAGGAATAATAAGCATTTATTGTTTTTCCAGCTCTTCAGCCAGTTCATCGGTCATTTCCAGGTTATGATATACATTCTGTACGTCATCATCCTCCTCAAGTGCATCAATCAGTTTAAGCACTTTCTTTGAATTTTCAATATCCAGGGTATTTGTATTGTTCGGTATTCTCTGCAGGCCAGCACTAACCGGTTCTATACTCATCTCCTCTAGCTTTTTATTCAGGTTACCGAAGTCTTCCATTGCACATGTTACCGTTATCATTTCTTCATCCTCCTCGATATCTTCAGCGCCACCATCTATAAGCTCAAGCTCAAACTCATCCATATCAAGATCTTCACTCTTTTTCACGGTAAAAATTCCCTTCCTGTCAAAAAGAAAACTCAGCGATCCATTGGTGCCGAGATTGCCGCCGAATTTGTTGAATATTGACCTTACACTGGCCACCGTCCTGTTATTGTTGTCTGATAAACATTCAACAAATACTGCAATACCGTGGGGCGCATATCCCTCAAAGCTTAGTTCTTCATACCTGGTGGCATCATCCCCGGATGCTTTTTTTATTGCCCTTTCAATATTATCCTTGGGCATATTGGCGCCTTTGGCATTTTGCACTGCAAGCCTTAACCTGGGATTACTCTCAGGATCACCTCCTCCGTCCCTGGCTGCTATAGTTATTTCCTTTATCAAACGGGTAAACAACTTACCTCTTTTGGCATCAAGAGCCCCTTTCTTACGCTTTATGGTCGACCATTTACTGTGTCCGGACATAGTTATTCTATTTGTTTTTCAAAAGCAAAAATACGAAAAACACCGGTTTCTCAACCGGTGTTTTGAAAACAAAATAAGTGAGTACTGATTATAATATATGTAAATTGTCCTGGTGTTGTGTATATTGCAACTACTGCTTCAGTGCATTTTTTTATTGTGCATCACCGTTTGGAAGCACATATTCATCCTTCTCCAGTAAAACAGCATGGTACAATGATGCAAAGGCAGCGCTTATCCAGATAGAGGAAACAAATACTCCGAAAATAAAGACTATAAGCCCCCCGATTATGATAAAGAATGCAAGGATGCCCATCCAGAATATTCTCCAGCCATGACCGCGTGTAAGTCTCCAGCTTTCTTCAACCGCTTTGACCGGATCCAGCTTTTTATCCATAACAAGGAAAGGCACAAATGCCAGCCTGCAGGCAAAAACAATACCCGGGATAATCAGGAAGAAAAACCCGAAAGTAATAATAACACCACTGAGCAGCGATGCAAGTATAACATTCAGGTAATTTTTAAAAGAGTCAAACATGTCAGTTACTTCAAAACTGTTATCCCGGGCTGCTTTAAGGTAAACAAGCTTTGACCCGTAATCAAGGGGTGTTATTATAAATAATGAATATGCTATTGTAAATATCTGAGCAAATACAACTGCCATTGCCACCAGTCCCGAATGGCCTTCATAAAAACCGGCAAGATTTGAAAATATAACAATGGGAACACTTGCTGCAATTATTATTAAGGTAACAAGAAACAGGGAAATAAAATTCCTGCTCATTACTTTCCAGCCATGACTGTAGGCTGAGCCTGCACGTGGTTTTAAATCTATGATCTTTTCCATTTTTTTTGATTTTGATTAACGCTTCAAATATATATATGCGCAATGGCTAAAGTCAATCCGCCAAAAGTAGGATTTGACTTATATCCTACTTTGGTATGAAAAGGTTTTTTATCTTTAGGCGTGTTTTTTTATGAATAACTGCAGATTATAAAATACACTTTATGTGGATAAGACTGGCCGTTATAATTGCTATTATTGCCTCTGTATCAGGAGGCATATATAGTCTTTTGCTTTTATTCCGGCTAAGAAAAATCTACAGGATAGATTATTTAAACAGTTTTTTCTATTATAAAATCCTGCATTTTGTTTTTGGCGTTTATGGTATACTCGGAGGTGTGGCAATTGGCGAAATCCTACTTAAGTACGATATTAAAAGCACACAGCTTGAGTCCATAGTGACACTTATTCCACTGCTGGGTATCCCCTTTATTATTGCAGCATGGTATTTATTGATAAAAACAGCCAACGAATTAACTGCCAGGAAAGTGCAGCAATATGTTTCAGTCATCTATTTTATCCTTGTAACTATCCTCTTTCTTGTTTACGGGCTCATATTAAGAGACTTACCGGACGACTCCCGTGCTTTTACAGGGGATCCGGGCAAGGCAATAAAAGTAGTTTTTTATGTCATTGACCTGGGCGTAAAACTTTACATCTTTATTCTGCTTCTTACTGCTGCAGTGAGAAGTAATAACAAACTTAAGAATCGTTTATTCGTACGCTTCGGCGGCATACTTGCCGGGATGTCAGCCCTTGCAGCCGCAGCATTGCATTTTTCAGAATTTAATATTTTTATCGGTGTTTATTTCCTGCTGACTTATTTCGGCTCTGACCTGGTCCTTATTTTCCTGCTTAAAGAATACCTTAGTAATAACGAACAGGAATATGCGGAGCAGACAGATAATATAGAAAATACATACCAGAGGTATGGTATTTCAAAACGTGAAAGACAGATTATTGCGGGCATCTGTGACGGCAAAACAAACAGGGAGATAGCCGATGAACTGTTTATAACGCTGCAAACAGTCAAGGACCATACATATAATATCTACAGGAAAGTAAATGTGCGCAACAGGGTACAGCTAACACAGCTTTTTTCGGGACTGAAGAATGAGTAGTGTGTTTGTTCGCCTTTATTTATCGCCTGCCTTTAGTATCCTGCCCTCCTTTTCAGCTTTTTTATCCATTCCTTCGCCCACTATCATACCAATTATCATCCCTACAGGTATTCCTGCCCCGATTAAGCCCATATTGCCCACAACCTTGCCAAGAATTACCCCCAGGGGCAATCCAAAAACTGCCATTCCAATGGCCATCCACTGGTTTCGGTAATAATTTTTTGTAACAAGCTTTTGCTTTTTTTCCAGCATACGCAGAATAAGTTTATATACCCTCTTAAGTTCCGAAGAAACAATTCCTGCGTGGCCTTTAAAGGAATTTAGCAACTCAATTTCACGGTTAATTAAAATAATTATTTCATCCTCAATAATCCTGTTGCGTAATTCAGCGAGTAATTTTTTAAGACTGTTGAAACGCCTTGTTGCAAGCGAATCTCCGTAAATGTCAGAGCGGTCTGATAATTCTATAATTTCCATTATTAATCACAATTTGTTGTTTTACGCAGTAACAAATTACTAATAATAATGACCGGTTTTTTTTAAAAAAGCTGCAATGTGAATGCACATATCCACGGTGAGCATTAATTCCAGAACCACATTAATCTCTGATAAAGATATTCCTGCGTTCTTCGGCATACTCCTGAAGACTATGTGGATTCCTGCCCAGTATTTTTTTTACAGTATCTGAAGCAGGCATTACTTTTCGGCGCTTAATTTTTCCAAAGACAGCTATCATTGCCTTGATATATTCATCTGAAAATCCCCTTTCTTTCATTTCCCTGAAGTAAGTTTCATCATCCGGCGCTTCATAATTGATCTTCCTGCCCAGAACTTTGGAAAAAATTTCTGCAACCTTATAATGATCCATTGTTTCAGGCCCTGTAAGGTACAAAGTTTCTTTACTGTAGGCAGATGGATCTTTAAGCACTTCGGCAGCCACTTCACCGATATCACGGGTATGTATAAACGGAGCTTTGCCGTCTCCTGAGGGCATAAATATCCGGTTCTTATCCCTAATGTCTTCTGTCTGGTACATTTCAAAATTCTGCATGAAAAAATTAGCTTTCAGGAAGGTGTAATCCATCCCGCTTTTTTCGATATATTCCATCAGGCCGGGATAAGAGGCAATAAAAACAACATGTTTGATCCCGGATCTTTTTGCCTCCTCCAGCAGGGGGACAAGCAGTTTCTCAGCACCCGGTGTGGCTGAGGGGCCACAAAGAAATAATAATTCTTTTCCTTCCAGTGCCTTTGAAAATCCCGAGGGATCTTTGAAATCAAGGTAAACAGTTTCTGTATCAAAACCCATAGCATCCTTAGCCCTGCCGTCATCCCTTGTGGCTGCAGTAAATTGAATATTTTCACTGTAAAGCTTTTTCGAGAGTGGCAAACCCACGTTACCTGTTGATGATGTTACCAGTATCTTTGATCCTGACATAAATTAATCCTGTGTTTTCCTGTTATTATACTTCTGATTTAACAACAACAGTATAATCATTATGTTTTACCAAGTCAAATCTTATGAGAGTTAATTAAAAAAAAACTGCCATGGAGAACAAACAGCCATAAAATACCATTAACCGATCTCAATCTGCAGCATTTTTTTATTCCTCCGGTCTGTTGGAATATGAAATGGATTATTACAAAACGATCTGCCGTATTGGTGACACGGCTTATTACGATAATAATTGCAACAATTCTGATTACAGGGAGTTACCGTCACAGTAACAGGAAGCATGACAATGATTTCGAGTCATTCTTCCCGGACAGTGCTTTGCATTCTGAATTTGAAACCTTAAAAGCAGAGGTGGAATCTCTTGCCGATAGTATCAACGGACTGGATTCGCCGGGCAGTAAGGTTATAGGTAGGATGAATGATTTTCAATTATCCGGGCAGCCGGTAAGGATATCCACACCGTGGAATGGATGGAGCCTGGGGCTGAGTGTTATGCTGCCCCTGTCAGGCAATAAGGTATTATATGAAGACCAGAGGATACCTATGGATGTATTTGTCCAACTATGCCGTGACGAGATCATGATGAATACAGACCCGGTGCTCATTTACCTCAGCTTAATGAACACTGCACCTGCCACCGGTATAAACGGGGATAAGCCCTGCCCTGTGCTGTATTCTACAAGCGGGCATAACAATTATTTAGAGCTATTCCGTGAAACATATAATATTCCTGATTTAAATGAGACTGACAACACTGATCTTGACCTCGCCCTTGAGATCCTTCACTGGACCAATAACCAGTGGGAACACGATGGTTCAACACAGGCTTCTTCGGATGATGCTTTTGAAATTTTAGAGGAAGCTGCTGAAGGACATGGCTTTCGTTGTACCGAATACGCCATTGTATACGCAGCTGCTGCCAATTCTTCAGGACTCGTATCGAGAAGAATAGACCTTAAAACAAGGGACTGTGAAACAGCAGAATCAGGAGCGGGACACTCAGCTGCAGAAGTCTTTGTCAAAGACTTTGACAAATGGGTGTTTGTTGACCCCCAGAACGATGTAGTTGCATTTAAAGACAGCATCCCGCTCAATGCGCTGGAATTCAGAGAGTCAATCGAAGAAAATCCAGGCTCCATAAAAATATTATACAAGGGTGAATGGGTCCCGGAAAATTTTGCTGCACAGGTCATAAACTGGATCTATCCCTACCTTTATTTCCTTGAGATACCTTTTGACAACAGGTATGGCCGGAACGAAATTTACCTTTGTAATGACAAAGCTAAACTGATGCTGGTACCTGTGGGAGCCCGGGCTCCAGCAGTATTTCAGCAAAAATATGCACTGGACAATTACATTGAAACAAAAAACAGCTCATTATTCTATTCAGCCCCTGAATGATTTATGTGTTGCACCGTATTTTTGTAATAACTGGCCGTTAAAGTGATCCCTATACCAGGTTTATCCCGGTAATCTAAACCTGTGAAGAAAGATCCTTGTTGTAATCATATAATGAAAGAATATCTTCATCTATAAGATTTAAGATTATTTTTTTATCCCTGCTACTGAGCAGATCCATGTATTTCTTTTGATTATAATACTGTAGCTTTTTAGATGAGAACTTTTTACTCATCCCAACCTTCTTTGGGTTGATAATGTGATCAGGTGTACTGTCCATCCCGAAAAACCCGGCAATATTTTTCAAAAAAAGGGATAAATCATTTAAGGCATCCTCATACTTGACAATAAGCACCTCTGCCGGTGCCTGTTTTTTAAAAGCCAACCATTTCCTGTAAAAAAGATTATAGTCGATTACAAAATGAGAATTAAATATTTTCCTGTTCATGGGGAAGCCATTCTTTTTTGCATGCCTGGAATAACTCAGGTACCAGCTGAACGGATCTTTTATTGTAACAATGAAAAACCTGACTTCCTGTTCGCTTACTTCATTGACATGAGCTTTGAAGGAAGAAAAATCATCATAGGTAAAACTGTTATAATACTGCTGATCAGGGATAATAAATTTCTGATCATACAACCTGAAATGCCTGTGCGCAGGCAGGCACCTGGCCAGGGATGAGTTCAGTATTTTTACATCTTTGAAATTTTTAACAATCAACTGCTCTGTATAATTAGTACTGGCTCTCTGCATGCCGTAAAGAACAGCAGGTATTATTTGTTCTGTTTTGTCTTCCGGTTTATTGTTTTCATTCATTTTTCAAAGCTTTTCAGGTATCAATTGATTTAATAAACATTTCAAGTTTTTTAGCATCCAATAATCCACCGGTTCTTACACCACTGCAAACATCAACAGCATATGGATTGACAGCCTCTATGGCATAAACCTTACACATACCGGGTCAGCCACACTTGCAGAATCAACAGCTTCAAGAAGGCCATTTGCAGGATCCCTTTTAAAAGAAACTATATTATCTGTATGCTGGTTTGCAACAAGCAGGTATTGTCCATCCGGCGACAAAGAAAAATTACGGGGCCAGGAACCTCCGCCCGGGCTGTGACCGGCAAGGGACAAAAAGCCTGTCTTAGCGTCCACCTTAAATATGGCTATACTGTTATGCCCCCTGTTGGAAGCATAAACAAAGCTGCCATCTGCTGAAAGGTGTATATCCGCACAATAATTATCATCATCAAATCCTTCGGGCAGTGTGCTGTATGACGGACCCCTGGAGTATAAGCCACCATCCTGCTTCTTTACCAGCGTTACAGTGCTGTTCAGCTCATTAATTACATAAAGCCACTCTCCTCCAGGATGAACAGCAAGATGCCGGGGACCTGCCCCTTCTTTCATTGCCAGTTTTTCCTGCCCTGAAGTAATAAGTTTATCAGTCGTTGTATCCAGGGTTGAAAACCATAATTCATTGGTACCCAGGTCAACTGATATAACACCGGTACCATCAGGATCGAAAGATGCAAAGTGTGCATGTGGCGATTGCTGTCTTTCCGTTGTGCCGCTGCCGCTGTGACTGCTTATATCCAGCAAGCCGCTCAGCTCACCTTGCGGTCCCATTCGCAAAAGCCCAACCGTGCCACTCGAATAATTGGCTGCCAGTACATATCCCTGCTTATTAAGTGATACATAACAGGGATGTGCTCCTCCTGAAGGGGCATGGCCGGTTAATACAAGGCTGTCTCCTACAGGCCTGTAGGCTTCAACACTGCCTTCCGGTCCGGTCTCGTTCACCGCCAGTAAATATTTTCCTGCAGCATCCCATGCAAGAAAAGACGGGTTTTCTGTCAGCGCGGAAAGCCCGTTCTTTTCGATAATCCCATCAGCACCTAGGCTGAATTTATATATCCCCCGGCTATCGCCTCCGGTATAAGTTCCGACATAGAAATCATAACTATCTCCTGCACTATAATCCCCTGTATTGCCTGAGCTGCATGCACCCAGTAAGCAAACAAAAACCAGTTTCAATATTTTCTGCATAAGAATATCTTTCATTATTATTACCTGTGGTAACATGATCCGGATCAAAACAGCCTGCTGTAAATATCCTCATCAGCCAGGATCAGCAGGTAATCATTTCCCCGTCCTGATGCCGGCGGTTTAAAATCAACCGGCCCACGGTCATTATATACCCCGGTGGGTTCAAGCTGGCCTGTTGTTGGGTCAAACCAGGCTCCAACAACAGTGTCAGTTCCCAGTTTACCCGGATCAACCCTTAAATCATCACCTGCGGGGGTATAAATAACCATGAAATTTTGATTTTTTCCAATTGCCGCCACGGAGAAAGATTCTGTCTCCGGGTTATGATTCAATACCAAAGACGGATCATACCTCATTTCCTGCCAGGGCAGTTTTTCGAATATTCTTTTCATATACCCCATCTGGGAGGCGCCGGGAAAATCAAGTGCTTCTTTCCAGTGTGTATCAGCACTGATAGCAGGCACATGCTTCTCATCATACATCTGCCAGATATCATTACAGCCATAGGTATAGCCAGCCGCCCCGGCAATAATACTCCAGTATGCTGACACCCTGGCATCGGTAGCATCGAGCCTGGGATTAGAGTCATCCTCCCAGAAACGGTCAGGAATATTTTCATATCGTGCTTCTCCGTTTATCACCGGTCGTGCCGGTTTAATATTCCTGCTTTCAATAACATAGCTGTATTCTTTTGCCTCACTGCTATGACCGCTCTGGAACATATCAATATCCAGCCAGGATTCATTAAAATAATCAGCTGCCAGCTGAGCGCCTGAGGGGTGGTAAGTAACCAGGTGCACAGAATCAATGTTTCGTATCCCTTCAGCCATTGCATTGACGATAGCATAATGGTTATCGCTTTCGGGAATCCTGTCGCCTCCAAGAATCCAGATAACATTATCCGCTGAAAGGTACCTTCCGGCAATCAGCTCTCCATATTTTCGAGCATTCCGTGGTGTAAAAATTTCAGGTCCTCTTCCCCACCTTTTATTAAACTTATCGCCCCACGAAGGCAGAAGGCCTACATACATATCCAGCCTAGCTGCTTTTTCAACCACGTAGTCAACAAGTTTAAAGTATTCTTCATTCAGCAAAACGGGGTTATTATCTATAAGAGGCCTGTGCCCGTAGGCATTAGGTTTATTCAGCCCGTCCATTTCAGCCAGGATGACTGTCTGGATAACATTAAACCCTTTTTCGGACCTGTCTTCAAGATAATGATCTATCTCTTCACTGTTAAGCCTGTGAATCATTTCCCATGCGGTATCCCCGAGCCACAAAAAGGCCTCTCCATCCTGCTTTACTATATAATGGTTGTCACCAGAAACCCTAAGAAGGCCGGTATGCTGCGCAATGAGGGATGTTTGAATAACTACAAAACATACTATCAGTAACAGTGATCTCATTGTAATCATTTATTCAATTATTTATTCATTAAAACCATTCTGCCGGGTAATAATCAGCATACAAGCAGGTAAATTTTTAATCACTAATTGAATTATAAAGATAGTGTTTTGATTTTTTTGCATCTTTACAATCTCAAAATTTGTGTATGAGAACTAATAACTATATACTAACGGTTCTGTTTATTGTCCTGGTAATGACCATGTTTTCATGCCGCAAGGACCCCACACCTGAAAACACCGGCCTTGATTATTCAGATTGCCTGGTTAAAGGCACCGATAATACTCTTGACATAGTGACATTTAACATAAAGGAATACCCGAAATACGGAGAGGAAACGGCCGAAAAGGTAGCAGAGCTGATAAAGCAGATGCAGGTTGACATAATTGCATTGCAGGAGATAAGTTC
Source organism: Bacteroidales bacterium (assembly GCA_021738535.1). GTDB lineage: Bacteria > Bacteroidota > Bacteroidia > Bacteroidales > VadinHA17 > UBA9300. The sequence goes on along the minus strand of JAIPBU010000002.1, from coordinate 145,445 downwards.
TGAAGAAGAACTCAACAATCTTGCGGACAGGCTTATAGGCTGGGAACCTGAATTTTACCCGATTAATAACAGTGTCTGGAACCTGGCCTACCTGATCAGATCTGCAGAGGTCAGCGTTAACGATGCTGAAAGCAAGGTGATTTATGACGACGATTTCTATTCATTTCCACGTCCTCCTTTTGAGCTGCATGCCACGCATATCCCTTCCGGCATGGAAGTAATAATACTTAATAATCATTTCAAATGCTGTGGTGGAAGCGACAATGAAGACAGGAGGAGAAGTGCCACTGATTTACTGCATAACTACGTAAGTACTGTTTATCCTGATGAACCCGTTGTTATCCTTGGTGATCTTAACGATGAGATTGACGGCACCTCTTATGAGGATAATGTGTTCTGGACTATTGTTGATGACCCTGACAATTTCATGTTCACCGATATGGATATTGCCATGGGAAGTGTAGCCTGGTGGTCATATCCTTCCTGGCCAAGCCACATTGATCATATCTGTGTAAGCGATGAGCTTTTTTCAACTATTGATACAACTGCCGTATACAGGCCCGGGGAATGCTATGAGGAATACAGCGATATAATATCAGATCACAGGCCCGTTATGATCAGGCTCAAATAAACAGTTTTCCCGGTCAGTCTGGCTAAAAAACCGCTATGCATCATCTTTTCTATTGATATATACAAGGTTTTATTATTACAAATAATTTACTTATTTTACAACAAACCTAAATCTGTTATTATGAAAAGAGCTGCAATTTTTCTGGCAATGTTTTTCATTGCCATTTCATGCCAGAATACGGCAACCAACAAAGATGAAAACAAAGTTTCTGAAGAGAAGCTCACACCTGTAAAATACGAGATTACCATTGAAGGTATGACCTGTACCGGTTGCGAAGAAACCATTGAAGGGGGAGTAATGGAGATTGATGGTGTTAAATCAATCGACGCAAACCACACTGAAGGGAAAGCCCTTGTTGTATTTTACAGCGAAAAAACCGACACAACAGCCATAAGTAAATCGATTACCGGCAGCGGATACAGTGTAATCGATTTCAAACCAGGGTCTATGGAATAGATATTTATGACCAATTAATTACTTATGGAAGAAGAAAAGCGCAAAAGCTTATCCGGGGAGAATAATGAAAAGACCTCCGGCAATCCCCGAAGAGACTTTCTTAAAAAATTCGGTCTTTTGGGAGCGGCAGCAGCAACCGGTGGGGCTGCCATATATACGGGCTACCGTTATGAACACTCCAAGGGGAAGCATGAGACCGTAAAGGTATTGACAGATGACAACCGCCTTGTTGAAATACCTGCCGACCAGGTCAAAGATGTAACCTCTGACCTTAAGGTACTACAGACCAGGGGGCGCGAGGGCATAAAAAGCAGGCGCTGGGTTATGGTTATTGATCTTTCAAAATGCCGCAATGCCAGGCAGTGCGTAAATGCCTGCCAGAGTGCGCACCAACTCAGGCCTTACGAATATCATATCAATACACTTATTATGAAGGAGGACCAGGGTACGCCGCCATACTTCATGCCTAAGCCATGCCAGCATTGTGACAACCCTCCATGTGTATCGGTATGTCCTGTTGATGCAACTTTCAAGCGGCAGGACGGGATAGTGCTTATTGATAATGAAAGGTGTATTGGGTGCCGTTTTTGTATTGCCGCCTGTCCTTATTCGGCCAGGATATTCCACTGGGAAAAGCCAAAAAACGCCGAAGCCAATAAGGATATGACTTATGATGTTGAACTTAACGTACCACAGAAAAAAGGAACCATCACCAAATGCCTGTTCAGTGCAGACCGGCTGAGGGAAGGTGAATTACCCTATTGTGTATCGGCCTGTCCTAATGGTGTTTTCTACTTTGGCGATGAAAATGAAGATGCGGTTACCAACGGAACAACAAAAGAAACGGTCAGGTTAAGCACCCTGCTTGAAGATAACGGGGCTTACAGGCTTATGCCTGAGCTGGGAACAGATCCCAGGGTCTATTACCTGCCCCCCCGCAACAGGCTGTTTGATTTCCCGGAAGACCAGCAACCGGGTGAACACAAGGATTTCATTCTTTAAGCAGTTATTATGAATAATACAGGACAAAAATATATTGCCCGCAAGGAGATAATTGACAGTGTATCCTCTGACATCCTCAGGCCGGTAAGGCAGAACAGGTCTTTCATTCTCTGGATGGGCTTTCTTGGCATAGCACTTATTGCCTGCCTCTACGCTTACACTATCCAGCTCAGGGAGGGACTTATCGTTACTGGACTGAGAGACTTCGTGAGCTGGGGAATGTACATTGCCAACTTCGTTTTCTTCGTGGCAACCAGTCTTATAGGGATGCTGATAAGTGCTGTGCTTGGATTGATAGGATATTCATGGATCAAACCAATTGCCAGGATAGCAGAAATTATAGCCGTTGCCTTTGCTGCTGTGGCCGGACTTGTTATTATCTCCGATATGGGAAGACCTGACAGGTTTCCCTACCTTTTTATGTATGGAAGGATACATTCACCTATACTGTGGGATGTAACAGTAGTAACAACCTATCTTGTTTTAAGTCTGCTCCTGTACCTTTTGCCCCTATTGCCGGACCTGGCAATTGCCAAATCCAGGCTGAAGAATGTACCGGGCTGGTTGATCAAAGTATACGAGATACTGTCTTTCAAATGGGTCCACAGCAATGAGCAATACAAAATACTCTTCAGATCAATCCGGATATTGCTTATTTTGATAATCCCTACCGCTTTTGCCATACATACGGTGACCTCATGGCTGTTTGCAGTCACCCACCGCTCAGGATGGAACAGTACCATTTTCGGTCCTTATTTCCTTACGGGTGCTTTTGTATCAGGCACAGCCGCGGTTATTATTGCCATGTTCTTTTACAGGAATAATTTCAAACTAAAAAGCTATATCACAGCGGATCATTTTGATAAGATGGCAAAACTGCTCGTACTTGTATCAGTGGTATATTTCTATTTCAATATCAATGAATTCCTGGTGCCGGGATATAAACTTGAAAAGTTCGATGCCATTCACCTTGAAGCACTCTTCAGTGGACATCACGCTCTTTTATTCTGGTCAACACAGTTGCTTGGACTGGTAATCCCAATGATCCTTTTATTATTCAGGAAAATGAGGAAGCCACTGCCTGCCGCCATCATTTCTGTTTTTGTTATTGCAGGGGCATGGATGAAAAGATACATTATTGTAATACCAACACAGGAACATCCCTTCCTGCCTATACAGCATGTACCGGGCGAATGGTTCGTTTACAAGCCAACCCTAACAGAAACAGCCATAACACTGGCATCTGTTATACTGGTACTGATGATAATAACAATCCTGTCAAAGACCTTCCCGGTTGTATCCATCTGGGAAGTTGCAGAGGAAAAAGAAAAAGTCGTGGCTAAGGAAAGCTCAAACCAGGGCTACGATAATAACGGTGAAAAGAGTATTAATAATTAAGTGGCATAAGAGACAGATATGAAAAGATTTTTAATACTATTAATTATACTGATGTCCGGACTGAAAAGCACAGCCCAGGAATGGGAAGTATCTGAGGATAAACAACAGAGACTGGCTCCCTTTGCCTTTAATGACCAGTCAGTGACGGCCGGAGAAGAACTTTACAATACTAACTGCATCTCATGCCATGGAAATCCCGGCCAGGGAAACTACCAGCAACTGGATCCCATACCAGGTGATCCGGCAACAGAAAAAATTCAATCTAACTCCGACGGCTCCATCTATTACAAGATATATGAAGGCAAGGGGCTTATGCCTTCCTTCCGGAATATACTTGCTCCGGATGAAATCTGGGAGGTTGTTGCGTATATAAGGAGTTTTAATGATTCTTATAAGCAGCTTGTTGCAGAAGTACAAAAACTTGAAAATGTCAGGTGGTCTGAGATTAAAATACTACTGGCTCTGAACAGGGAGAATAAAGAACTAACAGCCACTGTGAAAGGGCTGGAAGAAGACAAATGGACTCCTGTCCCAAATACAGGATTAATAGTTGCGGCAGAACGTTACTTCGGCCAGTTACAAATTGACGAAGAAAAGCTGACGGATGAAAAAGGGATGGCCAGCTTTACTTACCCCGAAAATATTAAAGGCGACACACTTGGGCATGTAAAACTGCAGTCCATGCTTACTGACCAGGATCTTTTCGGCAGGGTCAGCACTGATACAACTTTCAGGATTGGTATGCTAAATGACGCCCAGCCCCTTAATAAAGAAAGGGCCTTATGGAATTCGAACAAAAAGGCCCCTTTGTGGCTTATTATATCATATATATCAGTTGTTCTTGCGGTCTGGGGCTTCATCTTTTACGTTTTGTTCCAGTTGAGAAAGATATATTTTGCAGGAAAAAAAGAAACAGTAAACTAAAATGCTTTATATGAATAAAAAAGTAGCCCTTACTATTACATTATTATTCTGCCTGGGTTCTGTTTATGCCCAGCAGAACCAGATAGACGAGGAACTGATTGAAGTAGGCATCGTTGAGAAACTCGGGGAAACTATGCCGCTTGATCTGACCTTCCAGAATGAAGAAAACGATACTGTATCGCTGGGTGAATTGATCGATAAACCCACTATATTGTCTTTTGTTTATTTTGATTGCCCGGGATTATGCAGTCCCCTCCTTTCCGGTATTTCTGAAGTAGTTGAAAAAATGGATATGAAGCTGGGGGAAGATTACCAGGTAATTACCATAAGTTTCAACACCAAAGACACACCTGAAAAGGCAAGGGTCAAGAAGAAAAATTTCGTTCAGAAAATCGGCGAAGAGAACAAGAGACACTGGGTTTACCTCACAGGCAGCCAGGAAAATATCCTCAAGGCCACCGAGGCTGCAGGCTGGAAGTATAAGCCACAGGGACTGGATTTTGCACATCCTTCTGCCATCATACTGCTGAGCCCGGAAGGAAAAATCACAAGGTATCTTTACGGCATATCTTTCCTCCCCTTCGATACAAAAATGGCAATTATCGAAGCCCAAAAAGGAATTGCCCGCCCCACTATCAACAAGATCCTGGAATACTGTTTTGCCTACGATCCGGGTGGTAAAACCTATACTCTCCAGGTAACAAGGGTTGTAGGGGCATTTACATTAACAATCCTGGCACTGGTGTTTATCACACTGGTAATCAGGGGACGCAGAAGAAAAGCAAAAATCTAAGATATGGTTAATACATCACAGGAAAATTACCTTGAATACAGGGGTCGGTTCAAAGGACTGATGGGATGGCTTACTTCAACAGACCACAAAAGGATTGGTCTGATGTATATGTATGCTATAATGTTCTTCTTTATTATAGCGGCACTCCTGGGTTTGCTGATGCGCATTGAGAAGATAGCCCCGGGCCAGACCATAATGGATGCACAGACCTATAACGGGGTATTCACCATTCATGGTATAATAATGATTTTTATTATTGTTATTCCCGGCCTTGCTGCAGTCTTTGGCAACTTCTTCCTCCCGATAATGATTGGGGCAAAAGATGTTGCTTTTCCAAAACTCAACCTGCTCTCATGGTATATTTACATTGCCGGGGCCATAATGGGCATCCTGTCCCAGTTTATAGGGGGAGGTGCGCCTGATACCGGGTGGACATTCTATGTGCCATACAGTGCTGAGTCGGGTACAAACGTGATGTTTGCCCTTCTGGCGGCCTTTGTCCTGGGTTTTTCATCCATACTTACCGGTCTGAATTTCATTGTAACCATTCACAGGCTGAGGGCGCCGGGAATGACATGGTTCAAGATGCCACTCTTCCCCTGGTCTCTCTATGCAACTGCATGGATACAGGTACTGGCAACTCCTATTATTGGTATAACCCTTTTGATGGTTATTGCTGAAAGAACATTAAACATTGGATTCTTTGATCCCGCTCTTGGCGGCGATCCCCTGCTATTTCAGCATCTTTTCTGGATCTATTCGCACCCTGCAGTCTATGTAATGATCCTGCCTGCCATGGGTGTGGTTACCGAAATATTCCCCACTTTCAGCCAGAAACCGGTATTCGGATACGGAGCAATTGCTATATCGAGCCTTGCAATTGCCCTGGTAGGATATTTTGTCTGGGGTCACCATATGTTCACAACAGGAATTAGCTACTGGTCAAGGTGGTTCTTTTCATTCCTTACCTTTATCGTTGCTGTGCCAAGTGCCATCAAGGTCTTCAACTGGATCTCCACCATGTACGGGGGATCCATCGACCTGAAGCCACCCCTGCTCTATGCAATATCTTTTATTTTCCTCTTTATGATAGGAGGATTTACCGGCCTTACTCTTGGTGCACTGGCAACCAACGTGCAGACACATGACACAACATTCGTGGTAGCACATTTTCATTATATAATTTTCGGAGGTATGGGATTTGCATTCTTTGCCGGAATACATTACTGGTTTCCGAAAATTTACGGCAGGATGTACAGCAACAGGCTTGCTTATATTGCATGGGGGATACTATTCGTAGGTTTCAACCTGCTTTACTTCCCGCTGTTTGTTATCGGGATACAGGGAATGCCAAGAAGGTATTTCGATTACCTTCCCCAGTTCCAGACCGGACATGTTATTTCCAGTATAGGGGCCTTTATCCTGGTAGCAGGCCTTGTGGTAATGTTTTATAATCTGATCTATTACAGGAGAAAAGGTGAAATAGCAAGCGCCAATCCCTGGAAAGGAGTAACACTGGAATGGCAAATACCATCTCCCCCGCCCCTCGAGAATTTTGAAGAAATACCTGTTATAAAGGACAAGCCGTATACATTTGACAATAAAGAAGAAAAAGCATCAACAGGGAACTAACCAGGAAACAATAAGCTTATGAACACCAGCACAGCTCATACCGATCATTATGATCCCGAAAGCTCTAAAATAGGGATGTGGTTATTCCTTTTTACTGAAATGTTCCTCTTCGGCGGACTTTTTCTTGTCTATGCGGTTTTCAGAAATAAGTATTCAGCCGATTTTCACCACGGTGCACATGAGCTTAATGCCTTTATCGGTACTTTTAATACCGTCGTGCTTCTTATAAGCAGTATGACCGTTGCCATGTCAATAACAGCCATTCAGAAAAAGAACAGGAAACTGGCTGTTAACATGATTATAATTACTATTGTACTGGCTCTTGTGTTCATGTTAAACAAATATTTTGAATGGTCTTATAAGTTTGAATACAAACTTTATCCCGGTTCACCGGTTATGATGAATCTTCCCCAGGGAGAGATACTGTTCTACGGGCTTTACTTTATGATGACAGGCCTGCATGCACTACACGTACTTATCGGAATTGTACTTCTTGTGGTAAACATTTTTAAAATCAGATCAGGAAAAGTACACCACGAAAGGTTTTCACTTCTGGAAAACAGTGGCTTATACTGGCACCTTGTTGACCTGATATGGATATTCCTTTTCCCGCTATTATACCTTGTCACTTAATGATATATCAGAATGGATAAGAAAGAAAAACATATAACATCATATAGCCTGTTTGCAAAAGTTCTTGTAGCGCTGCTGATCTTAACAACAATCTCTGTTCTGATTACTGAGATCCATTTCGGGGCCCTGTCGGTTGCAGTTGCACTGTCTGTGGCATGTGTTAAAGTAGCCCTTGTGCTAGTCTATTTCATGCATCTCAAATGGGAAAATTCTTTCCTGAGAATTATGGTTGCCGGTGTATTCCTGTTGTTCGCACTGGTACTCGTTTTTACATTTATTGATTATTTACTCAGATAAAACAAAAAGATATGTTTAATGGCGCATCAAATTTAGCTGAAGGAGTAGACAAAACGTTCGTCTTTATTTTTATTATAGCGTTTATCTTTATTATCGGGCTTACCGTATTCATGATTTACACCCTGGTAAAATATTCAAGGAAAAAGAATCAGAAGGCAAAGCAATTCAGAGGATCTGTTAAGCTTGAAATACTCTGGACTGTAATACCACTGGTGCTGGTTATCCTGATGTTCTACTATGGCTGGGTAGGATTTGCTCCAATGAGACAGGTCCCCGATGACGCCATGCGCATAACTGCCATAGGCCGGATGTGGGAATGGGAATTCGATTATGGGGATGGTAAACTATCGAGCGAACTGGTATTACCGGTGAACAAGCCGGTAAGACTGGACCTTGTTTCCGAAGATGTTAATCACAGCCTGTTTATTCCCGCATTCAGGGTTAAAGAAGACGTGGTACCCGGCTACGACAACTACCTGTGGTTTACACCTTATTATATAGGCGATTACGAGATACTATGTACTGAGTACTGTGGGCTGCTGCATTCATCCATGGTATCTAAAACGAAGGTTGTTGAAGAGGATAAATTCGAAGAATGGCTAGCCAACCTGGAAGCAAGAGGTGATATCCCCGATCCCCCCGGGCTAGTGCTGCTCAAGGAAACAGGATGCCTGGCCTGCCACTCGGATGACGGCAGCAGGCTGGTAGGCCCGTCATTCAAAGGGATATACGGCATGGAACGAATCGTGGTAAGCGATGGAGAGGAAAGAACGATAACCATTGATGACGATTATCTCAGATCATCAATTATTGAGCCTGACCGCGACCTTGTTAAAGGATACAATAAGGGTCTTATGCAATCTTACAGGAAAGAACTCAACGATGATGAGATAGATCAGATCATTGAATATCTTTCAACATTTACACCTGAAGGAAATTAGCAGATGATCCTCAATATTCTCAGGCTGATTAAGTATAAGCTAAGCCTGGCCGTAACAATCACATGCATTTCTTCATACATTCTCTACAAGGACAAAGCAGATATTTTACTGATACTAACTGCCCTTGCCGTTTTCTTACTTGCTGCCGGCATGTCTGCACTTAACCAGTACCAGGAACGCAGAAGGGATTCTTTAATGAAACGAACGGCCGGGAGACCTGTCCCATCAGGAAAAATCAAACCACCCTTAGCCCTTACTATTTCATTTATCCTAATCCTTACAGCACTGGTGATGCTTCTGTATATAAAACCATGGAGCCTCATCCTGGCAATTATTGCAATTGCATTATACAATGGATTATACACATGGCTCAAGACAGTCAGCTACCTTTCAATAATACCCGGAGCCCTCGTTGGTGCAATTCCCCCGCTTATTGGCTGGCAGGCAGCCGGCGGGTCTCTGCCTGACCCCGCTCCTCTGTACCTTGCCTTCCTGATGTTCATGTGGCAAATTCCTCACTTCTGGATATTACTCATAATACACCGTGAGGATTACAAGGCTGCAGGATTCCCAACAATACTTAAATCGGTGAATATTGTACAGGCAACCAGGATCAGTTACGTATGGATTTGTCTTTCTGCACTTTTTGCTATCAGCTATAATGTTTTTGGAATATATACGGCTGCACTGGTTTCTTACATCGTAGTAATATTATCCCTGGTCTTCCTGGTAGTTTTTTTCTTCTTTCTTCTTGTTTACGACAAGCCTGATAAAGCATTTATCCTGAGTAATGTATTTATAAGCATCCTCTTTTTATTATTTGCAACAGGGAAAGTCTGATAGTGGTTTATTTCATTTTTTTATCTTTATCAGGTTATTGAAATGTGCCACAAAGTTTTTTTTATATGAGAAAACACCTGGTAAATGCTTTAACTGGAATCATTATCGGCGGATTCTTTTTATACCTCACCCTGAGGAACAAGCCTCTGGACGAAATATTTGCCCTTCTGATCCAGGCCAATACAGGGTGGATATTGCTGGCGCTCTTTTTCCTGGTCCTGATGTTTTTCTTCCGGGCATACAGATGGAAGCTCCTGTTAGAAAATAACGGGCATCATCCCGGCATAAAAAATGTATCATACTCACTTTTGCTGGGCTTCTTCATCAACAGTGTTACACCAAAACTGGGTGAAGTAGTCAGATGTACCTCACTGAAAAAATCAGAAGATATTCCCGTATCAAAAAGCTTTGGTACAGTGATAACGGAAAGAATTTATGACCTTCTTACCCTGCTACTGGCAATTGTGATTATTCTTTTTCTTGAGTTTGATAGGCTGAAAGATCTTATTGCTTCTGCTCTTGAGAACATTGGTGAAGCTTTTTCTTCTAATATTTTAACCCTGATTATAATCTTACTTTCTGTAACTGTTACCGGTCTTGTACTATTTTTCGTATTCAGGCGCTACGATGTGATGAACAGGATTAAATCATTTTTCAATGACTTCTGGTCAACAGTAAAACTCACATTCAGGATTAAAGCTTCACGCATTTTCACGATCCAGACATTAATTATATGGATGCTGATGTTGCTGATGAATTATGCCTGTCTCCGGTCGCTTCCGTCAACACAGAACCTAAGCCTCTACTTTGCCTTTGTGGTTCTTTTCATAGGAACCATAGGCTGGGCCATTCCCAGCCCCGGGGGAATTGGTACAACTCATTTCTTTGTGCTGCAGCTGTTCCTTCTGTTCAATATGAGCGAAGAGGCCGGCGTTACATATGGAATTCTTGTGAACGGTATTACAGTGCTTTTTACAATATTTGGCGGACTGCTCGCTATAATCATTGTAAATTTACTGAGACTGGTAAGGAAGGAGGAGTTGAGGGGTTGAGGGGTTGAGGGGTTGAGGGGTTGAGGAGTTGAGGAGTTGAGGGGTTGAGGAGTTGAGGGGTTGAGGAGTTGAGGAGTTGAGGGGTTGAGGGGTTGAGGAGTTGAGGGAATACAGGATTATAAAAAAATAATAAAGATAATAGATCATGAAAAGAGATTTTTGCCTGTTAATTACTGTTATTATAGCTGCTGCTGTACTTAATTCATGTACTATGCAGCAAAGTCCTTATGCCGAATATGAGCCGGTTGATATGGTTAACCCCCTTATGGGAACAGATTCAGAATTCAAGTTGTCCAACGGGAATACCTATCCCGCCATTGCACTTCCATGGGGCATGAACTTCTGGACACCACAAACAGCTGAGATGGGTAATGGATGGGCTTATGCCTATGACTCTTACAAAATAAGAGGTATTAAGCAGACTCATCAGCCCAGTCCATGGATTAACGACTATGCCGCCTTCTCACTGATGCCTGTCACAGGTGAGTTAAAATTTGACCAGGAAGAACGGGCTTCATGGTTTTCACATAAGACGGAGACTGTCTTACCCCACTATTACAGTGTATACCTGGCCGATCATGATGCCACTGTCGAAGTGACACCAACAGAAAGGTCGGCAATGTTCAGGTTCACCTTTCCTGAAAATGACTCCTCCTGGATAATTCTTGATGCCTTTTACAGGGGATCAATGGTTAAGATTATACCGTCTGAAAGAAAGATTATAGGCTACTGCAGAAATAACAGCGGAGGAGTTCCTGATAATTTTCATAACTACTTCGTTGTGGAATTTGATAAAGATTTCTCTTACAAAAAAACCTGGCTGAACGGTGAATTAAATGATAAAGAACTTATGGCAGAAGGATTCCATGCAGGGGCTGCCATCGGGTTTAGTACATCAGAAGATGAAATCATACACGCAAGGGTGGCTTCCTCATTCATTAGCCCTGAGCAGGCTGAATTAAACCTGGAAAATGAAACGGGTGGCAGATCCTTTGATGAAATAAAGGAGCAGGGCAGGAAAATATGGAACAGCGAACTGGGCAGAATTAAGATTGAGGATGATAACATTGACAACATACGAACTTTCTATTCCTGCCTTTACAGGCTTCTGCTTTTTCCCAGGAAATTTTATGAAATTGATGCACAGGGGGAAATAATGCATTACAGCCCTTACAACGGTGAAGTACTGCCCGGGTATATGTTCACCGACAACGGATTCTGGGATACTTTCAGGGCGGTTTTCCCCTTCTTTACACTTATGTACCCCGATCTGAACAGTAAGATAATGCAGGGACTGGTGAACACCTATAAGGAAAGCGGATGGCTACCTGAATGGGCAAGCCCGGGTCACCGGGATTGCATGATAGGATCCAATTCTGCTTCCATCATAGCCGACAGTTACTTAAAAGGTATACGCGGATATGATATTGAAACTTTATATGAAGCGATGATCAAAAATACTGAGGGGCACGGCCCTGTCAATTCAGTGGGCAGATACGGAGCAGGTTATTATAACAATCTGGGCTATATCCCTTATGATTCCGACATCAGGGAAAATACAGCCCGCACACTTGAGTATGCATATGCCGATTTCTGTATTTGGAAACTGGGTACAGAGCTGGGTAAGCCCGACGATGAAACAAAAATTTTCCGCAAAAGATCTCTAAACTATACAAATGTTTTTGACGATGATCGAAAGCTGATGAGGGGAAGAAATGCTGACGGAAGCTTTCAGTCGCCTTTCAGCCCTTACAAATGGGGTGACGCCTTTACCGAAGGGAACAGCTGGCATTATACATGGAGCGTTTTTCATGATATCGACAGCCTGGCCGCTATGATGGGAGGTAAAGACAGGTTTGTTTCCAAGCTGGACTCAGTATTTGAAGTTCCACCGGTGTTTGATTATTCATACTACGGTATAGTTATACACGAAATCAGGGAGATGCAGATTGCGGGCATGGGGAACTATGCCCATGGCAATCAGCCTATTCAGCATATGGTATACCTGTATAATTATGCAGGAGCACCCTGGAAAACCCAGTACAGGGTAAGGGAAATACTGGATAAATTATATACACCGGCACCTGATGGCTATTGCGGTGATGAAGATAACGGGCAAACCTCTGCCTGGTATGTTTTCAGCGCCATGGGATTTTATCCTGTTTGTCCCGGAACTGACCAGTATGTTATAGGCTCTCCGCTTTTCGACAAGATGACCATTGAAATGCCCGGAGGCAATGAACTTGAGATAACTGCCAGGGATAATGGTCCCGGTAAATATTATATTGATGACATAAGCTTTAACGGGAAAACCGTGAATAAGAACTATTTTACACACCATGACCTGCTTGAGGGAGGTAAAATAGAATTCATAATGTCTGGTGAGCCCAATAAGGAAAGGGGAACAACCGGGGATTCATTCCCTTATTCCATGTCCGGCCAGCAGATCATTGGCAATTGATTATTGGCAATTGACAATAATAAATCCTTTTGTCTTTCGCCTTTTGTCTTTCGTCTTTTATTATTTTTGCAAACTGAACAAAAATCATTTATTGCAGGTTTAACATTCCATGCCACGAAAATTATACATAGAGACATACGGTTGCCAGATGAATGTAGCCGACAGCGAAGTTGTTGTTTCCATACTCGGAGATAATGGTTATACCCTAACCGATAATATGGAGAATGCTGACCTTATACTGGTAAATACCTGTTCTATCAGGGATAATGCGGAGCAAAGAGTATGGGGACGGCTTGACCTTTTTAAGCATCACAAAAGAGAGAACCCCGGAACAATGATAGGCATCATAGGATGTATGGCAGAAAGACTGAAAGAGCAGCTCCTGGAAACCGACAGGATGGTTGACATTGTTGCGGGCCCTGATTCGTACAGGGATCTGCCAAGACTGGTAGATGAGGCATGGGAAGGACAAAAAGCAGTCAATGTACTGCTGTCGCGTGAAGAGACTTATGCCGACATTGACCCTGTCAGGTCAGACAGGAATGGTGTTTCATCCTTTGTATCAATAATGAGGGGATGTAACAATATGTGTTCATACTGTGTAGTCCCGTATGTACGTGGTGCTGAAAGAAGCCGTGATCCTCAGACTATCATAAATGAAGTGAAAGAACTGTTCAGCAGGGGTTACAGGGAAGTAACCCTGCTGGGACAGAATGTAAACTCATATTCCCGGGAAGATAAGGATAATAAAATTTCCTTTGCCAGGCTGCTTGAAATGACAGCAGCCACAGACCCTGAACTGAGAGTACGTTTTTCCACATCCCACCCCAAGGATATTTCAGATGAGCTGCTGAAAGTGATGGCTGAAAATGATAATATCTGCAAGCACATTCACCTGCCGGTCCAGAGTGGCAGCAGCAGGATACTTGATCTCATGAACCGTAAATATGACCGTGAATGGTATATGGACAGGATCAGGGCTATAAGAAAATTTTTACCATCATGCTCCCTGTCGAGTGATATGATCACAGGTTTCTGCACTGAAACCGAAGATGATCACCGGCAGACTCTCAGCCTTATGAATTGGGCTAAATATGATTTTGCATACATGTTCAAATACAGTGAAAGGCCTGACACCCTGGCTGCCAGGAAGCTTGAAGATGATGTGCCTGAAGAAATAAAAACAAGGCGACTCAATGAGATTATTGAACTGCAGAACAGGCTTTCGCTGGAAAGTAAGCGGAAAGACCTGGGTAAAACATTTGAAGTTCTTGTTGAAGGCTTTTCGAAGAAATCAAAAAATGACCTTTCAGGCAGGACATCCCAGAACAAGGTCGTGGTATTTCCGTCAAACGGAAGCAAGGCGGGCGACTATGTAAAAGTAAAAATAACTGATTGCACAGCTGCCACGTTGCTGGGAGAAGCAATCTGCCCAGATATTCGACATTGATATAGAAAACAAGGCATCTGCATCAGTAGCTTTCGGCCTTAGCTTTGGTTATGCTTTATAATTTGTAAACCCAGCTCTTTAAGCTGCTCTTCAGATATTGTTGAAGGGCTGTTTATCATTACGTCACGACCGGCATTATTTTTCGGGAAGGCAATAAAATCACGTATCGTTTCTGATCCTGCAAACACGGAAACCCAGCGATCGAACCCGAATGCCACGCCACCATGTGGCGGAGCACCGTATTTAAACGCATCCAGCAGGAAGCCGAACTGTGATCGGGCTTCCTCATCGCTGAATCCAAGTGCACGGAACATACGCTCCTGGATAGCGGCATCGTGTATCCTGATTGAGCCTCCTCCTATCTCGACACCGTTTATAACCAGGTCATAAGCATTAGCTCTTACTCTTCCGGGATCTTTTTCCAATAGCTCAAGATCTTCATCCCTGGGCGAAGTAAAGGGGTGATGCATAGCAAAATACCTTCCGGCATCCTCATCCCATTCCAGCAGGGGGAAGTCGACCACCCAGAGGGCAGAAAATTTTTCAGGATCACGAAGATCAAGCCTGTTACCCATCTCGAGTCTCAGTTCAGACAGTGCACTTAGAGTTCCGGCCATTTCTCCGGCCAGTATCAGAAGGAGGTCGCCTTTGCCAGCTGACATTTCATCAGCCCATTGCTTCAGATCATCCTGCCCGAAGAATTTATCAACCGAAGATTTGAAAGTACCGTCTTCATTGCACTTAACATATACCAGTCCTTTGGCTCCTACCTGGGGCTTCCGCACAAAATCAGTAAGCTTATCCAGTTCCTTACGTGAAAAAGAGGCACATCCCGGAGCAACTATGCCTCCGGTATAATCAGCGTTATCAAAAACGTTGAATCCTTTACCTTTAACTATTGGGCTAAGCTCCCTGATTTTCATCCCGAACCTGAGGTCAGGCTTATCAGTACCATATTCTGCCATAGCCCTTTCATAAGGTAAACGCAGAAAGGATTCCTTCATATCAATTCCTTTGAGAGTAGTGAAAAGATGCTTTGCCAGGCCTTCAAAAGTAACCAACACATCGTCCTGCTCAACAAATGACATCTCACAGTCTACCTGTGTAAATTCAGGCTGCCTGTCTGCCCTGAGGTCCTCATCACGGAAGCATTTCACTACCTGGAAATACTTATCAAAACCCGACACCATGAGTAACTGCTTAAAAGTCTGTGGCGACTGGGGTAAAGCATAAAAATCGCCTGGGTGTTCCCTTGAAGGCACAACAAAATCACGTGCCCCTTCGGGGGTTGATTTAATTAATACCGGTGTTTCGATCTCCAGGAAACCCTGACCGTCAAGATACTTCCTCACTTCCTGTGCAAACCTGTGCCTGTGCAGAATATTCTGCTTAACAGGTTCGCGCCTGAGATCCAGGTACCTGTACTTCATCCTGAGCTCATCACCTCCGTCCGTCTCCTCTTCAAGAGTAAAAGGAGGCAATTCACTCCTGTTTAATATATCCAGCCCGGTAACAATTATCTCGATATCACCCGTAGACATTTTAGGATTCTTATTGCTTCTTTCCTCTACTATGCCCTTCACCCTTACGACATACTCCCTGCCCAGTTTACGGGCTTTGGAGCAGAGCACGGAGTCAGTTTCCATATTAAAAACTAGTTGTGTCTTGCCATACCTGTCACGCAGGTCAATAAAGGTCATACCACCCAGGTCACGCGACTTGTGTACCCATCCGCTCAGTTTAACCTCTTTTCCTTTATCCCTTAATTTTAGTTCTCCGCAGTTGTGTGTTCTGTACATAATCAGCCTGATATATTTGGAACAAAAATAATTAAAACATCATAACACTGAAACGAAATGCCTTCCTGCTTTAATAATTATGTTTTTACTATTTTTGCAAAAATCCTGAAAAGAAAGCCACATGACCGGATCAGCAGACAATAAATACATGATGATGGCCCTCAGGGAAGCGGAGATAGCAGAGAGGAAAGGCGAAGTACCGGTAGGTGCAATTGTTGTTTGCAGAGACAGGATAATTGCAAGGGCTCATAATCTAACCGAGACATTAAACGATCCAACTGCCCATGCAGAAATGCAGGCTATTACAGCAGCCAGCAATGCACTCGCAGGCAAATACCTGGATAAATGCAGCCTGTATGTAACGCTTGAACCGTGCATAATGTGTGCAGGAGCCATATTCTGGAGCAGACCGGGCAACCTGGTTTACGGAGCTAGTGATAAAAAAAGAGGATACACTCTTGCCGGGTATCCTGTGCTGCATAAAAAGACTATTGTGTCCGCTGGCATTATGGAAAAAGAATGCAGTGAAATAATGAAGAACTTTTTCAAATCGAAGAGAAAAGATTTGTAACTCCGGAATAATTGAAATCTTAAAAAAATCAACTAGGTTTGTAAAAATTTTATCCCGATGACATTCGACAACGGAAAAACAATTATTAAACTAAGGCTCAGGCTATTTATAGCATCTATAATTATGCTGATATATGTTTTCCTTGTCTATTTCGGCAAGCATCTAAAATTCCCGATTATCGGGATTAGTGAAACAACAGCTACACTTACCCTTGTTGCAATTTACCTTTTACTTGCCCTGTCTCCTCTTTTACTAAAATATAAGTACATATATTTTTCTGACGACGGCAGGAATATTATTTTCCGTTATTATTCAGTTGGACTCTACAGCGGGAAAAAAAATTCAGTTGAGATTCCCAAGGATGAATTTACCGGTTATAAAATAAACAAGCAGTTAGCCGGTCTTATAAGATCAATACGCTTAGACAGGCTGGTAAAAAATCGTAAAGCAAGCTATATGCCTGTCTACCTTTCTTCTCTGAAGAAGTCTGAGATCCACCGGATCAGTAATGCACTAAATAAATATATTAAGCAGGAGTAATAGTTTAACAGCTATGAGTTTAATCATTTTTTTACACCTTTTATAATAGCAAATTTGCATAATAAATGAACCCTTTATAACATTTTAAAATAAAAAGCAATGAATGTAGATATTATTATTAATGATCTCGAGAAGAAGCACCCCGGAGAGGTTGAATACCTGCAGGCCGTAAGAGAAGTCCTTGAGTCAATTGAGGAGGTTTACAATGACAACCCACATTTTGAAGCTGCCAACATAATAGACAGGCTTATTGAACCAGACAGGGTTTTTACTTTTAAAGTACCATGGGTAGACGATGAAGGTAATATCCAGGTAAACCTTGGTTACCGTATACAATTCAATAATGCAATCGGACCTTACAAAGGTGGCCTGCGCTTTCACCCAAGTGTTAACCTGAGCATTCTTAAATTCCTGGGTTTTGAACAAATATTTAAAAATTCTTTAACTACACTTCCAATGGGTGGCGGTAAAGGAGGATCAGATTTCAATCCCAAAGGTAAATCAGATGGTGAAATAATGAGATTCTGCCAGTCTTTCATGCTTGAATTATGGAACTACATCGGACCTGAAACTGATGTTCCTGCCGGTGATATCGGTGTTGGGGGAAGAGAAATAGGATTCCTCTACGGAATGTATAAAAAACTTAAGCGTGAAAATACCGGTGTGCTGACAGGCAAAGGGATAAACTGGGGTGGCTCACTTATTCGCCCGGAAGCAACAGGATTTGGTTGCGTGTACTTTGCAAAAGAAATGCTTGCCACCAAAGGTGAATCATTTGAAGGGAAAACAGTTGCTGTTTCAGGTTTCGGTAACGTAGCCTGGGGAGCTGTGCAGAAAGTCAATGAGCTTGGTGGTAAAGTTGTTACTCTCTCAGGTCCTGACGGGTATGTATACGACCCGGACGGCATTTCAGGTGATAAGATAGACTACATGCTTGAGCTCAGGGCATCTAATGAAGATATTGTGAAACCTTATTCATATGAATACCAGTCAGCGGAATTCCATGAAGGCCAACATCCATGGGAGGTAAAAGTGGATATTGCACTGCCATGTGCCACACAGAATGAGCTGAATAAAGAGGATGCTGAAAACCTGATAAATAATGACTGTATTTGTGTTTGTGAAGGCGCAAATATGCCATGTACACCTGAGGCAATCGACCTTTTCCACAAGAATAAGATGCTCTTTGGTCCTGGCAAAGCGGCCAATGCAGGTGGTGTTGCAACATCAGGACTTGAGATGTCACAGAACACAATGAAACTCCACTGGGGCAGAGAAGAAGTTGATAACAGGCTACACGAAATAATGACGAATATCCATGAAGCATGCCTGAAGCATGGTATAACAGAGGATGGATATGTTGATTATGTGAAGGGTGCAAATATCGCAGGATTCCTTAAAGTAGCTAATTCTATGCTTGATCAGGGCATATATTAGATACACTCCATTGTTACGCTTAAAGGCTGTCCTGCTTAGGACGGCCTTTTTTATTTTAATTTCATATCTTTGATAAAAGGTCTCGCTTTAAAATGAAAATTAACAGTGAACTTATCTGCACCATCGCCCTGGGTATGGTTCCATCGGTTGGTGATATCAATGCAAGGAGGCTTATTGAATATCTCGGCTCAGCAGAAGCAGTGTTCAATCAGCCTTTTAATAAACTTGTAAATATCCCCGGCATAGGTAGAAAAATTGCCGGCAATCTCAGCTCTCAGAAATATATTTCACGGGCTGAAGAAGAGCTTGAATATGTACAGAAGCATAATATAAGTGTCAGACATTTTAATGAAGAACTCTATCCTGAAAGGTTGAAGAATTGCCCTGACTCACCACTTGTTTTATTCAGTAAGGGCGATGCAAACCTTAATGCCCGGAAAATTATCAGCATAGTAGGCACAAGGAATATTACAAGAAGAGGCAAAGACATATGCAGAAGTATTATCAAAGCACTATCAGAAGAATATCCCTCTATAGTTATTGTAAGCGGACTGGCATACGGGGTGGATATTACAGCCCATAAGGCAGCCCTTGAGTATGACCTTCCAACCATTGCCATCCTGGGCCATGGGTTCAAAACAATATATCCACCTGCCCACCTGGGAATAGCAAGGAAAATTCTTCATAAGGGAGCCCTTGTTACAGACTTTCCCTCCTTTGAAAAACCTGAACGAAACAATTTCCTCAAAAGAAACAGGATAATCGCAGGCATCTCCGATGCATGTATTATTATTGAATCAGGCCGTAAGGGTGGAGCAATGGTCACAGCTGACATTGCAATGTCATATAACAGGGACGTAATGGCAGTACCGGGATACCCCGGTATGCCATACTCAGAAGGGTGTAACATGCTTATCAAGTCCAATAAGGCGGCACTGGTAGAATCAGCAGATGATATCATCTATAATCTTGGCTGGGTAAAAAATACAATTAATAATAATACAGAAAATCTCTTTACTGGTGATCTTAGTCCGATCGAAAAAAGAATATTAAAGCTCTTTGATGACACAGAAGAATTATCGTCTGAACAATTAAGCACTTCTTTTAAAAAGCCGGTTCACCATCTCGCATCGGCACTGCTTAAACTGGAATTTTCAGGCCATATAGAGAGTATACCCGGCAACAGGTACCGCAGGCGGCATTAAAATATGATTGAATCCACCAATGACGATAATCATTATGGCTGATATGTTTTATAACACACTCTGCGCGCATAATATCTTGATTGCCTGTTTATTACAAAACATCACCGATCCTGTAATATTCTAAACCTCAAAGAAGATGAACAATGGTATTTATTTAAAGAATGAAATTTCTATTTTTATCAACGCATAAACCCAAAAAACACAAATTAAAACAAAAACTATGGACCCAAGAGTTGAAAAATTTATGGCAACAATCAAAGCCAAGAATCCGGGAGAAAACGAATTTCACCAGGCTGTGCATGAAGTTGCCGAATCACTGATCCCTTTCATTGAAGAAAATCCAAAGTACAAGCATGCCAAGGTCCTTGAAAGGATAGCTGAACCTGAAAGGGTTATCCTTTTCAGAATACCATGGCTTGATGACAAGGGAGAAATCCAGATCAACAAAGGTTACCGTATAGAAATGAACAGTGCAATTGGCCCTTACAAGGGAGGACTGAGATTTCACCCAACGGTTAACCTTGGAATTCTAAAATTCCTTGCCTTTGAGCAGGTGTTTAAAAACAGTCTTACAACACTACCCATGGGAGGAGGAAAAGGAGGATCAGACTTTGATCCCAAAGGAAAGTCAGATAATGAAGTAATGAGATTCTGCCAGAGTTTTATGTCAGAACTTTCACGCCACATCGGACCTAATACTGACGTACCTGCAGGTGACATTGGTGTTGGCGGTCGGGAAATCGGCTACCTTTTCGGACAGTACAAGAGATTAAGAAACGAGTTTACAGGCGTTCTCACAGGCAAAGGCATTGACTGGGGAGGATCTGTAATCCGCCCGGAAGCAACAGGTTATGGAGCTACTTATTTCGCCCAGAACATGCTTGAAACAAGAGGCGATTCACTTGAAGGAAAGGTTGTTGCAATATCCGGATCAGGTAATGTAGCGCAGTTTGCCACACAGAAGGTAACTGAACTGGGAGGAAAAGTTGTTACCCTTTCAGATTCTTCAGGTTTTATCTATGACCCCGCAGGAATAGATAAGGAAAAGCTTGATTATGTTATGGAACTGAAAAACATCAAGCGCGGCAGGATCAAGGAATATGCAGAAAAATACGGAGTTGAATATTTCGAAGGAAAGAGACCATGGTCAGTTAAGTGTGATGTTGCTATGCCAAATGCAACCGAGAATGAGGTAAATGAGGAGGAAGCAAAAACCCTTATTAAGAATGGTTGCTACTGTATCTCTGAAGGTGCCAATATGCCTTCAACTCCTGAAGCAATAAATGCATACCTGGATGCCGGCATACTCTACGGACCCGGCAAAGCGGCAAATGCAGGGGGTGTTGCAGTCTCAGGACTTGAAATGACACAGAACTCAATGCGCCTGGGTTGGACTCGCGAAGAGGTTGATAACAGGTTACAGATGATTATGAAGAATATTCATGACACATGTGTTAAGCACGGAAAGCAGGATGACGGGTTTATCAATTATGTAAGAGGAGCTAATATAGGCGGCTTTATAAAAGTAGCTGATTCAATGTTAGCACAGGGTGTTGTATAAACCACAACATTAAATAATCATCAAAAAGGGGCATTTGTTTGCCCCTTTTTTTTTTGTTTCATATGTTTGCAAACCCAAATTATTCATTACAGATGGAATTTATTGACAGCCACACGCATCTCTATCTCCCCCAGTTTGATAACGACAGGGATGAAGTAATCAGCAGGGCTATGGACAACAATGTAAGCAGGATGCTTTTACCAAATATTGATGCGGGTACAATAGATGATATTATTAAGTTATCAGGCAAATATCCCGGCATATGCTACCCGATGACAGGCTTGCATCCAACATCCGTAAACAGTGAATTTGAAGACCAGCTGCAGGCAGTAAAAGACAGTCTTTCTCAAAACAATTTTATAGCCATTGGTGAGATCGGGATAGATCTCTACTGGGATAAGACATTTTTCAGGGAACAGGAAAAAGCCTTCAGGGAACAGATAAACATTGCCGTCCGTGAAGACCTTCCGGTGGTTATCCACTCAAGGGAAAGCATAGACGCTATTATCGAAATCATTGATGATGAAAACCCGGAAGGACTGAAAGGAGTTTTTCATTCTTTTACCGGAACTGCAGAGCAGGCGAAAAAAATTGTTGAAAGAGGTTTCTATATTGGAACGGGTGGAATCATGACCTTTAAAAATTCCGGGCTGGACAGTGTCATAAAGGATATTGATATTGAAAAGATTTTACTGGAAACAGACTCACCCTACCTTGCCCCCGTACCTAAAAGAGGTAAGCGCAATGAAAGCTCATATCTGAGGCATATTGCAGATAAACTGGCAAATATTAAAGGACTTACAGTAAAGGAGGTAGCCGAAATAACCACTTATAATTGTATAAACTTATTCAACCTGGAATAAAACAGTGAATAACTCACCATCAATATTGATCATTTACACAGGTGGCACCATTGGTATGGTACATGATCCCTCATCCGGAGTGCTGGTACCTTTTGATTTCACCCAGATCAAGCAACAGGTACCGGAACTGGAAAGGTTTTCATATAATATTGATGCGATAACATTTGAGCCCCTTCTGGATTCATCCGATGTAAACCCTTCATCATGGGTCAAAATGGCCGGAATAATTGAAGAAAGCTATGATAAATATGACGGTTTTGTAATTCTGCACGGCACAGACACTATGGCCTTTTCAGCTTCTGCTCTCAGCTATATGCTGGAAAACACAGCCAAACCCGTTATTTTCACTGGCTCACAACTTCCTATCGGGATGCTCAGAACCGACGGAAAAGAAAACCTTATAAGCGCCATAGAGATAGCTGCTACCAGGGTTAACAATAAAGCCGCAGTACCGGAAGTATGCATCTTTTTTGAAAATTACCTGCGAAGAGCTAATCGTACTACAAAATTCAGCTCTGAGCATTTTAATGCTTTTGATTCGCCTAACTACCCACCCCTGGCAGAAGCAGGGATTAGCATTAAATACAACAATAAGCTGATTCTTTCTCCAACCGTAAGGGCAAAGTTTTCTGTAGCCAATAAAACAGAAGACAGCGTAGCCATACTTAAGCTCTTCCCGGGCATTAACAGGGCAACTGTGAAAGCCTTCTTCAGTATAGAAGGTCTGAAAGCTGTTATTCTTGAATCCTTTGGCTCAGGTAACGGACCAACTAATGACTGGTACCTCAACGAGATAAGAAGCTTTATTGGCAGGGGCGGGATAGTATTAAATATTACCCAGTGCCATTCCGGCAGGGTTGACATGGGGGTTTATGAGACAAGCCGGTCTTTATTAAAGGCAGGTGTGCTGAGTGGTTTTGATATTACTACAGAAGCAGCGGTCACAAAACTGATGTACCTGCTGGGTAATTACAATGATTTAAATACAATTAAAATACTTCTAAATAGGAGTATCAGGGGAGAAATAAGTGTGTAAGATGTTTTTTTTAATAATTTTTCGTATTTTGTGCCGCCGAAAATTCTTTGAAAAGCTGAAATATCCAATGATGGGGTAATACAAGGAGAGGTGCAGGAGTGGCTGAACTGGCACGCCTGGAAAGCGTGAGTACCCCTAAAGGGTACCGAGGGTTCGAATCCCTCTCTCTCCGCAATAAATCACTATTATATAACATATTGAATATATTAAACAAGCGCATAAGCTTAATAAAAGAAAGAATTTTATAAATTTGCTGAATATTATTATACTTTAATAACTAAAATTACAAACAAACCATGAAAAAACTATTTGCATTTGTAGCTGTGTTTGGGATGCTTTTACTAGGAGCATCAGTTAATACTTTTGCTCAGGATGAGCCTCAGGACACAACTGCTGTTGAGCAAGTTGCAGAAGAAACTCCTGAAGCTGCAGAAGGAGAAATGGAAACTGAAGCTGTGGCTGAAGATGCTGGAGGAACAGAACTCCACAAGCAGATTAAAACTAAATTTGTAGAGGGTGGAGCCCAGTTTATGGGAGCTGTTCTGCTTACACTGATACTTGGCCTGGCAATAGCAATTGAAAGGATCATTTATCTTAACCTTGCTACAACAAATACAGACAAGCTGCTCAAGAAAATCGAAGAAGCTCTTGAATCAGGCGGTGTTGAAGCTGCTAAAGACGTATGCCGTAATACACGCGGACCCGTTGCAAGCATATTCTACCAGGGTCTTGACAGGGCAGACGAAGGAGTGGAAATGGCCGAAAAATCAATCATATCCTATGGTGGTGTACAGATGGGACTGCTTGAAAAGAACCTTTCCTGGATATCTCTTTTCATTGCAATTGCTCCTATGCTTGGTTTCATGGGTACTGTGATTGGTATGATTGAAGCATTTGATAATATTGAACAGGCAGGTAATGTATCAGCAGGACTTGTTGCCGGTGGTATTAAGATTGCACTTATTACAACTGTGTCAGGTCTTATTGTTGCAGTTATCCTGCAGATCTTCTATAATACTATCCTTTCAAAGATAGATAGTCTGACTAACCAGATGGAAGACGCTTCAATATCACTTGTTGACATTCTTGTCAAGCACAACCTTAAAAAGTAATAACTATGTCAAACATAACTAGCAGAATAATACAGATTATTCTCTGGCTGCTTATGGCTGTAACAGTTGTCTTTGCCGTTATATTTTATTTCGGCAGCGTCAAAGAGGGTACAGCAGGAACACGGCTGGAGGAACCGGTTGTAACACAACCGTTCTTAACTTATGCATACGTTCTTTTCTTTGCTGCTGCAGGAGTCCAGGTAATATTTTCAATCATTAATATTATAATTAATCCTAAAGGCATAAAGAAAGGCATTGCATCCCTTGTTGTAGTAGCCGCAGTTGTTGTCCTTGCCTTTTTAATGGCCGATGAC
This sequence comes from Bacteroidales bacterium, assembly GCA_021738535.1. GTDB lineage: Bacteria > Bacteroidota > Bacteroidia > Bacteroidales > VadinHA17 > UBA9300. The sequence goes on along the minus strand of JAIPBU010000002.1, from coordinate 120,497 downwards.
ACTGTACTTAATTTACCTCACTTCACAGGTAAGGGTAATGAGCCCACAACCCTGAAGTATGTGGGAACAGGATTATATACTGCTTATTTTCTCGTAGGTCTTGCCATATTATCAATATTGTGGTCATCGATCTCAAGAATCTTTAAGTAAGTATTGATTAACTAAATCCCCTGACGGGGAAATAAAAAATTATTAATTATGGCTAGAAGGGAAGTACAGGAAATAAATGCTGGTTCTATGGCAGATATCGCATTCCTCCTGCTTATCTTTTTCCTGGTTACAACAACCATGGATACAGATACCGGGCTGTTGCGTCAGCTGCCCCCAATACCTGATCCTACTATGGAACAGGATGATGACCAGCAAATACACCAAAGAAATATTCTCGTTGTAAAAGTGAATAAGGACAATATGCTTCTCGTCGAAGGTGAGATTATCGATATCAGCGAACTGAGGGATGTTACAAAAGAATTTATAATTAATCCCAATGATGCCGAAGACATGCCTGAGAAGATAGAGAAGAATATTCCTTTTTTCGGAATGGTTCGTGTAGCCAAACAGGCTGTAATATCATTGCAGAATGACTATGGAACTACCTACGGAGTATACCTTGCCGTGCAGAATGAATTAATTGCGGCAAGAGATGAGGTAAGAAATAATCTTGCCATACAAACCTGGGGTAAACCATATGAAGAACTCAATGAAGAACAAACAGCCGCGGTAAACGAATATTACAACGCGCCTATCTCAGAAGCAGAACCTAAAAAGATCGGAGGAGAGTAATATGAGTAAATTTCAAAGAAGCACAGGTAAAAAGGGTGCTCAGAAAATTAACACAGCATCACTGCCTGATATTGTATTTATGCTTTTATTCTTCTTTATGACAGTTACAGTTATGAGAGAAGTGGAACTCAAAATACAGGTCACAGTACCTGATGCTACTGAAGGAAAAAAACTGGAGAAGAAAAACCTGGCAAGCTTCATCTATATTGGTGAACCCCTGCCAAACCTCCAGGCTACTTTTGGTTCAGAACCCAAAATCCAGCTAAATGATGCATTTAAGGAAGTAGATGACATTCAGGATTTCATTGCCCAGGAAAGAGAATCACTTGATGAAGCTGACCAGGCAAAAATGCTTGTATCACTGAAAATTGACAAAAACACAAAGATGCAGATTGTCTCTGACGTGAAGATGGCTCTCAGGAGGGCCAATGCCCTGAAAATCATGTACGCAAATATACCAGTTGATGAAATTACCAGCTTAGACTGATATATCAACTTTATAAACAAAGCCCTGGCCATATCAGCCGGGGCTTTTTTGTCTGTAATATTATGAGTTTCGGGACAGATATACCTCATCCGATAAACTTTAACCCCCTGAAGCATCACCTGGGCTATATCCGTAATTTTACCAGTGCAACCGGAAGTATCAGCGAGAACAGTCTCAAAAGAGAGATTATCCCCCTTCTTAAACATATTGGCAATTCCGTTGCTGATATTTATACAGGTGAAATGAGTATACCGGACATTGTTAGTAACCTGGACAAAATAATACTAAAAGAGAAAATATCAACCCGCAAACGCTTTGCTCAATGGATGGAAGAGACTCGTTCAGGGTACAGGAAAATTACACTCAGCGATGAATCAGGATGGGTAATAAAATATTTAAGCGGTAATAAAAGATACCTGCACATTTTCCCGGGCAGAAACATTCATCACACTACCAGGAGCAGGGGGAACTCACTTAAAACCGCAATTCTCTACGTTATCCTTTTCGACAAGGGTGATATTGTCCTTTCAGACCTGAATACAGTAAGAAAGATGCTCTCACTTTCCCCCCTTGCCGGGACTGGTTCTGCCGGGAGTATAATAAATTGTATCAGGCTGATCCAGGATTAGGTGCCGGCTTATAGAAAATACCCCTGTCCTGCCTGACAGTTTCAATACGATTATCTGACTGCAAAACATCAAGGTACTTGTTTATTTCACTGACATGCATTCCAAGTGTTTCCGCCATATCATCCAGTGTACAAGGGCGTCTTGAAATCATCCCCATTATTGCCTGCTCCGCATCCTTCCTGTAAGATTGAACCTGCTTGCGCTTAGGTGCTGAAGCTATCACTTCTACTCCCGGCAAAGCCCATTCTTCAATGATATTATTTAATTCTTCTGTGCTGGCAGAACGTAGATCAGTAATGGTCCCCGGGCGGTCAAGAGTGTTGAGCTGAACAGAATCCGGATTTATTCTCTTTATTGCCGTCTTTAAGGAGGTAAGCTCTTTCTCTTCAAGATTATAACCGGGTAAAACAAATATCTCAAGATATATTTTCCCTTTATACTCCTTCCTGAAATCAACCAGTCCCTGTATACAGGTGTCTATATCCAGTCCGTCTGCGGGACGATTTATCTTCTTAAAGCCTGAAACAGATGCTGCATCAAGGGAAGGAAGTACTATATCTGCACCCATTAGTTCCTTCCTTACATCAGCGCGGTATAAGAGTGTGCCGTTAGTTAAAACTGCAACGGGTATACCGGGCTTTATTGAATGTATGAAATCCAGCACATCGCCAAGCCGGCTGTTTAGTGTTGGTTCTCCCGAACCTGAAAAAGTAATATAATCCGGATCAGGATTGTTATTAAAAAAATCTGTAAGCTCACTCTTAACCCTGTCAAAAGGGACATATTCCATTCTTTCAGTGGTCAGCCTGGTGGTTTTTCCAACCTCACAGTAAACACAATCAAGAGTACATACTTTCCTGGGAACAAGGTCCACTCCCAGCGACATCCCCAGTCTTCTCGAAGGCACGGGACCAAACAAAAACTTATACATAGCTATAGCCTTTCGTATGTGATTCCGGGGGGATTCGAACCCCCAACCAACAGAACCGGAATCTGTCATTCTATCCATTTGAACTACGGAACCATAAGCCTTGCAAAATTAACTCCTGCGACTGATATTTCAAAGCGCTAATCACATAATGATTTTTAATAAGTTTTTCATAATTTCGCAAACCATATTATAAACAGTAATTCAAGCGCCGCAATGGAGTATAAATTCAGGGAAATAGAAAAGAAATGGCAAAAGTATTGGGAAGATAATAAGACTTTCAAATGCTATGATGACACCAGTAATCCCAAAAAATATTATATACTTGATATGTTTCCCTACCCATCGGGATCCGGCCTTCATGTTGGTCATCCTGAGGGCTACACAGCAACAGATATTGTTGCCAGGTACAAAAGAATGAAAGGGTTTAATGTACTGCACCCTATGGGCTGGGATGCTTTTGGACTGCCGGCTGAACAATATGCCATGCAGACCGGCACGCATCCTTCTGTTACAACAAGGAAAAACTGTGATACTTTCAGAAGACAGATAAAGGAAATTGGACTCAGTTATGACTGGGACAGGGAAATTAATACCACGGACCCCGAATATTTTAAATGGACACAGTGGATTTTTATACAGCTTTATAAGACATGGTATGATGAAAAAGCTTGCAAAGGCCGTCATATAGATGAGCTGCAGGTACCTGATTATATCAGGAAAGAAGGCAAAGATGCTGTTGAAAAGTATATTAATGATAAACGACTTGCATATTATGACAATGCACAGGTATGGTGGTGCTCAAGTTGTAAAATTGTCTGTGCCAATGAAGAAGTACTGACAGACGGCACTCATGAAAAGTGCGGTCACCCTGTCACTAAAATGAACCTGAAGCAATGGATGTTACGCATCCCTCATTATGCAGAGCGCCTGCTTGAAGGCCTGGATAACCTCGACTGGCCTGAGGGTATAAAAGATCAGCAACGTAACTGGATTGGCAAATCAACAGGAGCGGAAGTGGATTTTATGATCGACAATACTGACCTGAAGATTACTGTTTTTACAACCCGCCCGGACACCCTTTTCGGAGCCACCTACATGGTACTTGCCCCGGAACATGAACTGACCCGGCAGCTTACTACCCCTGAATTTAAAAATAAGGTTGAAAAATACATCAAGGACTCCGCATTAAAATCTGACCTTGACCGTACCGATCTTGCAAAAGAAAAGACAGGGGTTTTTACGGGTGCCTATGCCATAAACCCGGTTAATAATAAAAAAATTCCTGTGTGGACTGCTGACTATGTACTTACAGGTTATGGAACAGGTGCAATAATGGCTGTTCCGGCTCATGATGAAAGGGACTTTGAATTTGCTGAGAAATACGGTCTCCCCATAAATTGTATTATGAAACCCGATACAAATGATGAAGAGCTTAAGGAGAGAATTGTTAAGGGCGAAGAATGTTGGACTGAGGATGGGGTATATATAAATTCTTCAGACACTGTTACAGGTATAGATATAAATAATCTGAAAAAAGACAAGGGTATTGAAAAAACCATTAAATGGCTAGAGGACAACAAGCGTGGCAGGGCAATGGTTAATTACAAGCTGCGTGACTGGTTATTCAGCCGCCAGAGATACTGGGGTGAACCTTTCCCTGTAATACACTGGGAAGATGGAACCATAAGTGTACTTGACGAATCAGAACTGCCTCTTGAGCTTCCCGATATGGAGAAGTATGAACCGGGTGAAAACGGCGAAAGCCCCCTCGCTAATGCCGGAAACTGGCTCAATGTGGTAGATAATAACGGGAGGAAAGGACGGCGTGAAACAAACACCATGCCCCAGTGGGCAGGGTCATGCTGGTATTACCTCCGGTTTATAGATCCTGAAAACAACCAATCCATCTTCAGTAAAGAGAAAGAAAAATACTGGATGCCTGTAGACCTCTACATTGGAGGAGCAGAGCATGCTGTACTGCACCTTCTTTACAGCCGGTTCTGGCATAAAGTATTATATGACCTCGGGCATGTCACTCATAATGAACCTTATCTGAAACTTTTTAACCAGGGCATGATACTCGCCTTCGCCTACGAGACAAAAACAGGAGCTAAAGTGCCCGGAGATATGGTGGAGGAGAAAGACGGTAAATTTTTTCACAAAGAAAGCGGTGAAGAACTTTCTCAGATAGTGGCTAAAATGTCCAAGTCTCTTAAGAATGTGGTTAACCCTGATGATATTATTGAGAGCTATGGCGCCGACTCACTGCGTTTATACGAAATGTTCATGGGCCCGCTTGATGCTTCAAAACCATGGGATGAAAAGGGGGTAAAAGGTGTTTTCGGATTCCTGACGCGTGTTAACAGGTTATTTGGAAACTTAGATAACATTACTGATGAAAAAGATGATAAGGATATAATTAAAGCACTGCACCAGACTATCATGAAGACAGGAGGTGATATTGAAAACCTGCGCTTCAATACAGCTATCTCCTCGCTGATGATATTTACTAACCTTGCCATCAAGAAAGGAAAAGTAACTAAGGAAACAGCTATGACCTTTGCAAAAATACTCAATCCCTTTGCCCCTCACCTGGCAGAGGAGCTGTGGCAGTTATATGGTAATGATAAAAGCCTGGCATATGAACAGTGGCCAAAGGTAAATGAAGAATTCCTGAAAGAAGACACATTTGAGTACCCCGTTTCTTTCAACGGGAAACTCCGTTTTAAGCTGGAATTGTCACTGGAGATGCCAAATGACGAGATAGAATCACTTGTTATTAATGATGAAAGATCAGGTAAATGGCTCGCAGGGAAAAAACCCCGGAAGATTATTATTGTCAGGGGAAGGATAATCAATGTTGTAGTATGAGGTATATATATTTAGCTATTGTTATAGTAAGCCTCAGCCTCATTACGGGCTGCACAAAATCATCAGGTAATACAGATAACGACCATAATGCGCCTGTTACAGAGCCGGTCAGAGAAGTGCCTGCGACTGACAGCTATGGTATTGACACTACATCATACAGGCTGGTAAAAGGTATAGTAAGGTATAACCAGTTTCTGTCGGAAATTGTTGAAGATTATGGTATTGATTATTCGCTGATCCTGGAGATGAGAAAAAATTCAGGGGATGTATTTGATATCAGGAAAATTAAAGCCGGCAATGAATACACCCTGTATGTAAATAATGACAGTACTGGTAAGCTCGATTATATGGTATATGAGGATAATATGAAAACTCACTATATTCTTGATTTCAGAAATAAGCCAACTATCAGGGAAACAAGCAGGCCCTCAACTCTGAAATTAAAATACTCATCAGGTACAATAGAAACTTCTTTATGGGATGCCATGATAAATAATGATATGCATCCACTACTTGCCATCGAGCTATCAGAGATGTATGCATGGACAATCGACTTCTTTGGCCTGCAAAAAGGAGACAGTTTCAAGGTTATCTACGAAGAAGAGTATATTGACACACTTTCAAACGGGGTTTACAGGATTATTGCAGCTCTTTTCAATCATGCCGGTAACGATTTCTATGCAATACCTCTTATACAGGACAAGCAGGAAAGTTATTATGACATCGATGGTGAAAGTCTTCGAAAAGCCTTTCTGAAGGCCCCGCTGAGGTACTCACGGATCAGCAGCAGGTATTCCAACAGCAGGATGCACCCTGTTCTCAGGATAAGAAGGCCCCATCATGGAGTTGATTATGCAGCACCCGTCGGTACTCCTGTACTTGCCGTTGGAGATGGTAAAGTAATAAAGAGAAGCTATGACAGGGGAGCAGGCCGAATAGTGAAAATAAAACATAACAGTGTATATACAACTGCCTACATGCACCTGAGCCGGTTTGGGAATGAAATACATGTTGGGAAATATGTTCACCAGGGTGATATTATAGGTTACGTGGGAAGCACCGGTTTATCAACAGGTCCGCACCTCGATTTCAGATTTTACAGGAACGGGCAGGCTGTTGATCCGCTTAAAGTAAAAGCTCCTCCTGTAGAACCCGTATCTGAAGAGAACAAAGAAAAATTTAATCAGATCAGCAATGTTATTGTTCAGCTGCTTGATTCATTCTGAGCTTCAGCCAGCAATTTATCAACCACTTCAGGATAATAGCGATGCTCCAGTTCATGTATCCTCCCGGCAAGTGATTCAGGAGTATCTCCCGGCTCCACTTTGCACTTTGCCTGGAATATAATATCTCCATCATCGTATTTCTCATTGACATAATGGATCGTAATACCTGATTCTCTTTCCTTGTTTTCAATAACTGCACTATGCACCTTCATTCCATACATTCCCTTACCCCCGTAGCCGGGCAAAAGGGCCGGATGTATATTTATTATCCTGCGAGGGTAAGCTTTTATTATCTCCGGGGGTACCAGCCACAGGAATCCGGCCAGAACTATGAAATGGATATCATTTTCCTTCAATTCCTGCATGACCCTCCCCTTATGGTAAAAATCATCACGGTCGAAAATCACCGTTGGTACGGAAAAGTTTGTAGCTCTTTCTAAAACAAAAGCATCCGGCTTATTTGATAACAAAAGTTTAACTTTTGCCCTTTTGCTGGTCGAAAAATATTCCATTAGCTTTTGAGCGTTGGTTCCCGACCCGGAGGCAAATATTGCTATGTTCTTCATCTTCAGCTTATTTTGACTTATTGAGTATTATCTGCACAAATTAAATATTTACAGTTTATTTATTTGAATATCAAATAGATGTATAGTATATTCAACAAAAATATCAAAATTTGTTTGAATAATACTGTACAATTATTTTTCTTTGCAAGGTTTTAAAATTAATTATTATTAACCAAAATTTGAGATTATGTCTGATATTGCAGCAAAAGTAAAAGAGATCATCGTTGACAAGTTAGGAGTTGACGAATCAGAAGTTACCCCTGAGGCCAGTTTTACAAATGACCTGGGAGCTGATTCTCTTGACACTGTTGAGCTTATCATGGAATTTGAAAAGGAATTCAACATGGGAATTCCCGACGATCAGGCAGAGAACATCAGCACTGTATCTGAGGCCATTAAGTACATCGAGGAGAATGCAAAATAAATTGCATAACCGGAGAAATTAAAAATAATCATGAGTAGGGTTGTAGTAACCGGATTGGGAGCAATAACTCCTATCGGTATAAATATTGAACAATATTGGGAAGGACTGAAGTCTGGTACCAGCGGATCAGACTGGATCACGCATTTTGATGCAGAAAAATTCAAGACCCGGTTTGCCTGTGAGATAAAAGGCTATGACCCCAAGGACTATTTTGATCGTAAAGAAGCCCGTAAGCTTGACCTTTATGCCCAGTATGCAATGATTGCAGCTGACCAGGCAGTAAAGGATTCAGGTATAGACCTGGAAAAAATAGACAAAGATGAATCAGGTGTTATCTGGGCTTCCGGAATTGGAGGGATCCAAACATTTCTCAACGAAATTAGCGGGTTTGTAACGGGGGGTAAGATTCCCCGTTTCAGCCCCTTCTTTATTCCCAAAATGATATCAGATATTGCGGCCGGTCATATTTCCATCAAGTATGGCTTTGAGGGACCAAATTATGCAACCGTTTCTGCATGTGCATCGTCAACCCACGCAATAATTGATGCATTCAACCTTATCAAGCTTGGTAAGGCAAAGCTATTCATTACAGGAGGGTCTGAAGCCTCGATTAACGAAGCAGGTGTTGGGGGTTTTAACTCAATGCAGGCCATGTCTACCAATAATGATGAATACAAAACAGCATCCCGACCAATGGATTTGAATCGTGATGGCTTTGTAATGGGCGAAGGTGGCGGCTCACTCATACTTGAAGATTATGATCATGCTCTTGCCAGAGGTGCTAAAATTTACGGCGAGGTTGTGGGTACAGGTATGACTGCAGATGCTCACCATATTACAGCACCCCACCCGGAAGGCATAGGAGCTTATAAAGTAATGAAGAAAGCTCTTGATGAATCCGGCTTATCAGTTAATGATATCGATTATATCAATGTTCATGGCACCGCAACCCCCCTTGGTGACATTTCCGAGACCAGGGCCATCGTCAACCTTTTTGGAGAACATGCTTATAATATGAATATCAGTGCAACAAAATCCATGACAGGTCACCTTCTTGGTGCTGCAGGTGCTATAGAAGCCATTGCCACGATACTGGCGATGAATAACAGTATTGTTCCGCCTACTATAAACCTTTTCAATCCTGACCCGGAAATTGATCCAGGGCTCAATCTAACGGTAAATAAGGCCCAGGATAAAGAAATAAAAAACAGCATAAGCAATACTTTCGGTTTTGGAGGACATAATGCCTCTATTGTAATCAAAAAAATCTGATAGTCCCTGTGCCAACAAACCACAACATTAATAACGGCACCAGGGTCCTTGACAAAAAGGAATTGAGATCAGAGTTAAAAAAAATATTGGGTTTCAGACCATCAAAAACAGGTCTTTATGAAGTTGCCTTTATTCACCGTTCAGCTACCGTAGATCTCCACGATGGAAGTAACATAAACAATGAAAGGCTTGAATACCTCGGAGACGCCATACTCGACGCAGTATTGTCCGACTACCTGTTCAGGCATTATCCCCATGCTACGGAAGGCGAATTAACAAAACTCAGATCCAGGCTGGCAAACAGGACCACACTCAATAACATCGCTCTTTCCATGTCAGTTGATAAATTAATTATCAGTCATGTCAACAATAATGGTCAGGCCACAAATATTTACGGCGATGCACTGGAAGCCCTGATAGGAGCATTATTCATGGATAAAGGATATAATAAAACCAGGAAGTTTATCACCCGGCATATACTTAATGATTACGTCGATCTGGAAAAAATAATAAGCACCGAAACAGATTATAAAAGCCAGGTATTTCAATGGGCCCAGAAAATGCAAAAACAGATCAGCTTTAATTACAACGAAGATTACAATTTCACTGCGAAAAATTATGTATTTAAAACTGTATTGAAGATTGACCAGGAAGTATACGGTGAAGGCAGCGGACAATCTAAGAAAGAAGCTGAACAACAGGCCTCTCTTTTTGCATTAAAAAAAATCAATAAGGATAGTTCACTTAATTAAATCCAAATTTTTACTAACTTTAGTAGGCCTATTTGCAAATAATGAAAGCTTCATCAAAAAAGATAAGGCATACACTTAGCGTCGATAATGACCGCACAGATCATTATATTGGGCTTGTCTCGACCGAACCTGATTATAAAGTATCATTACTTATAAATAATAAACTTGGTATTAACCTTAAAAGTGACTCTGATGTAATAAAGCCTGTCAAAGGTAAAGAAGTTGTTTTTGCCCGGTTTGCCCATGGCTCAGAGTATAGTGATATGGCATTCGACCTGATAAATAATTATGCCGGGAAAGAAAAACTTTTTGGCAGGCTGCCTTCTGTTGATTTTATTCTAAGAATAAGGGGAACAAGCAACTACGAGTACATTAATGAGCTGAGTCAGAAATTACGAAAGATAAAGAATCTTACAGGAGTATTTGTTCTTGACAGAGATAAGCAACTTGATAATCCGACCCTTCAAATAATACCATAACAATGGAAGACCTCAGTCTCAATCTTTCTAAGAACGAATTTTCAAAACCAAGGAAAGTTCTGCTGTGGGTACTTGCTTCTCTTTTTGCTCTCGGAGGAGTTTGGGACCTATACCTGAAACTTATTAAACACGACAACAGCTCAAACATAGGGCTTACTGTAATTTTGTTTGCTATCAGCGGCTTTATCTTTTTTATTGCCGGCCTGGCTTCAGCAAAAAGAAAAGACCACTATTTCAAAGTTGATAAAGACCACATATCATACCGCTATGGGCTCATATTGGCCAGGCAGCATTCACATAGCTGGTCTGAAATAAAAAGAATCATAATGCGCTATAAAGAACGAAAAGCTATACTTGTTCTTGAAAACGGTAAACAGGAAACAATAAACCTTAACTGGGTAAAAAGAGCCAATTCAACAACAATCCTGAAACACATTTATTATTTATCGAAGAAGCTGAATATTCCCGTTACAAGGTTATAAAAAATGAGCGAATAATTTATATCCGCTCATTCCTAACTAACCCTAAAACCTAAAACCTAAGTTATGAAAAGTTTCTCTGGTTTATAAAGGAGGTAATGGCTTACCTCCATGTACCTGTTTAACCCAAAAATTAACTAATCTAACCTATGAAAAAAACCTCACTATTTTTAATACAAACATCATGCCATAATTGTTGTGATTCTATTGGTTAACGCGCTTTTAAATAACATAAAAAGCCTGGCAGGCAAGTACTTGTCAATATATATACTTTTGGATACATTAGGTGCAATTATGATCATACGCCAAAGTTAAATAAGGTTAAAAAGCTCTTAATGTTAATTTTAAGAAATATTTTTGTATTATAGCACAGATAATTCAAACAGAGAATACAGGTGAGCTGAGCAGAGGATGAAAAAAAAGAACATTGTAATACTGGCAATAATAATCTCTATTGTTCTTAGTGGTCTTATCATAATCCAGATTTACTGGATCGATAATTCCATCGAGGTCAAGAACCAACAATTCAGGGTTTATGTTAATAATGCTCTGACAGCTGTTGTGCTAGATATGGAACAACAGGAAACTATCGACAGAATAATAGATGAAATTGATATGCCTCTTGTTGATTCTGTTGTTGCAATCGTTCCCTCACAATCAGTCCTGGCAAAGCAACTGAGAGGATACCGGTCAGGTTCACAAATTCCTCTTCCCGATAACGAACCCAGTGACGCTATTGCTTCTCTTACAATAAGCAGGGAGGGCCAAAAGATCCTTTTTTATTCTGACGATGAATTCTTTTTTCCTGATGAGCAAATGCCCGAATTATCGGCCCGGAGCGTCAAGGCCGGCATAAGCGACAGGATAAGTAATAAAACTGTCATGCTGGAAAATATAATGGGCAAAATAATAGGAGAAGTACCCGAGCTATCCGAACGCATTGATCCGGATAGAATAAACAATCAAATAGAGAAAACACTTAGCAGACTGCATATTTCTCTGGACTATGAATTTGCTGTTACATCGGATGGCAGGACTGTTTACAGCACTGAAGGCTTTAACATGGGATCAGATGCAAATAAGTATATCAGACAGCTCTTCCCGAATGATCCGGTTCCGGGTCAGAATATGTTATATCTTTACTTTCCCCGGGAAAAGCATTATTTATTCAGACAGGTTGGATTTTTAGGGGTCTCATCTATTACTGTAACCCTTATCCTTATTGTTTTTTCGGTAAGTAACATACTGATCATCCTGAGGCAAAAAAGGATATCAGAGATCCGGAATGATTTTATCAACAACATGACCCATGAATTAAAGACCCCGGTTTCAACAATTTCCCTGGCTTCACAAATGCTTGCTGATAACAGTATTGCAAAGAATAAACAAAACCTGGATAAGATTTCTGACATACTGGGTGATGAATCACTGAGACTAAAGTACCAGGTTGAAAAAGTCCTTCAGGCCTCTGCTTTTGACAGGGATGGCATGAAATTGAAAATGGCCGGTACTGATATACACAGGATTATTAATAATGCCATTGACAATTTCAGGTTACAGCTATCAGATGCAAGTGGAGAGCTTAATAAGGACCTGCGGGCAGAGAAATCAACAGTTGTTATTGATGAGTCACATATCTTCAATATGATCTCCAACCTGCTGGATAACGCAATTAAATATTCTAATGGGAAACCTTCCATAAGCATTAAAACATATGATAATCAGGAGAACCTTTATATTTCGATAAGTGATAAAGGTATAGGCATCAGGAAGGATGACCTCAAACGGGTGTTTGACAAATTCTACCGGGTCCCCACCGGGAACATTCACAATGTCAAAGGCTTCGGGCTGGGCTTAAGCTATGTAAAAAAGATTGTTGACGAACATAATGGGACTATAGATGTACACAGCCAGTTAAACAAAGGAACGACATTTCTTATCACCCTTCCAAAAAACAAGTAAAATGATAAAAATTCTTCTGGCAGAAGACGATGTAAACCTGGGAATATTACTAACTGACTACCTTAATGCCAAAGGTTACAGTGTTTCTCATCATACTGACGGCAAGAAAGCTATTGACGCATTTTCAGAAGCTTCTTTCGATCTTTGTCTGCTCGACATTATGCTACCTGAAATAGACGGCATTAGTCTTGCTAAGAAAATACGCGCTAAAAGAGAAGATATACCTGTGATATTCCTTACTGCAAAATCACAGGAAGATGACAAAATTGAAGGTTTCAGGGTTGGAGCTGACGATTACATTACGAAACCCTTTTCAATGGAAGAACTTATTTACAGGATTGAAGCAATATTGAGAAGAACAAGAAACCATCCTTTGGAAGACAGTGAAGAATACAAACTTGGCATTTTTACTTTTCAACCGCTTTCGCAGGTTCTCAGGTCTGACAACAAAAGTCATAAGCTTACCACCAAGGAATCTGAATTGCTGCACCTGCTATGTAAGAACAGGAATGAAATACTGGAAAGAAATTATGCTTTGAAGACCATATGGGTTGATGACAATTATTTCAATGCCCGCAGCATGGATGTATACATAACCAAGTTAAGGAAATACCTGAAAGAAGACCCTTCAATTACTATTCTAAATGTGCATGGCAAAGGATATAAATTGCTATGCGACTGAAGGATGTCAGTCCATTTTAAGTACTGCCAGGAAGGCCTGCTGTGGTACTTCAACGTTACCAACCTGACGCATACGTTTCTTCCCCTTCTTTTGTTTTTCCAGCAGTTTCCTCTTACGCGTAATATCGCCCCCGTAACATTTTGCAGTAACATCTTTCCTTACTGCCTTCACAGTTTCACGTGCAATAATTTTAGCTCCGATGGCTGCCTGTACTGCAATATCAAATTGCTGCCTGGGAATAAGCTCTTTGAGCTTAACACACATCTTCCTGCCGAAATCATAGGCATGACCCCTGAATATAAGAGTTGACAGGGCGTCTACCATTTCACCGTTAAGCAAAACGTCAAGCCTTACGAGATCAGCCTTCTGATAAGATGAATGATAGTAATCAAATGAGGCATATCCCCTTGAAAGACTTTTCAGTTTATCATAAAAATCAAACACTATTTCTGCCAGTGGCATTTCAAAAGTCAATTCTACCCTGTCGCTGGTAAGATAAATCTGGTTCTTAAATGTACCTCTCTTATCTATGCAAAGGGTCATAATATTACCAACAAAATCAGATTTTGTTATTACCTGAGCTTTAATAAAAGGCTCCTCTATCCTGTCGATATTGGTAACGGGAGGAAGCCCGGAAGGATTATGTACTTCTATTTTCTCTCCTGAACTTGTATATACATCATATGAAACGTTTGGAACGGTTGTTATTACGTCCATATCAAACTCCCTGTCGAGACGTTCCTGTACTATTTCCATATGCAGTAGTCCAAGGAATCCACACCTGAAGCCAAAACCAAGTGCTGCTGAGGATTCAGGCTCAAAAGTGAGCGAGGCATCATTTAACTGTAATTTCTCAATTGATGTCCTCAGATCTTCATAGTCATCTGCATCAACGGGATATATTCCGGCAAAAACCATTGGCTTAACGTCCTCAAAACCGGCAATTGCCTTATCGCATGGTTTATCGCGATGTGTAATAGTATCGCCAACCTTTACCTCTCTTGACTCTTTTATTCCTGAAATTATATATCCTACATTACCTGCACTCAGCGAATCTCTTGGATCCTGCTTTATCCTTAAAACTCCAATTTCATCGGCATCATACTCCCGTCCTGTATTATAGAACTTGACCATCTCGCCTTTTCGCAGTGTACCGTTAATAATTTTATAATAGGCAATAATGCCCCTGAAAGGATTAAATACTGAATCAAAGATAAGAGCCTGAAGAGGGGCTGACGGGTCACCTTCAGGAGGAGGAACAATATTTACGATCCTCTCCAGTATTGCGTCAATACCCATTCCTGTTTTGGCGCTTGCTTCAATAATATCATCCCTCCTGCATCCTATAAGATCAACAATCTGGTCTTTTGCCTCATCAGGCATTGCACTTGCCATATCCATTTTATTGAGTACGGGAATAACCTCAAGATCGTGGTCAATGGCCATGTAAAGATTTGATATTGTTTGCGCCTGTATACCCTGTGTAGCATCCACAACAAGCAGGGCCCCCTCACAGGCAGCTATTGACCTTGAAACCTCATAGGAAAAATCAACATGCCCGGGAGTATCAATAAGATTAAAAGTATATTCATCGCCTTTACAGGAATACAGCATCTGTATTGCATGACTTTTAATGGTTATACCACGTTCCCGCTCCAGGTCCATATTATCAAGAACCTGGTCCATCCTCTCCCGCTCCGGCAATGTATTGGTTTTTTCAAGCAACCTGTCAGCCAGTGTACTTTTACCATGATCAATATGAGCAATAATGCAAAAATTACGTGTCTTATTCATTCTTTCCTGTCCTCTCTGTGAATTAAACGCAAATATATACAATAAAAGTTGAGATTGAGTTTGATTGAGTTGAGATTGAGTTTACAGGATACAATAAAAAAGGAGCCGGTTTAATAGCGGCTCCTTTTATATTCTATATGATAATCTGTTCTTACATCATACCTGGCATTCCACCACCCATTGCTGCCGGATTAGGTGCGGGTTCATCTTCCTTCTCCTCAACCACAACAGCTTCAGTAGTAAGGAACATCCCTGCTATTGATGCTGCATTCTCAAGGGCTATACGAGCCACTTTGGCAGGATCAATAACGCCTGATTCATAAAGATTCTCAAACTTATCGATGCGGGCATTATAACCAAAATCTTCTTTACCTTCTCTTACCTTTTGTGTAATAACCGCTCCTTCTTTGCCTGAGTTAAATACTATCTGACGCAGCGGCTCCTCAATGGCACGCTTGACAATCTCTATACCTGTATTCTGGTCTTCATTGTCACCACTGAGCTTCTCAAGAGCTGGAATTGCCCTGATGTAAGTTACACCACCACCGGGGACAATACCCTCTTCAACTGCAGCACGTGTAGCGCTGAGAGCATCGTCAACACGGTCTTTCTTCTCCTTCATCTCAACTTCGGAGGCAGCACCTATATAAAGAACTGCAACACCACCTGCAAGCTTGGCAAGTCTTTCCTGCAACTTCTCCTTGTCATAATCTGAAGTTGTTGTTGAAATCTGCTGCTTGATCTGGTTAACGCGAGACTCTATAGCATCACCTTCACCACCACCATTTACGATAGTAGTATTTTCTTTGTCAACTGATATCTTTTCAGCCTGACCAAGCATATCAAGTGTTGTATGCTCAAGCTTAAGGCCTTTTTCTTCTGAGATAACTGTACCGCCGGTAAGAATGGCAATATCCTCAAGCATCTCTTTCCTCCTGTCTCCAAAACCGGGTGCTTTTACAGCACATACTTTGAGAGACCCTCTCAGGCGGTTAACAACGAGGGTGGCAAGTGCCTCACCTTCCACATCTTCTGCAATAATCATCAACGGCCTGCCATTCTGAGCAGTTGATTCAAGTATTGGCAGAAGATCTTTCATGGTTGATATCTTCTTATCGTGGATAAGAATATAAGGATTCTCAAGATCAGCCTCCATCTTTTCAGTATCTGTAACGAAATAAGGTGATATATAACCACGGTCAAACTGCATTCCTTCCACAACTTCAACAGTTGTTTCTGTTCCCTTTGCTTCCTCAACAGTTATTACGCCTTCCTTTTTCACCTTGCCCATAGCCTCAGCTATAAGTTTGCCAATCTCATCATCATTATTGGCAGAGATACGTGCTACCTGCTCAATTTTACTAAGATCATCACCAACCACTTTAGCCTGTGATGCAATATTTTTCACTACTTCATTTACAGCCTTGTCAATACCTCTTTTCAACTCCATAGGGTTGGCTCCTGCTGTAACATTCTTGAGGCCAACATTGATTATTGACTGGGCAAGCAGTGTAGCTGTAGTAGTTCCGTCACCGGCATCATCGCCGGTTTTTGAAGCTACTTCCTTGACCATCTGAGCTCCCATGTTTTCGAAAGCATCCTCAAGTTCAATTTCTTTTGCTACCGTAACACCGTCTTTTGTTATCTGTGGTGCACCAAATTTTTTGTCGAGTACAACATTACGACCTTTGGGCCCAAGTGTAACTTTTACAGTGTTTGCAAGCTTATCAACACCTTCCTTAAGAAGGTTACGTGCTTCAATATTAAATTTAATTTCTTTTGCCATATCAGTTAATTTAAATTATTACGTTATGCAATGTATAATATGTCACTCTGAGACATAAGGAGATAATCAGTACCGTCAATGTTAAGCTCCTGTCCGGCATATTTACCGTAGAGAACCACATCACCGGGCTTAACCTCCATTTCTTCATCTTTTTTAGCCGCACCAACCAATATTATGGTACCCTGTTGTGGTTTTTCCTTTGCACTGTCAGGGATTATGATACCGCTAGCAGTTTTTTCTTCTGCATCATCAGGTTTAACAAGTACTTTACCTGCAAGTATTTTACCTTTTAATTCCGCCATTTTATTTACTTAATTTGTTAAACATTAAATTTACCGACACCCTCACTTTACAGAATTTGTGCCAAAGGGTTTTTGTGCCAATAATTGGTGTTATGCACGACATTATTGCAAAAAAAAATGTCAGTCTGGTGACAAACTGACATTTTTTCCATTTTTAATTTTTTTTATTCTTCCTGCTGTCCCTCACCCTGGTCGGGTATAGCAGTAGGCAGATTTGGTATTGCAGTCGGATCAACCGCATTGTTTATCTGATCTTCAATCCTGGATGCCTCTTCTTCTGTCCCGTGGGGAATGGCAGCAGTAGCCGCTATACTAAGTACCAGAACAATAACAGCGAGAGTCCATGTTGCTTTCTCAAGAAAATCCGCTGTTTTTCGTACACCCATTGACTGACCTGTGGAAGTAAAATTGGCAGCCAGTCCGCCTCCTTTTGAATTCTGGACAAGGACTATCAATACCTGCAAAATACAGGCAATAATAATTATGATTGATATGAAAATATAAATACCCATTCCTTCAGTTTTTTGAAATAATTTCTTCTATTTTCTCAATTTGCGTCGCAAAGTAACTACTTTTTTCCGGATATTTCAAACTTAACCTTTCATAAATCCCAATTGCTTTAGAGTAGTAACCCTGAGAAAGGTAGATATTTGCAAGTGTTTCAGAAACAAGGTCAGGCTGTTCCCTCGTACTTTCCTCAGAGATATCTTCCGGTTCGGAATTATCATCAGCTTTTCTTGGTTCTATTCTCGGATTAGAATTAATAAACCTGTCAACAAGTTCATCATCATCAATAACTTTATTATCAGCGTTATCATCTCTTTCTGCCTCATTATCATCCGTGTCAAGATCCAGCAATTCATCGCCCTGGATTAAACTAAAATTATCAGTATCAAATCCAACATCAGCAATATTACTGTCATCATCCTGCATGTCCTCATCCAGTTGCAAAATCTCTCCGGCTGCATTCAGCCTGTTATTACCCGGAACATCTTCGCCTGCTTCTTCCCTCACCGTCTCCTGATTAATTTCCTGAACTTCCTCCTGTTCTGTTTCCTTCGCCACATCTTCTTCAGGCCCTGCAATCTCACTACTCACTCCGCTGATCTCATTCAGCCTCTCGTTTATTTCCTTTAACAATTCTTCCCTGCTTCTGCCGGATTGTGTTTCAATGTCCTGCCTGACGGAATTCTCAATCTCAGTTTCCTTTTCCTGATGGGAATTTAAAAGATAATATAGTGCTTCCCTGTCAGCAATATAAATGGCAGTCTCCTTCAACCGGTCAGTGAAATCAAGGTCATCATTCCTGTAGAGTGAATTTAGCAATAAGACATGAGCCGACTGGAAGAAGGGGTATTTATCGCTTAACAGGTCTATTTCCCTGTATTCAGCTTCAGACAATACCCTTCGTGCCTTAATAATATCTATAAATTCCGATTTATTCATACTACCAGTTGACAAAGGCCTGATTAAATATGTCTTCAACTATTTGTTCTACTATCTTTTCCGTAAGTTCCTGTTCAACCTGGCTCAGCTGTTTTGAGCTGTCATAATCTTCATAACGTGTAAAAGTTTGCTCGTAACTGAAATCCGGTTCAATAACGTTTGTGAACTTTACCTTTACGGCAATAGTGAACCTGTTCATTGCAGCCTGCGCGTTTCCGGAGACTGTAAGAGGAGCAGTTCTGTAATCACTGATTTCGCCTTCAAAACTTACGTCTCCTGCATCACTTACAAAGCTCAGGTTTGTCTGGGCCCTGCATTTGTCCATTAATTCATTTGTAATATACTGACTAAGTCCGGGCTGCACCAGGTTTGCCCTGTTATCAAAATAGTCAACGCTGATAGTCTTAACCTCAGGCGAGATACTCGCCCCGCTCATTGAATAACTAACTTTACATCCGTTACCTGTAAAGGCAAAAAATACGAAGACCGGAACAATGACAGGCCCCAGCAAGGAAAACATAATATTCTTTTTAGAGATCAATGCCATATTCTTTAATTTTCCTGTATAATGTTCTTTCTGAGATTCCCAGTTCACGGGCTGCCATCTTCCTTTTACCGTTATATTTCCCGAGTGCCTTGCTTATTAGTTCTATTTCCTTGTCAACAAGCGACAGGGACTCTTCAACTATTTCCTCTGTATCCTCTATACGGTCCGATTGCTTTTCAGGAGTGTATTTAAGTCCTTCATCATTCCGGTTCTGACCATTGGTGCCGGCAATATTCTCCAGACCAGGATCATCATACAATCTTTGCAGAACACCTGAGTTATGGTCGCTGATATTGAGGGATGGATTATCTTCCCTAAGCATGTCAAGCACAAGTTTTTTAAGATCATTCATGTCATTTTTCATATCGAAAAGGATCTTATAAAGTATCTCCCTTTCGGAAGAGAAGGAAGCCTCTTTCCTGCTAACTACAGCGGGCAGTTTTACTCTGCTGTAATCAGGCAGGTAGTTCTCAAGCGTGGATGAATCAATTTCCCGCGCACCTTCAATTATGGAAATCTGCTCTGTAATATTCTTGAGCTGACGAACATTACCGGGCCATGAATAAGAAGTCAGCATCTGCCTGGCATCTTCAGTAAGTTTTACAGCAGGCATTCTGTACTTCTCTGCAAAATCAACTGCAAATTTTCTGAATAGCAGTAAAATATCATCTCCCCTTTCTTTTAATGGGGGAATTATTATTGGGACGGTATTAAGGCGATAAAACAGATCTTCACGGAACTTACCTGAATGCACGGCTTCCGGTATATCTATATTTGTTGCAGCAATAACCCTTACATCTGTTTTCTGAACTTTTGATGAACCCACCCTGATAAATTCACCTGATTCAAGTACTCTAAGGAGCCTGACCTGTGTAGCAGATGGCAATTCCGCTACTTCATCCAGGAATATAGTTCCACCGCTTGCAACCTCAAAATACCCTTTCCTGCTATCTGTGGCTCCTGTAAAAGCCCCTTTTTCATGACCGAATAACTCCGAGTCAATTGTCCCTTCAGGTATTGCGCCGCAATTAACAGCTATATACTGACCATGTTTTCTCTTACTGTGATGATGAATTATCTGTGGAAAAATCTCCTTCCCTGTTCCGCTTTCACCTGAAATTAGTACGGAAAGATCAGTTGGTGCCACCTGGATAGCAATATCTATTGCCCGGTTAAGCCCAACATAGTTACCTATTATTTCAAATCGCTGCTTTATGCCCTGTAAATCTTTCATATGCTTTTTCCCATTCATGCGAAATTAATCTTTTTTTAAAACATTGAAAAATTCAATTTTTGTAAATTAGCAATGAATTAAACCTGATACTATGCAAAAAATTGGAATTATCCCTGCCCGTTATGCTTCTACACGTTTCCCCGGCAAACCACTTGCTCTCATCGATGGTTCACCAATGATTGAGCATGTTTATAAGCTTGCATCGCTTGCCCTTCCAAAAGTATACGTGGCCACTGATGACAAGCGCATCTTTGACAGGGTCAGGGAGTTTGGCGGTGAAGCATTAATGACATCTCCCCTGCACAGGAGTGGCACTGACCGCTGTGCAGAAGCACTGCATATTGTAGAAGAAAAAACCGGACTGAAGCCTGATGTTGTAATCAATATACAGGGTGATGAACCTACTATGAAACCGGAACAGATACAGCAGGTAGGTGAGTGTTTTGATGACAGTACCGTACAGATAGCCAGTCTTATTAAAAAAGTAGAAGACTGGAAATCTTTAAATGACACCAACCAGGTAAAAGTGGTTATAAATAAGAATAAAAATGCCCTTTACTTCAGCAGGACTGCAATACCTTATATCAGAAATGCCGAAAAAGAAAAATGGCTCTCCTATCATACCTACTATAAACACATGGGGCTATATGGATACAGGGCAGATATTCTCCGGGAAATCAGCAAATTGAATCAATCAGGCCTGGAAAAAGCTGAATCTCTTGAACAAAACAGGTGGCTGGAGAATGGATTCAGGGTCAACTGCGCATTAACAGAATGGGAAAGCTTTGGAATTGATACACCTGATGACCTGGAAAGAGCAATAAAACTTATTAAAACGCAGAAAAGCTAAAAATTTGTATCTTTAGCATGGTATTTGCGTATAAACTCTTAAACCAGCAACGGGAATGCGAATAATTGTCGTTTCCATACTACTCATTCTTTTTTGCCCTCTGATTAGCAATGCACAATCAGGGGAGAAGAGTATTGATCCTCAGAAAGAGATTAAACTTAAGGAAAACGAGAATGAAGATACCAGCCTGAAAATCTTCCCTGTCCCGGTAACAGACAGCCGGTTCACTATAACCAGTGATAAAGCTTTTGAGTTTGTCAGGATGACAAATATCATAGGTCAGGAAACGACTCGTGAAAAATTTAGTTATCCCAGGAACAGGGCCGTTATAAGCTTTTCAGACGCCCGTAAAGGCATCTACCTTGTAACAATCCGTTATGAAGATAAAACCCGCGTTGTAAAAAAGATCCTTGTTGACTCCTAATCAAGAGTCGCTCTCCCAAGATATACATATATTGAATCCGCAATATTAAGAGCTGTAGTAAGTGTACTCAGGTCATCATACAATTCACCCGTGGATCCTGAGGGATGACTGTGGCCAATTGCTTTCATCACAGTCTTTCTACCCGGCATTGCAGGGTTTATTGTTGCTTCATATACAATAGCGGGCTGACAGGAACGCTTATAATATTCATCATCCGGGTAAAGATCGTTGGTCCAGTATTCATTCCAGTCCCAGTTCTGGTTAACTTCCAGCAGGACTCTAAGTGATGTCTGTACAGGATCATCAGCCCTTGCAGACATAACAAATCCCGTTGTAGGAGTTGGGCCGCTATAAGCATCGGGAACCCTGGTGTCAGGTCCGGGAACATAGAATCCGTCGGCTGCCTTTATGTTCCTCTTATGTGACCAATATGGTAATGTCTGAGGCCATCTCCTGACGCCTGACTTCCATTCCCCGCCTTCTGTCTTACCAAAACGGAATACACTTGTTGCTACTGATTCAGGAACAAAGAGCGACTGAATGTAATTACCTTCCATATCCTCCAGCCAGATAGCCATCAAAGGGTAATAGAAAGATTCGCCACGCTGAAACTCAACTGTTATCCATGGTCCCTCGCTGGCCTCATTTTTTGTAAAAACATAAATATCTTCTTCAGCCTCTGCTTGTGCCTGCTGTTTTATTGTACACGAATATGAAATAACTGCTATTAACACCAGGATCAATATATTCTTCATATCTACCATTATTTAAAATTCAATTATTATACCTATAGTTGGCAAAACTGTACCTGTTTCTCCCTCAATATATTCCAGTTGATACCTCTCAGGATCAGCAGGGTCAGTCAGTGGTACATTACTTTCATCAGTTTGTCTTGTAAGTATCGGGGGCTGATCTGCTGTGAAGTTATAAACATTCTGAACATCTGCATAGATCATCAGAGTCCACCTGTCAAAGAAAAATGATTTATCAACCCTCAGGTCAAGCTGGTGAAATGACTTAAGTCGCTGCGAATTGTAACGTGCATAATCAAGATAGCCCTGTCCCCTGATATCCCATGCTGCTTTGAGAGATGACTGCTCAAGATCAAAGGGAGTGTAAGGTGCCCCCCCGACAAAACGCCATTTAAGTCCCAGTTCCCAGTTCTTTTTAAACTTCCTTGTTGCGGTAAGGTTAAACAGATGCCTGTTATCCCATGCAGTTGGGATATAATTGTCATCATTTCCCCTAAATTCACTTCTTACAAGAGTGTATGCCATTACAAGGTTAGTTCCTTTAAGGTTTTTTATCCTTCCCAGTAATTCCAAACCATAAGCCCTTCCCTCTGATATTGATAATACCTCTTCATCTCCATAGGTTCCGAAATCTGCACTCTTGCTGGCAAGAGGAATAGAGTCCCTTACAGAAAAAGGGTAATTTGAATATTTCTTGTAAAAACCTTCCAGTGTCAGCTGAATTGTTTCTGTAGGCAGATATTCTACACCGGCAACAATATGGTCACTATTTATATATTTCAAACCGTTCTCCTCGTTAATAAAGGTACCGTTCTCATCAGCATATCCCATTGTTGTATATGGTGGTAACTGTACAAACCTGCCTGTGTTAAAGTTTAAACTGAAATTTTCAGTGAAGTTGTATGAAAGTGAAAAACGAGGCGAAAGATTATTAAGAGGATTGGCCATGTTATCAGTATAATCAATACCATCAGCCCTCAGGCCAAACGACAGGTTCAGGCTGCGGTTGAAAAAACTTTTTGATACCTGGCCAAATGCAGCATATTTGTTTAACCTTATGAACTGGTCATAATTTATCTGCTGAACATTGTTATCAATAAAAAGCTTCTGAAAAGTTGAATTACGGTAAAGGGCATTTTCAAAGGAAATCCCATATACAAGTTTCAAGCCATTTTCAAACTGGCTGTTTCGCTCATACCTGAACTTGTTTTCGCCCTCACCGGAAGTATAGTCAAATATCCTTAGTGAGTCTACTTCAACATTACCGGCATATTTGTACTGTCGGTTGTTAAGGTAACTTCTGCTTAAAATCCAGGTATCATATCCATTGTCCCTGAAATGCTTATACTTTATACCGAAAGTATAACTATATTGTTCCTGAACAGGAATATAATCAAGTATATATCGCTGATAAGCTGTTTCATTTGCGTCCCTGTTAAGCTCAAAATCGTCAAGTGCACCAATGCCCAGTACTGTAAGCTCGCCTTTATCCGAGATCTTTGTCTTGTGCTTGAACTGAAAATCATTGTATGTTGGCAGAAAGGGCAGACCAATTATATTGAAAAGAAACTGCAGATATGACCGTCGAGCCGACATGATAAGTGTACTGTTTTCCCCTGTGGGACCGTCTACTGTAATACCCAGGTCAGAAGCTCCCACTGTAGTTCTGAATTTAAACTTCTCATCATTTCCGTCAACCTGCCTGAAACTTAACACCGAGCTCATGGCATTACCCCTGCTTGCAGGGAAGGCACCGGAATAAAAATTGAGTTCCTTTATAAAATCAACATTTATAATGCCAACTGGCCCTCCTGAAGCACCCTGTGTTGAAAAGTGATTCAGATAGGGTATCTCTATTTCATCCAGGTAAAACCTGTTCTCATTGGGCCCTCCGCCACGTACTATAACATCATTTCTGAAGGCCGGCGTGGAGGCCACCCCGGGAAAAGACTGGATTACTTTTGAGATATCCCTGTTTCCCCCTGGATTCTTCTCTATCTCCTGGATCCCTATTATACGAACAGATACGGGAGACTCAAGTTTTTTTCTGAAAGGAGAAGCCTTAACAACAACATCATCAATACCTACAACAGCTTCAGTAAGTGGCAGCTCTACAGTAGCTGCCTTATCACGTGTTACCAGGAATGAATTTGACACATAGGATTCAAAGCCTACCGAAGAGGCTTTAATCTGCACGTAACCCGGCTCTATACCGGTAAAAGTAAAATTCCCGTCAAAATCTGTCATTGCTCCCGTTGTAGTACCTACAATAACAACGGTTGCAAAAGGTACTGCTTCATTGGTTGAAGCATTATAGACACGCCCCTTGATCTTTCCCTCCTTCTCCTGGGCATGCAGAGGGGCAGATAACAGGAAGAAAATTGTGACAATAAAAATATTAATGATTCTTGTTAAGCCGGACTGAGAATAAAAATATCTTTTAACCATTTTTGGGTCGGTTTATAAATAACTAAAATATGTTTATTTATATCAACATATATTTAAACATAATGTTTACAGGGTATCCTGATTTAAAATATTCCGGAAGTAGCTTTCTTCTTTAAACAAATCAATAAAAGGATAGTCCTTACTTAACCTGGCTATTTTTGCCAGCATTGACTCAGCGAATTTTACGTTTGCTTCCCTGTCATTTTTGTTAAGCTCATGTTTAAGTGATTCTGTGATCTTCCATACATCCCCATAAATATTATTGGTATTCCTGTCAAAATACACTTCCCTTATTTTCTCCCAGATATAATCAATTGCAATTCCTGATGGATGTAGCATATCCCTGTTGTAGAACCTGTAATCCCTCAATTCATCCAGTACAATTTCATAAGAAGGGAAATATTGAATATTCCTGTTTGAACTAACTAAATCATTTATTGCAACAATAAGCCTGGATTTACTCAACTGGTTTCCGTGTGCGCCGTCTTTAAGATGGCGGACAGGGCTAACAGTGAAAACAATGTTTAAGTCACTGTTTACCTTAAGCAATCTTTCTGTAATGCTATACCATCTATTGACAATTTCGTCATGTTTAAGTAAATGCCGGGTAAATTCTCCAGCCGGTATCTTGTGACAGTTTGCAACCAGGCTGTTATCCTCCCTTCTCCTGTAAACCCAGGATGTTCCGAAGGTTATAAAAATATGGGTGGACTCATAAAGGCTATCGCTTGCCTTCTCAATAGCATTATTAATCCGGCCAAGAGTCTCCCCGGGATCTGTAGCCGAGAAAGTTGTGTCATGACTGAAACTCAGGTATTTGTTGTTATAAAAATACAGGTCATCTTTCGTAAAACTCTTCCTGTCTAACAACAGCTCAATTGCATCCGCAGTAGATAAAGGATTATAAAGCACCCCAAACGGGTTAAGCTCTGTCTGAATTTTTCCCTGTTTGAAATGCTTGCCAATCTCATTTGTAAAGCAGGAACCAATCAGGAATAGTTTTGATTTATAGCTTATCTTCTTTTCTGCTTCTTCAATATCAACCCTTGTTCTGAACTCCATCCTTTTACTTTGTTAGCCAATTCAAAATATAATCAAGTACATCATTCTTAAATGGTTCATTATGTAACTCATGGTAACCATCCTGCCAGAGTTTTAATTCCACCCCGGTATTATTCTCAGCAAACATCTCTGACCCTCCCGGGGAAGTTATCCTGTCAGCCCCTCCATGCATTAATAGCACAGGGATATTAAGAATATCTTTTGCTGCCTTAAGTTTTATGGCATTCTTGCTCGCCAGTCTTAATAAGCTAAGCGTGATCTTTGAATGTACAAGCGGATCGCTAATGTATTCCTCTACAACATTTTTATCTGATGAGATATCAGCAGGGTCAAGTCCTGATTCTTGCTGAAGTGAGGGTACTAACCTGCTTAATGCAAAAGCAAGCTTAACTTTCAAAGCCGGAGGTTCCTCTGCCAGGCTTATCCATGGAGAAGTAATAATGGCTTTTGAAAATATTTCATTGTTCCGCAGATAGTTTAAGGCCAGTGCTCCACCCAGGCTATGCCCGTAAAGAAAAAGCGGCAAATCACCTTCTGTTTCCCTTACTATTAATGAAAGATCATTAATGATCTTGTTACATTGGTCAGTATTTTTAATAAACCCTCTTACCCCCGGCGACTTTCCATGGCCCGGCAGGTCTGCACCAATAAATGAATAATGCCTGCTGTTAAAATATCCTGCAAGGCTCTGATATCTCTCAATATGCTCCCCCAGGCCGTGTACCATTATTATACATCCTGCCGGATCATCTGCAGGCATGTGCATAATATTCAGCTTATCAATAGCAGGGCTGTCTGTTTCGATTTTCATCATCTTAAAATACCTAAATATACTAAAACTAACACTCACCTCCGCAAAAATTAAGCAGGCAGAATACTAAAAACTAAGTTTTTTACAAAATTCTTTATTTAGAACTTATTTTTAACACTATAATATACACAGTTCTTATCATATGATCTATTGGTCTTTACAGCTTTCAATTTATTTAGATCTGAGCTTAGAAATACAGCATATTGAGATATTAAGACTTGTTTATCCGAATATGTGTTCATATATTTGTTATCAGATTTAAACACCCAAAACAAAATAACGATGACAACAGTAGAATTCAATAACAATCTGGTAAGCCTTGAAGACAACATGATGAAATTTGCCCTCAGCCTGACAACGGATCAGACAAGAGCTGAAGATCTCGTTCAGGACACTTATATGAAGGCCATAACTTATAAGGACAAATTTGTTGACTACACCAACCTGAAGGCATGGGTTTTCACAATTATGAAGAATACATTCATCAATAACTACAGGCGTTCGGTAAAAGAGAATACCATAATAGATGGTTCACAGGATTTATATTTCCTTAACCTCCCCCAGGACTCAGGCTTTACTTCACCTGAATCTAATTACTCTGTTGATGAGCTGGAGAAAGCTATTGACAGGCTTGAGGATGAATTTAAGATTCCTTTCAGGATGCATGTCCAGGGATTCAAATACAAGGAAATTGCGGAAAAGCTTGATCTTAAGATCGGGACAGTTAAAAGCCGTATCTTTTTTACCAGGAAAAAGTTAATGGAAGTTTTAATCGATTACCGTTAAGTTAACAGTCAGTTTCCAATTAATGTCGGCGGCAGGCTTCTTTCATGGGCCTGCCGCTTTTTTTGTCATTCTCAACGAGGTAAATTCAAATAGGCTGAATTTCTTATTTAGGTGATCAGGATTTGAAGGCCTTAAAAAGTAAGCCTGACACCACAAACAGCACAAACGCACCGGTCACCATCCACGCCCAGGGGTTGGAGGTTTTTGATTCGATCCACATTTCGTAATCACTTGACAGGAATTTCTCTCCATCCACTTCCCACAGTACATTTCCTTCCTTGTCAAGGTAGCCGTTTGTAGCAATCAATTCCCCGGGCATAAATGTCTGCAAAAGGTAAGAGTCTGCTTCAAAGGCAGGTCCAAGCTCTTTTTCAATCTCAGAAAGAAAATTTTCCACAAGAACACTGTTATCCTGGTAAAACCCTTTTCCAAGTAAAGTATCAAGGATTTGTTCTTCTTCCAGGTCATCAAAAAACAACATGGAAGTGAGCTCTTCTTCTTTCCGGTACAACCTGTTTGTGTCAATCCCAATTTCAGGATTAGCATAGGCTGTGTCAGCCAGCTTAACCACGAGAGCTCTTAAGAGGCTTTTGCCCAGCCATTCCTCTTTCCTTTTCTCTAAAGGGTCCAGGATTTCCTCTGATATTTTTGTACTGTCAGGGCCTTCCAGCAATGCATCTGTTAATTTCTCCGGCATATAAAGGTAGTCAATCTCTTCCTCTGTAAAGAAATCTCCAGGAGGTATGCCAACCAGTGCAGCACTAACCTTCTCAGAGTACCTGTAAAGATTGTTGAACCACCTGAATTTCTTTTCAAAATATGCTCTTCTTATCATTCCCGGATTTGTTCCCTTGTAAGTTTTGTAGTCGTGATTTATCTCATCTACCGAATCGAACTCTTTTATTGCGGTAAGTGAATAGGTTGTATCGCCTTCTTCTGATACATCAAATGATTTTGATATGACCCATGTGCTGTCTACAGGCACCTGGCAATCAGACAGGTCGAACTCATCTGCATGGTAAGTCAGTATTAGTTTTCGCTGAACCGTACCGTCTTCCCCGACCATGTTAACCACGAGGGCATCAGGGCCACCACATGAGGATAAAAAAATCATTATAGTCATAAGAATAAAAATACTTGCTTTTCTTTTCATGGCTTAAAGTTTTTGTTTTCTGTTTTCCTGTTTCTCTTGTTTGGCCTCATTCTGAACATTCTCATATTTTAACTGCAGATCACGATATGATTTCACAAGGTCAAGAAGATCATCTGTAGCCACCTTTATGCTGTCTGCGAGTGTTTTCCTGTCAGCATCCCTGTACAGAACAGAATTAGCCATTACATTCTCTCTCTGGTACTGCAATATATTGTCGGTATTTATGCTGATCATCCTTTTCTCCAGTTTATCAATCCTGTTGGTCATAAACACCTGTTGACCACAAAAAAACAATACAATGATAACAGAAGCGAAGGCCAGGGATTTTCTCAACCAGCCAACATCAGTCCATGCGAAGAAGTAATCAAGATAGTTTGCGCGTTTATGGACTTTTTCCATTATACTTTCCCGCAGCTCGTACCTGCTTTCCATGCCCGGCTTACTTTCCCTGATTCTTCTTAATATTTTATCCAGTTCTTCCATTGCATATTATTTTAAATATTTTTTCAAACCTGCCTCTACTCTCTGTTTTGCATGACTTAAATTGCTTTTAATCGAATTTTTAGTCATTCCTGTGGCGTCCCTTACTTCATCATGACTCATTTGCTCTATCTCTACAAGGGTAAAAACAAGTTGCTGTTTAGGGCTAAGTCCATTACACAGCATCTCAATTGCTTCGGCTATCTCTTTATAATTCAGCTCCCTGTCTGCCTCATCTTCTGAAATCAGGTTTACAAATAAGTCACTGTCATTTGTGCAGCTGTCCTGCCTTTTTCTCCTCCTGAGCAAATCATAACTTTTATTTATCACAATCTTACTTATATAGCCTTCAATATTTTCACCGCTCCTGAGGCTTTTCCTTTTTTCCCAGAGCTTAACAAAAGTATCCTGCGTTATATCACCGGCATCCTCCTTATCTGCAGTTATCTTTAAAGCAATACTATATACCCGGTCCATATTATTGTCAACCACTCTCCTGAACTCTTCACGGTTACCCTGCCTGATCTTGTATGTATCGATGATCTGAGTCAAAATATTGTGCTTTATATATAATACGAATAAACACAGCTAAGGTAAAAAACCATTATTATTATTATATTTATTAGTGAGTAAACAAAACAATCATGACAGAGTCAATTAAAATAAGTACGAACAAAAAGAACGCACTGTATGACATCGGCCCTCAAGTGGAAAAGATAGTAGCTTCCTCAGAGATAGATAGTGGGCTGGTTTCAGTTTTTGCCCGGGGCGCTACAGCCGCTATAATGATCCAGGAGAACTGGGATGATTCAGTTCAGAATGACGTGGTTAACCTTCTTTCAAGACTCATTCCCCACGGTGTCTGGGAACATGACAGGCAGGATAATAATGGAGACAGCCACCTGAAGGCAGGGCTGGTAGGTCCGTCTGAGACAATACCACTGAGAGATGGTAAAATGGCACTCAGCACCTGGCAGAATATTTTTTTCTGTGAGTTCGACGGGCCCAGGAATGTCAGGGAAATAGCGGTTACAATAATTTCTGACAGATGAAACGTTGAACAATGCCATTTTTTTGGTGTTTCTTTTCCGGTAAAGCTAATTAACCTTTTATTAATAAATTTTATATCCACAGAACCAAAAAATTAAATTACCTAACTATCAATTTATTATGAACAATTCCAATTCCGTTAATTCCCAGGATGTTATTGATAACATTGCAAACCTTGCAACAACTTACGGCTTAAAGCTTATCCTTGCCATCCTGGTATTGATTATCGGCCTTATTGTTATCAGGTCCATGACAAGAGGAGCCACACGCTTAATGAAGAAAAGAAATGTTGATGATTCGCTTGTTCCCTTTTTAAGGAGCATGATATCAATATCACTCAAAGTAATGCTTATCATCAGCATCATGACCATGGTTGGCATACAGATGACCTCCTTTATTGCAGTTATCGGAGCTGCGGGTCTTGCAGTAGGGCTGGCATTACAGGGTACGCTTCAGAACTTTGCAGGGGGTGTTATCATCCTGCTGTTTAAACCTTACAAAGTTGGTGATTATATTACAACACAGGGTCACAGCGGAACGGTTAAAGAGATACAAATATTTACTACTATTCTCACAACACCGGATAACCAGACAATTATTATACCTAACTCCCCTATCGCAACAAACTCCCTGACAAATTACTCAACCCAGGATACCCGAAGAGTAGATTTTACATTCGGGATTGGTTACCAGGATGATATTGATAAGGCCAGGAGTATTATTTATGGCATAATAAATAATGACGAAAGGATAATGAAAGATCCCGAGCCCATAATCAAAGTATCGAATCTTGGCGACAGTTCGGTTGACCTTGCAACACGTGTATGGGTGAAGTCAGGAGACTACTGGAACGTTTTCTTTGATATGAACGAAAAAGTAAAAAAGACATTCGACAGTGAAGGAATCAGCATACCCTTCCCGCAACAGGATGTTCACCTGTATAAGCACGACAATGAAGACTAAAGGCTAAAAAAGATAAAAGTAAAAAGTAAAAAGTAAAAAGTAAAAAGTAAGAAGTGATGAAAAAATTTTACATAATAGTGACAGGATTATTGATGTCAGCGTTCATAAGTGCACAGGACACCGCTTCTGTTGAGGGACCGTGGAAATACAACGGTGTTGCAAGTCTTAATTTTGCACAGGTAAGCCTGACAAACTGGTCGCAGGGAGGTGAAAGTTCCTATGCCATAAATGCACTTTCAGCCTTTAACCTGAACTACAACAAGGATAATAATTCCTGGGCTAATTCACTTGATCTGGGATATGGCATACAGAAAATCGGTGATAAGGATCCTGGTAAAACGGACGACCACATTGAGTTACTTTCAAAGTATGGAAGGGAAACCGGCAACAACTGGTTTTTAAGCGGGATGCTTAATTTTAAAACCCAGTTTGCCCAGGGCTACAAAAACACTCCTGCAGGAAGGGTGATAATATCAGATTTTATGTCGCCCGGTTATCTCATGCTTTCCATTGGTATGGAACACAAGAAAGACGATTCCTTCTTTGTTTCGCTTTCACCTGTAAGTGGGAAGGTAACAATAGTAAGCAATGACAGCCTTTCATCCGCCGGCAGTTTTGGGGTTGAACCAGGAAATAATACACGATCAGAATTCGGGGGATCAGTTAAGATCAGTCTGAAAAAGGAAATAATGGAAAATGTGAATCTTTCCACAACCCTGGATCTCTTTTCAAATTACATTGAAACTCCCCAGAATATTGATATTAGCTTGAGGGCCCTGGTAAGCATGAAAATCAACAAATTCCTTTCTGCCAATCTCAGCGCCCACCTGCTTTACGATGATGATATTGCGTATATTGATGAAGAGGGTATAGCTCATGGGCCAAGGATACAATTCAAAGAAATACTTGGGGTGGGCTTATCTTATAAATTCTGATCAAGGCACATAATTGATTTTATTCCCGGCAAGGGATGAGTGGATTTCAGCATCTTGCAAACAATAAGATTATGGCAGGCAGTTCGTCAGAATATTTTCTTTCTGCCTGCCTTATACAACAGAATATTAACATCCTCGGCGGTAACAAGGCAGCCAAAGGGCATTGATTCAAGTGTTTCCCTGAGGCTCTCATAGAAAGCCAGCACTTTCTCTTTTTCATCAATAATCTCAATAACAACCGGTAATTTTTCAGTTACCTCCCAGAATTTGTAGGAATGAATAACAGAACTTGAGCCGTAACCCAGTATTCCCCTGCTAACTGTTACACCGGCAAGCCCTTCCTCCTTCGCCCTGAACACTACAGATTCATACAATACTTCATTTTTATATTTATCGGTGGAGCTGACAAATATCCGGAGCAGTAATGCTTTTGAATTATTTTTCATTTCATGTAAGTTTTATTAATGCCCTCCCCAGGAAAACTGCCACAAGACCAAGGGAAAAGCTGAATCCAACATACCCTGCAAAGCGTAATAATTCTTTGTTTTGTAAAAGTATGAAGGCATCATTAGAAAAAGAAGAAAAAGTAGTAAATCCACCACAAATTCCGATTGTAAAAAATATACGCCATTCCGGCGACATAAGCCCGGCTTTTTCAGAAATACCAAGGAATATACCTATCATAAAGCTCCCGGCAATATTCACTATAAAGGTACCCCATGGAAAAACGGAATCTACAGTAAACTGAATATACCTGGAAATAATAAAGCGTAGTGCTGAACCTAAAAACCCTCCTGCCCCTGCAATAAGAACTGATTTTAACATAAGTAATAATTTTCCCGGCAACCGGAGTGCAGCTTAATATTTCGGGGCTGCACTCAGCAGTATTATTCCGGTTGATCTGCAAAAATAATTATTTTATAAGTTAATAATCAAGCTGAGATATGTTTATGTATAATGCAGGAATGATTTTAAAAGCCCTTATCCGGCAGATCAATATTATCAGTCCGCCTGGATTTTATATTCCCGGTTTTTACTCCTGTGTTAAAACTGTATTTCAGGTTCAACATAACAACCGGCCCCGGAATTTTTATTGTCCCTTCATAATAGCTTGTAAAAGATTCACTCTGCAGGCTGCTTCCATTATAAATAAAAGAGCTACTAAAGGGAAGTGCAAATTTAACTCCTGTTTTAAACCTTTTATTAAATTCCTTATTTATACTTACAAAATACAGTGCATCACTGAATTTTTTCTTCTGCATTTCAAACTTCGGGCTGTTATATTGAAAATCAAACGATGCAGAAAAACCATGCTTAAAGCTAACAATTGCCGATAGTCCTGATTCTAAACCAAAGCTGTTTTTATCTTCGATCCCATAACTTCCGGCCAGTTCATTGCCCCTTGTATTAATCCTGTAAAGCCGGAGATAGGAATTGACGGAAAAGCTTTTACCCAGCCTCAGGGTTGAGGTTTGTTTGATACCCCAGCTATAGATACGCCCCAGGTTGTATGGCAGGGTTTCGAAATAATCATCCACGTTTAAATATGTTATCCGGTTTATTACATTCTTTGCTCCGGTAAAGAATAATCCTGCAGTGATATAGCTTTTCCCAATAGTCCTGGAGTAGTCAAGATTAAAGTGACTAATTGTTTCAATATCCAGTTCAGGGTTGCCACCTGACATACTCATAGGGCCATCAACCGATATATGCGGGTTCAAACGGGTAATACCCGGGCGTCTGAGCGACCTGCGGTATGAAACTGAAAGACTGCCATTCTCTTTTGGCTGATAATTAATTTCTGCACTGGGTAATAATACAAAATTACCTTCCCTTACAGAGGACTCTGAACCCGTAAGTGAATATTCTAAACGCAAACCTGCATTGATATCAATACCGGGCAGGTTCATACTTATGGAGCTGTAAGTGCTTACTATACTTTCCGTGTAATGAAACCGGTCTGTTAACCTGTCAGAAAGTATGCTGTACCCGGTTTTAAGACCTGCACTGAATGATGTATTACCGGATAGACTGTTCGAATAATCAGCTTTAAAATTAAAAGAATACTGCAATGGTTCAATCCGATTTATCTGTTCAAGGGGCAATCCTGATTGTCCTGTGCCAGTGTAAACAGTTTCATTTATTCCAGTGTAATCAAGGAGGCTGGCATCCAGAATAATTTTGTGCCCGGGCCCGGGGAAATGATGCTTGTAGTACAGGGAATAGAATGAAATATGATTAAGATCTGTTTCTTCCTTAGCAGTTGACCATTCTCTGAAATCACCATCTGCCTGGCTTACATTAACATCATATTCACCATCAAACTCAGTGGAAAACGGCTTGTAATAGTAATAAAACCCAAGTTTGTCATTTTCCCCTGCCAGAAGATCGAGTCCCAGTTGAAAGCGATGCGACCAGCTTTTTTGCCTCACATACTGATCTGAAAATATTTCATCATGCCCCTCATCCGTAAATTTTTTACGGTATATACTCTCCCTGATATTAAAATAGTTTATTCCACCGTTATAAGAAGAATATATACTTAGTTTCTTATGCTTAAAGTTAACAGAAGCTGACGGAGATACATATATATTTGACTTTGATGTTGGTGATTCAGCAAAAACATGACCACTTAAGCCCCTGTCCTTTTCTTCCTTCAAAATAATATTTATTACCCCCCTGCTATCGCCGGCATACTCAGGTCCGGGCGAAGTAAGCAGTTCTACTTTATTTACCTGCCTGCTGTCGATCTGACTCAGAAACTCTTTATCCCGTTCGCGACCGTTTACAAGAAACAATATATTATTACTGCCTTCTAAGGATACATTCTGCATCATATCAACCTGCACCCCTGGCAGGTGCTTTATAAGGTCCATACCTGTGTCTGACGATTCACGCAGTTTCTTATTGACAAAGTAGACTGACTTACCATTAACCTTTTTTGCTTTGATCCTTTCATACGCTACTATTACTTCTCCGATTCCTGTTGTTTCCTGAGCCAGAAAAACAGTATCGGTATTTATAATCCCTGGCTTTTCAATGTTAAATAACCTGCTTTTCTGGTCATAACCTACATAACTTATATTCAGCCTGTAAAATCCCGGCTCATTTACATCAATTTTAAAGCAGCCTTTTACATTAGTATTTACCCCTTTAATGAGTGTTGAGTCATTGACAGAATATAAAACAACATTTGCATAGGGAATAGGATACCCTGCTGCAGTATCAGCTACAACTCCTTCGATAAAAGTTTTTTCCTGTGCATGCAATAATAAGGTCACTGTTAATAATACGATCAATGATAATAGCTTTCTTGAACTTTCCTTTAGCCTTAAATTCCTTTTCATAATCCTGGTTTTTAAAATTATTATTCGTTTTACCAATGGTCAAAGTGAAGGAATATTAGTTTTGGATACAAGAAACGGGGATACACAGCAAGACTTTGTTGCGAGTTGTAAAGCATTGTTATACAGAATACTGAAAACTGTTACGAAATGCAAATTCCTGTTACAGGTAGCAAGGTAATTAGTTCAGAAATTCGATCAGTTGCTGATCAAATTCACGGATTTTCTGGCGTGAAACAGGTACCTGGAATTTTATTCCTTCCAAAGTCAACCTGTAGCCAAGTGCATTACCTTCCTTCCTGATTACTTTTTTAAGATTCACGATAAATGCACGGTGCGTTCTTACAAGAAAGCTTATCTCAGACAATTGATCTTCTATATTACTTATAGAATTTCGAATTGTCATTTTTTTTATTCCGGCATCTGTCTCAAGGTAGAAGTCAGAATAATTTCCGTCTGATGCAATATAAACTAATTGCCCGGGGAAGAAACTAAGAGCCTCTTTTTTTAGTTTCGACTTAATATGTATTAACTGGTCTGCAGAATCATGTTCGGGAATCTTATTATTAATATTCTGCTCAATCCAGTCGCCATGAGGCAATAGGTACCTGAAGTTAATCAGGCTAATTAAAAGCAAGGGAATTATCCCTATCAGAAAGGAGTTTTTAAAAGAATCGAAAAATGTATGCCAGTTCCATCGCTGAGCAGGATCTTCAATTATAAAACCTGCCAGGTATATTGCAAGACCCATTCCTGCCAGGATTATAAATATTGCAATAATTTCTTTCAGCACTGTCCATTCGCCATCATCGCCAAGTAATTTGAAGCCTTTAATTAATTTGACAAGAAACAGCACAAAAGCAGCAGATAGCAGGCTGTAAGCTGCCATTGTAAGGCCATAACTCAGTTCACCGGTCTGGTGAGCCATGGTGGGTTTATACAATGCAAGGAACCCAAAATTACTGAGAGCAAGGATTGCAACACCTGTATATGGCCGTCTTATTACATAATGACTAGGGTATCGTTTTTTCAGTACTGAATTCAATTTACTACTCATAGGCGTGCTCCCTGGATGGCATTAAACAGGACAAATATAATACTTATGTAAAAATTAGCTGCATTATGGTTATTAACAGGCTATTCATTCCTGAGTGAATCAGCCGGATTAATACGGGCTGCCTTCAAGGTTTGCCAGTTAACTGTTACAAGAGCCACTAAGACAGACAAAACACCGGTTAAAACGAAGACAAGCAAACCAAGGTTTGTTTGATAGGCAAAATTATCAAGCCATTTGTCCATTATCAGGTAAATAAGCGGACAGGAAACCAGGAATGAGATTGTTACAAGGAGGACAAATTCCATATTAATCAACTTTATTATTTCTTTTGTTCTTGCTCCGTTTACCTTGCGAATACCTATTTCCTTTTTTCTTTGTCTTGTCATAATCATAACGAGGGCAAACAATCCCATAGTGGCAATCAGGATAGATATAAGTGTAAAGCTGTTCATAAGTTTGAACCTGTTCCTGTCGGAACTATAAACCTCATCAAGCCTGTCATTGAGCAGGCGGAAGTCATATATCCACTCGGGGTAAATACCGGTACAAATTCTTTCAAGGGTATTTATTTTTGATTGGATGTCTGAAGGTGTTACCCTTACAAGAAGACGCCAGGAGTTATCAGCATGCAAAATATAAACTACCGGGGTTGTAAGTTCATAGAGGGACTCAAAATGAAAATCCTCCAGTACACCAACTATCTTTCGGTCGGATTCCGGCCAGCCGCACCATAAAGACTGACCAACAGCACCGTCTTTATATCCCAGTTTAGTTACGGCTTTGTTGTTTAAAATGACTGCATTCTCCTGATCCGAGCCAATCTCTTTTGAAAATAACCTTCCCTCTTCTGCATCAATTCCAAGGGTTTCAAAAAAATCATACCTGACATGTACAACAGGCATTGATATACTCTCCTCCGATCCTGCCGTACGGAAACTGGTCCAGTTTCCCAGGTTGTCGGTTGGCACCCTGCTGGCTGCTGTAACATTAAGAACAAAGTTCTGTTTCAGCAGTTCCTGCTTCAGTGTTTGATAACCCGCTTCTTCCATGAAATATGAAGGAAGGCTTACCATTAATACAGAGTCGCTGTTGTAACCAAGCTCTTTATTATTCAGGAATCTTACCTGGCGAAACATAAACAATGAACATCCTATCATTATACTGATTATAACAAACTGGGTGCCGATGAGTAATTTACGGTACCTGAGTTTTGACCTGTCATTCAAAAAGGACGGTCTTAAATCATCCATCAAATGATTGCCTGTCAGTATATAAGTTGAATACAAACCTGCCAGGATACTAAGCAGCATTAAAAATATGGCTATAACAAATATAACCACACCGCTACCCAGTACTTCCATCGACAGTCCCACCTGTGATATGTCATTATATAAGGGCAGGAAAGATTTTACCAGTAATAAGGAAAGCAAAAATGAAACAATAACAATGAACAATGACTCAAAAACAAACTGTTTCAGTAATAGTTGTTTTGATGCTCCTGCCACTTTTTTCAGTCCCATCTCTTTCAGCCGTGATGCACTGTTTGCTTTTAGCAGGTTAAAATAGTTTATAATCGCTATTAGCAGTATCAGGAATCCTATTGCAGAAAATGCATAAATATTATTGATGTTGCCTTGCGCCTGGACATCATGGTCAAAATGATGAGAATTAAGATGAATTTTTCTCAATGGCTGGAGAGTAAATTCAGGCAGGGGTTTATCAGGATCCAGTTGCCTGTGACTGGCAATTATCTCAGCGCATTTAGTTTCCTGCTCTTCTTTATCTATATTTCTATTCAGGTTCAGATAAATAATAAAATTATTCCATCCCCAGTGGTTCATCATGTTTTCACCAAACTCGCCGTTTCCACTTAACAGTGTGGCAAAAGCATCAAACCTGATATGGGAATTGTCCGGCATTTCTTCTATCACCCCTGTGACCTTATAATCATTGTTATACCTAAGCGTCATGATCTTACCCAAAGGATTTTCCTCTCCAAAATACTTTTCAGCCATTGTGGTTGTAATAACTATCGAATAAGGCTCATTAAGTGCTTCTCCGGGATTCCCGTTTACAAATTCAAAATCAAATATCCTGAAAAAGGATGGATCAACCAGGGCAAGGCGGTCATCCCTGAATTTCCGGTTTCCATATTTAACTATCCAGTGATCTCTTGCAATCAGGCGTGAATAATTTTCCACACCCGGTAGTTCACCGGCAATGATCTCAGCCATTGGGGGTGGCATATAAGGTGTTGAAGCAGAACAAAGACGAAAAATGTTTTCACTCTTTGAATGAAAGCGATCATAACCTGATTCATATATTACATATGTAAGGATGAGCAGGCACACAGAAAATGCTACTGTTAACCCTCCAATCTGGACAAAGGAAATTAATGATCACGGAGTACTTTAATCTCATCCTTCAATCTTGCAATTTCATCATTTAGTTCTTTGATCCTGAACTCTCTTTCCACCGTAGCATCGTGAAAGCGTTCGAGCTTTATAAGCTGGTCTCTCATCTCCCCTGTTTTTTTCTCAACCTCAGCCTCGAGATTATCTTTCAGCTTACGAAGTTCTATCTCTGCCTCTTTGCGTTCAGTTATATCACGGCCTACTCCTATTATCTCTTTTACATTCCCCTTCTTATCCAGAACTGCAGTATCATTCCAGGCCAGCCACCTCCACCCTTCCTGGGTAAGTGCACGCTGCTCCAGATATACTTTATAAGGGGGATAATACAGTGATTCCATGGCTTTCTGTGTTGCCTTCCTGTCATCTTCATGGACAAGTGGCAGGAAAGTTTTCCCAATCAATTCACTCTCTGCCTTACCAAATGTATTGCAATATGAAGGGCTCACATACAAAAATTTACCACGGAGATCAACCTTAACTACCATATCCGTCTGGTTCTCCACCAGGAGCCTGTATATATTCTCACTTTTACGTAATGCTTCCCCGGCTTTTACCTGTTCAGTAATGACCTCGGTATAAACAACAATACCCCCTATCGATCCGTCACTTTCATACCAGGGCCTGCATTCCCACCTGGTCCATTGCACTGAGCCATCATCCCTTTCATATTTATCGCGGTCAGCACTCACCACCTCTCCCTTCAGAGCCCTCTGATGTACATCCCTCCATTTCTGAGGAAGGTCCGGGAAAACATCATAGTGGTGCTTCCCAATAATATCTGCATCCTTAACCTTGTATTGATCAATGTAACGCTGGCTTACATAAATATAGCGCAGGTCTTTGTCATGAACTGCCACTGCACTATTGGTGTGTTCTATGATATACCGCATAAGGTCATATGAATGCTTCAACCGGTCCTCTGCTATCTTGCGGTCTGTAATATCAATCACTGTAGTAATAAAATAAGACGGCTGTCCTTTACCGTCACGATTCATTACAACACTTACATCAGCCCAGACATGTGAACCATTCTTGTGGATATATCTTTTTTCAAACCTTGCGGAATCTTTTTGGCCGCTCGTCAGGGGTTCAAGCTTTTTTTGAATTGCATCAATTTCCTCTGGTGGGGTAATTGCCTGCCACTTCTTATTCTGCAGCTCCTCCTGTGTATATCCCAGCATATCAGAAAATGCGTGGTTAACATTTATCTCACCTGTTATTAGCGTTATTGATTTCCCCACATTTGCAGCTTCAAATACGGTTCTGAATTGAGCTTCACTTTCCCGTAATTCTTCTTTAGCATTTATACGATCTGTTATATCATCATAAAGAGCTACAATATCACCTGAAGGCAACTTGTAAACATAATTCTCCCGCCAGCCCTGAATACGCTCGTCTTTGTAATATGAAGTAGGAAAATATTCAGGCTCACCTGTTTCACATACTTTTTTAAATATGTCCACTATGCCCATATCCACTGAGCCCGGGAATACCTCTGTAACTTTACGACCAATTACCTTATCCCTGCTTATCTTTTCGGTTTTTGAGGCTGCTACATTAAAATCAACAATTTCAAAGTCATTACCCTTGTTCACAGACCTGTATACGGCAACACAGCTTCTCATATGATTAAAAAGTTCATGAAAACGCACCTCGCTTTCCTGCAGTTCTTTCCTGACATGGTAACTTTCTG
The DNA here is from genome assembly GCA_021738535.1 of Bacteroidales bacterium. GTDB lineage: Bacteria > Bacteroidota > Bacteroidia > Bacteroidales > VadinHA17 > UBA9300. The sequence goes on along the minus strand of JAIPBU010000002.1, from coordinate 79,623 downwards.
TCACATCCCTGAAAACAATTACCACACCTGTAATTTCACCACCTTTATTGCGTATGGGGGCTGCTGAATCGGCTATATTATATTCCCTGCCATTCCTGGATTTCAGTTTTATATGATTAGCAAGATCTTTTATGCGTCCGGTTTCAACAACCTCTTTTACCGGACTATCCGCTTTATTACCACTTATTGTATTTTCAATTTTAAAAACTTGCTCAAGAGGCTTTTTCCTGGCCTGTTTTATTGACCACCCGGTAAGATTTTCCGCAACGGGGTTCATATCGAATATTCTACCATTGATATCTGTAGCAATAACTGCATCTCCTATATACAGTAAGGTAGTACGGTAATATTCGACTTTATCGGATAATGACTCCAGCTCATTCTTTAGTTTTTTCAGCTCTCCTGCTAAAGATTTATTTTCAGCTCTGAACTTTTTGAGCAATTCAGTGCTATCTTTTTCATTACTCCTGCTATTGTTCATAATTATATCTTTTTTCAGGTACAAATGCGAGACGATCTTACAAAAGCACGGGGCTCCTGCCTTTATTATAAACAATATGGTTAACCGGTCACATTAATAATATGCTGACATCTTTACCAAATATATACAAACCATCTTTCATTATGAATTTTTAATATACTGATTTTATCACTTTCTTTTGGGGATGGAAACAAAAATCAATTAATGCCTGAAAAGATTAATAAAAACCTTACCGGGGGAAATATTAAAAACCAGCTGATCACGCTTACCTGGCCCATGTTATTCGGCATGATGGGAATGGTAATTTTTAACCTTGTGGACACTTATTTTATAGGCAAGCTGGGAGTCAGGCAGCTTGCAGCAATAGGCTTCTGTTTTCCGGTAATTATGTTCATCAACAGCCTGTCCCGGGGAATAGGTATCGGAACAAGTTCACTTATTTCAAGAAATATAATAACAAAAGACCGCAGTGAAGTTAAGATAATGGCCAGCAGATCCATATTGCTGGGATTCATAATTGTGCTTCTTTTTGTGGCAGTCGGGCTGTTGACCATTAAACCCCTGTTTCATACCCTGGGTGCCAATCCCGGGATAATGGTTTACATAAATGATTATATGAGCATATGGTATTTCGGGGTTGCTTTCGTTGTAATACCAACCATAGGTAATAATATTGTAAGGGCCACCGGCGATACCTTCCTGCCGGGCATGTTGATGCTCTCATCCGCCATTGTGAATATTATACTTGATCCACTCCTGATTTTCGGCTATGGTCCCTTCCCTGAACTGGGTATTAAAGGGGCTGCCCTTGCCACAGTGATAGCCAGGAGTGCAGGGCTGGTCTTTATCCTGATCGTGCTAATCCGCAGGGAAAAGCTTCTTACCCTCAACTTTGGAAGAATCAGGGATATCCTTGAGACCTGGAAAAAAGTTATATATATAGCCGGGCCTGCAGCTCTTGGAATGCTTATAACGCCAGTATCATTAGGAGTTATAACCAGGATAATTGCCACTTTCGGTGAAGAAGCCGTTGCTGCTTTCGGTGTTGCCTCAAGGGTGGAAATGTTTGCGCTTATGGTTATTGCATCGCTAGGTTCTGTGATGATTATCTTTATCGGGCAGAATATGAGCAAACACATGTTCTCTCGTATATTCAAATCCCTGAATTATGCCCTTGTTTTTTCAATGATATGGGGGGGTATGGTATTTATCGTGCTATTGTTTTTTGCCCGTGATATAGCTTCTGTTTTCACAGACGATGTGCAGACAGTGGCTATTGCACAAAAATACTTCTATATTGTGGGGGCCAGTTATGGGTTCCAGGGGCTTGTAATGCTTAGCACTGCAAGTTTTAACGGTATAAACAGACCCTATCCTGCAGCAATATTTTCCATTATAAGGATGCTTGTACTGTATGTGCCACTGGCATGGGCAGGATCAAAGATATTTGGTATAGACGGTGTCTTCTGGGCAGGATTCACTGCTAACCTGGCAGTCGGCACACTGGCTTTTGCCTTTTTATTCAGGACAATAAGGAGAATCAGGGAGGCCGGTACTTAATTATATTATCCTGTCAGCAAAAAACATTAAAACGAGAAAACCCTTGTACCATGATAAATTATCATTGCAATATTCTTAAAACACCTCGCAGAAACCCATCATAACCTGTTCTTTGTACGGCACTGTCGTCGAAAATTGTATTAAACTCATCCCTGCTGATCCTTTTCCACTGTTCTGTTGTATAGTGTAATATTTCCGGCAGGGGATGAAACTCCTTAATCTTTGTTTCCGGTGCTTTACTATTCCACGGGCACACTTCCTGGCAAATATCGCAGCCAAACACTTTATTATCTGAGACCCTGTGTAAGTCATGAGGCAATTCTCCATGGTGCTCAATGGTAAGGTATGAGATACATTTATTCGAGTCGATTGTACGATCTTCATTAATTGCTCCGGCAGGGCATGCATCAATACATTTACGACAGCTACCGCAATAATCCTTATTGAAAGGTTTATCATAGCTGAATTTAAGATCGACAATAATAACACCAAGGAAAGTGAATGAACCCAGCTTTTTGTTTATGAGCATACTGTTCCTGCCTATCCATCCCAGTCCGGCCTCAACCGCCCATGCTCTTTCCAGTACAGGGGCCGTGTCAACAAATACCCTGCCGCCGGCTCCGGGATGCATTTCTTTTATTATACCGAACAATTCATACAGCTTGGTTTTGATTACCCTGTGATAGTCTTTCCCCAATGCATACCGGGCAAAGACGGGCTTATCTTCAGCGGGATTATATGTTTGATAATAATTTGTAGCTGTAACTATTACCGACCGGGCATCTTTAACAAGCAAACCGGGATCCAGTCTCTTTTCCTTGTTACGCCCCATATAAGACATGCCTGCATGCATCCCGTTTGCAAGCCAGGAATTTAATCTTTCTTCATGTTCATGCAGAGTTTTAACCCCGGCAATACCGCAGTGGTCAAAGCCCAGTTCTACGGCCTTATTCTTAATAATATTTTCCGGCTTAGGGTCCGGCATTTATAGTTATTTACAACATTCCCAGTTCCAGCTTTGCCTCATCGGTCATCATATCTCTGTCCCAAGGAGGATCAAAGGTCAGGGTAAGGTTACAATCCTTAACACCTTTAGTACCTGCCACTTTATATTTTACCTCCTCAACTATCATATCTGCCATGGGACAGTTAGGGGCAGTCAAAGTCATTGTTATGTTTGCAGTATTATCTTCATCCATTTTTATCTCGTAAACGAGCCCGAGATCATATATATTGACAGGTATTTCAGGGTCATAAACTGATTTGAGTACTTCTATTATCCTTGCTTCTGTTTCCATGTATTCATTCTTGTCCATAAGCTCATCCCTTTTGTTTAGCCTTGTAGGCCATTGCATACAACTTCATCTGCTTTACCATTGCCAGTAATCCGTTAGACCGTGTGGGTGAAAGATTCTGGCTTAAACCAACTTTTTCAATAAAATACAGGTCAGTTTCCAGTATCTCTGACGGCGTTCGGCCTGATAATACTTTTATCAGGAGAGCCACAATTCCTTTCGTGATTATTGCATCACTGTCAGCTTTAAAATAAATCTTTTCACCGTCAAAGTCAGGTTTTAACCAGACACGCGACTGGCAGCCTTCTATCAGGAAGTCCTGCTTTTTTTCATTTTCATCAAGCAATTGAAGGTCTTTTCCTTCTTCAATCAAATGATCATATTTATCCATCCAGTCATCAAACAGTGAAAACTCATCTATTATCTGGTCCTGCACCTGGTTGATAGTTTTTCCATTGTTACTCATAACATCATCATCTTTACTTTTTCAATGCCTTCACAGAGTATATCAATTTCTTCCTTTGTATTATAGAAACACATTGAAGCTCTTATTGTTCCGTCAATTCCAAACCTGCTCATTACCGGTTGTGCACAGTGTGAACCTGTTCTTATTGCCACGCCCATCTTGTCCAGTATCATTCCTGCATCATACTGGTGTATATTATCTACCAGGAATGAAAGAATTGAAATAGTATTTGCAGTAGTACCGTAAAATGTCAATCCTCCCAGTTGCTCCAGCCTTTCCTTTGCATAATGCTTCAGTTCATTTTCGTGTTTTGAAATATTATCCATTCCGATTGACCCGATATAGTCAAGTGCCTCAGCCATCCCGATTGCACCAACAAAATTTGTTGTTCCGGCTTCAAACTTGAATGGCAGCTCGTTGTAGGTAGTTTTCTCAAAACTCACCCTGTCTACCATGTCTCCCCCTCCCTGGTACGGGGGCATATCTTCGAGCCATTTTCTTTTACCATATAATACACCAATTCCTGTAGGTCCATATACCTTATGTCCCGAAAAAACGTAAAAGTCGGCCTCAAGATCCATAACATCAACATGCCCGTGCTGTATCCCCTGTGCTCCGTCAACAAGAACCGGTATATTATGTTTATGCGCTGCCTCAATGATTTCCTTTACAGGATTAATTACGCCTATAGCGTTTGAAACATGCGTAACAGCAAGGATTTTTGTTTTGCCGGTAATCAGCTCATTTACTTTTTCCAGGTTCAGTGAACCATCATCATTAATAGGAATTACCTTCAAAACTGCCCCCTTACGCTCACACATCATCTGCCATGGCACAATATTAGCATGATGTTCGAGGGCGGTAATCAAGACTTCATCTCCCTTTTTTATATATCTCTCCCCGAAGGAAAAAGCCACAAGGTTAATTGATGCCGTTGTCCCGGCCGTAAAAATTATTTCTTTTTTTGATTCCGCATTAATAAATGCCCTCACTTTTTCCCTGGCATTTTCATACTTCCCCGAAGAGATATCACTAAGGGCATGTACCCCCCTGTGGATATTACTGTAATAGGAATCATAGGCTTCCCTTACTGCATCTATTACCCTCGCAGGCTTTTGTGTTGTTGCGCCGTTATCAAAGTATACAAGGGGTTTACCATAGACTTCCCTTGCCAGTACCGGGAAATCAGAACGTATTTTATTTATATCAAACACAATAATTATTATTTATCACAATCAAGTGAACAATTTGCACAGCGGCTTAATTCACCCCTGAGCCGTTGCAATACCAGTTCATCAATTCTCTGCCTGAGGGCTTCGGTTTTAATATTTGCTATCACTTCATGAGCAAAACCGAACATCAGCATTAATCTTGCCTCAGTTTTATTAATCCCCCGTGATTTCAGGTAGAACATAGCTTCTTCATCTAGTTGTCCTACGGTAGCGCCATGGCTGCATTTAACATCATCAGCATATATTTCAAGCTGTGGTTTTGTATCCATACGGGCATCATCGGTCAGCAATATATTATTGTTCTTCTGGTATGCCAGTGTTTTCTGTGCTCCTTCATTCACCAGTATACGACCGTTAAAAGCACCGGTGGCATAATCATCAAGCACTCCTTTAAACAGCTGGTTACTAAGGCAATTCGGATAAGCGTGATCAATACTCACAAAATTATCAACATGCTGCCACCTGTCGGCCAGGTAAAGACCGTATGCATTACACTCGGCACCTTCCCCGTTAAGCCTGTGATACGTGCTGTTACGGACCATTCCTCCGTGGAGGGTAATATTATTGGAAACAGCATTACTGTTTCTTTCCTGGTGAATAAAGGTATGAGTCAGTTTTGCAGCATTGTTATGTTCATTCTGTACCCTCAGCATATCAAGCCTGGCATTTTCTCCGACATATATTTCTGTTACTGCATTGGTAAGAAATTTCTGTGGAGAAAGTGCATGATCGCAGACTATCATTGGAAGTTCAGCATTATCCTCAACCACTATAAGATTTCTGTGCTGCACAAACATATCCGTATCAGAGTGCACCAGGTTAATTACCTGTATGGGTTTTGAGAGGCTTACCCCTTTTTTTACATGAACGAACATACCGTCTGAGGCCAGGGCTGTATTGAGAGGGATGAGCCCGTCTTTACCGTTACGTGCATATCTGGCATAATGTTTCTCAACTATATCCGGAAATCTTTCGGACGCTTCTGCAAGACTGCCCACCCATATTCCTTCCGGAAGGCCCTCAATAGTACCGTTATCCTTTGGAGAAAACCCGTTAAGGAGGATCTTGTTATAACTCTCCAGCTCTACCACCTCACAGCGAAAGTCACTGGCAGCCATGAAATCAGCTTCTTCAGGAACGAAATAAGACTTATATTTTGTATTGAACCACGGGTCCAGATTAATGTATTTGTAAGCCTCGTTTTTCCTGTCAGGTATTCCCAGTTCCCTGAACTGGTCCATTGCTTCTTTCCTGAAACTGTTTATCAGCCCGGATGAACCTTTTTCAATCCTGCTGCTGTTTTCTTTGAACAGCCCGGAAAAATGTTGTATAGTCTCTTCTCTTTTACTCATAACTCACTGATTCAACATCTTTCTTTATCCAGTCATAACCCTTATCTTCCAGTTCCAGGGCAAGGCTTTTATCTCCTGATTTGACAATCTTTCCGTCATAAAGCACATGTACAAAATCAGGAACAATATAGTCAAGCAGTCTCTGGTAGTGTGTAATAACGATTGTCGAATTTTCCGCTGTCTTCAACTGGTTTACACCGTTTGCAACTATTCTCAAAGCATCGATATCAAGTCCTGAATCTGTTTCATCAAGGATAGCCAGCCTTGGTTCGAGCATAGCCATCTGGAAGATCTCATTTCTCTTCTTTTCGCCCCCTGAAAAACCTTCGTTTACAGACCTGCTGGTAAGACCGGATTCTATTTTTACCAATTCTTTCTTTTCTCTCATCAGTTTAAGAAAATCTGATGAGCTCATTGCTTCCTCTCCCCTGTATTTCCTGTGTTCATTGAGGGCTGTCCGCATAAAATTCACCATGCTTACACCCGGTATCTCTATAGGGTACTGGAATCCCAGGAATATGCCTTCTTTAGACCTGTCTTCCGGCTCCATGTCCATCAGGTCTTTGCCCATATAAGTAATTTTGCCGTTGGTTATCTCTCCAAATTCCTTTCCTGCGAGTACTGCTGCAAGGGTGCTTTTGCCAGATCCGTTAGGTCCCATAATTGCATGAATCTCGCCTTTTTTCACATTAAGGCTTATTCCTTTAAGAATCTCTTTGCCTTCTATCTCTACCTTTAAGTTTTCTATCTGTAACATATTTATTATTGTTTATCTGTCATCCTGAGCACAGCGAAGGATCTCCTGTCAAACCTTAGTTAAGTTTTAAGACTCTTCGCTTCGCTCAGAGTGACATTAACCAACGGAGCCTTCAAGGCTTATCTGCAACAGCTTTTGTGCCTCCACTGCAAATTCCATTGGTAATTTATTTAACACTTCTTTTGCGTACCCGTTAACAATAAGACCAATTGCATCTTCTGTACTTATTCCTCTCTGGTTACAGTAAAAGATCTGATCTTCACCTATCTTTGATGTGGTAGCTTCATGTTCAACCACACTGGTCTGATTACCAACCTCCACATAAGGGAATGTATGTGCGCCGCATTTATCTCCCAGCAGCAATGAATCACACTGTGAAAAATTTCGTGCATTAGAAGCATTCTTCAATACTTTGACCAGCCCCCTGTAGCTGTTCTGGCTCAGGCCTGCGGATATGCCCTTAGAAACAATAATGCTCCTGGTGTTTTTACCAATATGCATCATTTTGGTCCCCGTATCAGCCTGCTGGTGATTATTTGTAACTGCAACTGAATAGAACTCACCGCTTGAGTTATCACCTTTCAGGATACATGAGGGGTATTTCCATGTAATAGCTGAACCTGTTTCCACCTGTGCCCAGGAAATTTTAGCGTTATCTCCCCTGCATATACCTCTCTTGGTAACAAAGTTATATACACCACCTTTCCCTTCTTTATTACCGGGATACCAGTTCTGCACGGTTGAATATTTAACCTCGGCATTTTTTTCTGCAACTATTTCCACTATGGCAGCATGCAGCTGGTTCTCATCCCTCTGTGGGGCAGTACAGCCCTCCAGGTAACTGACATAACTATCGTCTTCAGCCACAATCAATGTCCGTTCAAACTGCCCTGTATTGGCAGCATTAATCCTGAAATAAGTAGAAAGTTCCATAGGACATTTCACACCCTTGGGTATATAGCAGAATGAGCCATCGCTGAATACAGCACTGTTTAGAGCTGCAAAGTAATTATCAGTATAAGGCACCACACTTCCCATGTATTTTTTTACCAGGTCAGGGTGCTCACGCACAGCTTCGCTGAAAGAACAAAAAATAATACCCATTTCGGCCAGGTTTTCCTGGAAAGTGGTTTTAACCGACACGCTGTCCATTACAGCATCAACTGCCACACCTGTCAGTCTCTTCTGCTCCTCCAGGGGAATCCCCAGTTTTTCAAATGTCTCAAGCAATTCAGGATCTACCTCATCGAGACTGTCGAGTTTTGCTTTTTGCCTTGGAGCAGAATAATACACTATATCCTGGTAATTTATTTCGGGTATTTTAAGATGAGCCCATTCGGGCATCTTTTTTTTCTTCCATGCCTCATATGCCTTCAAGCGGAATTCGAGCATCCATTCAGGCTCCTCTTTCTTGGCCGATATCACTCTTATCACATCTTCACTTAAACCCTTGGGTATTGACTCATTATCGATATCAGTGTAAAAGCCATATTTATATTCACCGGAAGTTACTTCGTTTAGAATCTTATCCTGTTCTTTTTCCATCTCCGTAAATCATGTTAATGTATTTCACCTGTACAAAACTAACAGCTATGATTTACATATTGTTTTAGCTAATGTTTTATATCATTTAATGCGAACGAACAAAAGTACAAAATTTTGGCGTTGTGTTGAAGAAAATGGTTGGTTTATGGCGAAGGCGAAGGCTAAAAGAGAATAGGGATCCTGTTCGGGATGCATCATTTTAAGCTGGCAGCAATAGCGCTCTCTCCGTTTGGAAGAGACATTATCAGGGGTTGAAGAAGAAGGGGTTTAGGAGTTCCTTAGCCTTAGCCTTAGACTTAGACTTAGCCTTTTATCAACAAAAAATGGTCATTCATCAAAACATGAATCACTTAAAAACCTGGCACTTTGACATTAATGTAATTAATTCGTATCTTTCTCAGTGTAAAGACCGCCAATGAAAACCTTAAGACTGATATTAGCAATTCTGGCAGCTATTTCTGTGCAGGTTCAATCTCAATCAAATATTTCAATATCCAGGCCTGAACTTAGCTATTATAATGATACACTTGTCATTCTGTTTGATATAAGAGGATGCTCTCAAAATAATATTTTTAATATTTATCCTGATATTACTTTTCCGAGCGGCGAAGTAATTAACACTTCAGCACTGCACGGGGACATTGGTGACAGCATCCAATGTGGTCCGGACAAACAAATTGTCTGGAATCTTGCCGCAGATAATTTCAGGATAAACGGGGATATTGAAGTGCAGATCACTGCACAGCAGGTAGTGATTAATGACAAGGAGGCTGAGGAAAACGAAGAAACAATTCAGAAAAACAGGGCATGGATCTCGAGGAAGAAGCCGGTGACGATCAAAATAAACAAGCAGTTGCAGATCTCAAAACCCATGACAATGATGAAATCCCCGGCAGCTCCGGGACTATTCCCTCGCCTTCTTACTCCCGCGGAAATATTATGGCATCATCTCTTATTCTGCCGGGGCTCGGGCAAAAAAAAGCAAGCAGTAAGGGGGCTCATTTGCTATTGGGAGTGATTGGTTACGGTAGCCTGGTTGCTTCAGGGTATTTTATTTATGATTACAATACTAAATATGATCAATACCTGGAATCCGTGTCCATAAACGACAGGGACAGGCTCTTCAGGGAATCAGAAAAATCATATAACAGGGCGCGGTATCTTATTTACGGTGCTGCAGGGGTTTGGGCTGTTAACCTTATATGGTCAGCCATAATACCATCCTCTCCCCGCAATAACTTTAAGGCAGGAGCATCTGCCAATAACATGAAAGGTGTAAACCTTTATGCCACGTGGACTTTTTAAAAATTAACTTATGGACAAGTACAGATTACATTACTTATACATATTACTCCTGATAATCTTCCCGATATCTCTTAGCGGTCAGATAAAAAGTGAAAAATCTCGCATACACATAAATAATATCCCGGAGAAGAAGCCTGAGGTCAGTTTGACATTACACCAGCCTGCCCTGGAAGAATCAAGGGTGTTTGTTACACCGGAAGAATCATTTGACCTTGCAGGAGAAGTAGAGGGTTTCAAAAAAGGGATGATCGTTCATATGAACAGCATTCCTGTAGAAAACATGGATGGGAATTTTTTCTGGCAAAATAAGGTAACAATGCAACCCGGGTCTAACAGTCTTAATATAGATATTCTTCAGGGAAGCCAGGTTCTGGAGCGCTACCATTACAACATTTATTACACTGCCCCGGTAACTAACCTTGCAGACAACACTCTTGATCCGGGCAAGTACTATGCATTAATAATAGGCATAAACAGTTATCCCGCAATGGGTGAGAACCTCGAAAATGCCATAGGAGATGCGAGAGGGGTGTATGATGTTCTGGTTGACAAATATACTTTTAAGCAGGAAGATATAACACTCCTTCTTAACCCGGAAAGGGAAGACCTCTATATTGCATTCGATAAGTTATCAAAAAACGTTAAGGAAAATGATAACCTGTTGATCTTTTATGCCGGACATGGCCTTTGGGAAGAAGATACCGGGCTCGGTTACTGGCTCCCGTCAGATGCAAGACGTGAAAACAGGGCTGCATGGTTCCCCAACAGTTCACTGGTCGATTACCTGAAAGCAATAAAATCCAGGCATACGCTTCTGATATCCGATGCCTGCTTTGCAGGTTCCATATTTAAAACCCGTAGTATTTTCGATGATGTATCGGAAAGTATTGAGGAATTATACAGGCTTCCGAGCAGAAAGGCTATAACCAGCGGGACTCTTTCGGAAGTACCTGATGAAAGTGTTTTTATTGAGTATCTTGTTGACAGGCTGGAAAAAAATAAGGATAAATATCTTCCCTCAGAAAGCCTTTACAGCAGGATAAGGGTTGCAGTTGAAAATAACAGTACCACCGTACCCAGAACAGGAGTGATCCAGGGTGTTGGTGACGAAGGAGGCGATTTTGTCTTTATCCTGAAAAAAGATTAAATGAAAAGAATCTCATATATATTGATCACTATTATTTCACTTTCGCAAGTTATTCTCTTTAATGCATGCAAGAAGCCCGAAAGAATCCTGAAAGTGAACACTATCACAGTATCATCCGAAGATATTTCATATAACCAGGTTGAGATTAAGGGTGAAATAATTGACATGGGAGAAGGAGCGGTCACCAATCATGGTGTCTTGCTAAGGGAAGCAAACGGCACAGGTGCTGACTTTACAAATCATTCACTGGGAGCCAAATACAGCAGAGGTGTTTTTAGTATTTTTATTGACAACCCTGAGCCAAATACAAAATATGAATATAAAGCGTTCGCCATCTCAGGTGGTTCAGAATTTTATGGTGAGCAAAAAAGTTTTACCAGCCTTGACATCTCGGTACCGGCACTGGAAACCTATGAGGCCACTGATATAACACAAACAAAAGTCAGGGCCGGCGCAAGAATAAGTGACGAGGGAGGCTTAGACATAATAGATTTTGGATTTTGCTGGAACAAATCAGGGACTCCCACGCTTAATGATTCAGTTATTACAAATGATGATCCATGGGATTCAATGGAATTTACGAACTCGGAATATATTATGGAAGTAAACAACCTGGAACCTGGAACGGAATACTATCTTCGGGCATATGCAACAAATCTGCACGGAACAGGCTTCGGCAATACAATAATATTTAAAACATTTGATATAAATACTACCGGAACATTTACGGATACAAGAGACGGAAATACTTATAAATGGGTTGAAATAGGAGACCAGGTCTGGATGGCGGAAAATCTTGCTTACCTTCCTAAGATATATTCACCAGACACAGCAGGAGGATATTTCACACTATACTATGTTTACGGCTATGAAGGCAATAATATCTCTGAAGCGAAAGCAAGCGATAATTACAATACTTACGGAGTGCTTTACAACTGGAATGCTGCCTTGAACGGCTCTCAGAGTAATGATGACAATCCCGGTAGCTTGCAGGGTATTTGCCCTGACGGCTGGCATTTGCCAAGCGACAATGAATGGAAGGAACTCGAACTTTATCTGGGAATGACAACTGAAGAAGTAGCCGCGTCATCAGGCAGAGGAGATAAAGGAGGGACTCTGAAAGAAGGATATTATGAACACTGGCTTATCCCGAACACAGGAGCTACAAACATTACCGGATTCACAGCATTGCCAGGGGGAGCAATGATTGATAATAACGGAGGCTCGTTTGAGAATCTGGGGCAATGGGGAACCTGGTGGACAAGCACCGAGGCAATAGACTCTGATGCCTGGAACAGATCACTTAACTACGCCGATAATAAAATACATTATAACGGAGATTTCAAATCAAATGCTTATTCGGTGAGGTGTATACAGGGCCAGGGGGCCAGTTTACCCGTTGTTACAACCACGGATGCTACTGATCTTGTTAATAACAGTGCAACACTTGGCGGTGTTATCACAGATGACGGCAACTCAGTGGAAGGAGAAGCAGGCATTTATTACAGCACAACAGAAGATCCAGTTTCTGATGGCACAAAAGTAAACATTACAGGAAGTTCATCTGAACAGTCCTTCCAGGAGACTATAAGTCCTCTTACAGAGAACCAGACATATTATTACCTGGCCTACGCAAGGAATATTGCCGGTACATCATACGGTGAAATGAAGAGTTTCGTGATTATCCCTGAGGAAGCACCATCTGTCAACACTGTCTCTGTATCTTCAGTAACAAGCACATCGGCAGATTGTACCGGTAATGTTACGTACAATGGCAGCTCAGAAGCAAATGACAGGGGATTCTGCTATAACACAACGGGCAATCCGACAATAACTGATAATACTGTACAGAATAATGTCAACGGCACGGGTGAGTTCACCGAGACCCTCTCCGGTCTCACTCCCGGCACGACATATTATGTAAAAGCTTACGCTGCTAATAATGAAGGTACGGGCTACGGCGAACAGCTTGAATTTACCACACTGGATTTACCATGAATTACTACAGATGCAGTGATCAATATTGACTACAGATCAGCAGATTCAGGTGGCAGTATAACAGATAACGGAGGAGACCCCGTCAGCGCAAGAGGTGTATGCTGGGGTACTGAACAGGCCCCGGGTATTTCAGGTGAGCATACTACTGATGGAAGCGGGACAGGCTCTTACACAAGCCAAATGACAGAGCTTGATCCGGGCACTACTTACTATGTCAAAGCATATGCTACTAACAGCGTGGGAACTGCTTACGGACAGGAAGAAAGTTTTACAACAACCGCTCTTTCCCAACCTTCAGTTATCACCGGCACTGCTTATAATATAACAGAAACAGGAGCCAATATTGACGGGGAGGTAACCGATGACGGGGGTGCCGGGATTACTGAACGGGGTGTATGCTACGGTACTTCCACAAATCCCTCAGTATCTGATAATGTTGTAATTAAAGGCGGTGATATCGGCAGTTTTTCTGCGTTACTCACGGGGTTAACAGCCGGAACAGAATACTATTTCAGGGCTTTTGCAACTAATAATGTAGGTACCGCATATGGATCGGAAGGTGTCTTTACAACTCTCTCAGGCTCTAATCTACTGGCATATTCCCCATTTAATAATAGTGTTAATGATGAAAGTGGAAATGGTAATCATGGTACAAATAACGGGGCTATCACAACCTATGACAGGTTTGGAGATGCCAACAGTGCAATGCTATTTGATGATAGCTTTGTTGAATGTAACCAATTAATCTCAGAGACAGATGATTTTACAGTAAACATATGGATTTATGCCGACACTCTTGACGGCGCCATCTGGAGTCAATGCATATTTAATACCGATAACAGAATCTATGGTGGCATTGACGAATCTAACGGCAAGGCATTTCTTTGGTACGCAAATTCAAGCGGAACAGTAGAGTTACTTACATCAACTTCGCTTGAAGTTAAGAAATGGTATATGCTCACATTTATAAGGGAATTTTATATCTTCAATTTTCAATCCTTTTATCTTTTTTTTCCTTTTGCCTTTTGTCTTTAGTCTTTCGCCATACTTACCTGCCACCTGCCCTGTCCGCCGTAGGCTTGACGAAGGCGGGCTCCATCCTGCTATATATCAAAATTATTAGGTTATTTTGCAATCTATGTTATGTATATTTGCACTCTTAATGCAATTATGCTATATTTATCCTGTTTAAATTCTTAAAACCATGTGGATAGAAAGAGATTACACTGACAAAATTAAACAGGCGGTTAATACCAGGCCGGTAGTTCTGTTGACCGGGATCAGGCAGGCCGGCAAAAGCTCATTATTACAACGCCTGTACCCTGATGCTGACTATGTAACTTTTGACAGGATACTTATTGCAGAGGAAGCAGAGCAAAATCCGACTCAATTTTTGCAGAAGTTCAAAGACAGGGTAATAATTGATGAGATACAATATGTGCCTTCCCTTTTTCGTGATCTGAAAATTTTTGTAGATCAAAAAAGGAATGAAAAAGGAAAATGGATATTGACAGGCAGCCAATACTTCATCCTGATGCAGCAGGTAAGTGATTCACTGGCAGGCAGGATAAGAATTCTTTACCTTGGAACCCTGAGCGCAGGAGAGCTCAATAATACGGATCTGGTGCAAAATAAAAGGGATCTTCTGTGGAAGGGGGGATTCCCTGAATTATGGGCAGAGGAACTTGATGCAAAACAATTCTATGAAGATTATATACAAACATACCTTGAAAGAGACCTGAAGCAAATACTCAATGTTACAAACCTTAGAGATTACAGGCGTTTTCTGTCTTTACTGGCCATGAGAGCAGGTCAACTGTTAAATTATTCCGAATTATCGAATGAGATTGGAGTGGCCGTTAATACAATAAAGGCATGGGTCAATGCCCTTGAAGTTTCGGGATTGATTGTTCTGCTGCCGCCATATTACAATAATCTTGGGAAGAGATTAATCAAGGCCCCAAAGATCTATTTCTCCGACAACGGCATCTTATCCTCCCTCCTGAATATAGAATCATTGGATTCACTTAACAAATCGCCTCACCTCGGTAATATATGGGAAAACTTCGTTCTCACAGAATTCATTAAACAAGGATTGGTTGCAGGTAAGGATTTGTTCTCTTACAGGGATTCAAATGGGATGGAGATTGATTTCATTATTGAGAAAGAGGGAAAAGTATACCTGATTGAAGCAAAGCACAGTGAACGTCCTGACCGCAGCAAACTGAATTTTAAAAAAATAGCTCCTTTATTTAAAACAAAAGTCAATTCATTAGTTGCCTGTGGCATACAGGAACAAGGTTTGATTAACCTGAAAAACTATTCCGTTTACAATCCGCTAAACGGCTATCCTCTTCAGGACATTTATATCCTTCTAAATGAAATGCAGTAATAGACGCGACAAATAGTGCCTGAACTTTTATCTTTTCCCTTTTATCTTGTATCTTTTCTGAATATTTTGGTATTATGTAAACAATAACAATAAAGGAAATGAAAACCACCGCAATAGCTATCTTTATACTAATAACCTCAGGCATCTTATCAGCCCAGGAATATACTGACATTCAAAGCAAAATAACAAAGGTTACCATTTTCCCCGACAGGGCACAGCTTGAAAGAGAGGCAGACATTAACATAGCAAAGGGAAAATTCATTTTGAGAATACCCGGACTTTCACCATATGCAAATGCTTCAAGCCTGCAGGTGAAAGGTGAAGGGAATTTCATGATCCTCTCAGTTAAGCTCCACCAAAATTACCTCGAGAATGCTGAGGAGAGCGAAGCTGTCAAAAAAATCAGGAAGAAAATTGATGACCTGAAACTAAAAATTGAAGATGAGCAGACTGATATTGAAATACTAAAAGAAAAAGAAGCTTTCCTTTCTGCAAATAAAGTGATAGGTGGTGCAAATGAAAAAATAACTGCACAAGAACTGGCAAGCATAACAGAAGTATATACCGCAAATCTTGAAGAAATAAGAATAGGAATACTAAATAAGAACAGACTGATAAATAAATACAAGGATGAGAAACAAAAACTTCAGAATCAATTGCAGGGGGCATTGAGATTATCCAGGATGCCGACATCAGAGGTAATAATTTCTGTTTCTGCGGATCAGCCAACAAGGGCATTACTTACACTAAGTTATTTAGCCGGGAATGCAGGATGGTACCCATCATATGATATCAGGGTAAATGACATAGAAGAAGATGTTAATATCATTTATAAAGCCAATGTATGGCAGAATACAGGCATTGACTGGAAAAAAGCTATATTAGTCTTTTCAGATGCTGATCCTTCGGAATCCGGTACTTTACCCGCACTCCACCCTAATTACCTTGATTTCTATGAAGTAAGGACCAAAGGATTGGGTACCTCAGCCCGCACAATGGCAAAACAACCTAAAGCAATGGATGTAGCAGAGCAGGAAGCTGTTACTTTTGAGTATGACACCGAACAGGAGGAAGCATCAATCCCTCCCGTTAATTTAATTACGAATACCAGGGGCTTCTCATTCGAAGTCAATATACCACAAACTGTGAATTCTGACGGCAATAATCTTGTTACGGAATTACAGCGATTATCAACTGACGCAAGCTATAAATATAAAACCGTGCCAAAGCTCAGGAAAGAGGCATTCCTGACAGCGGATATCCCTGACTGGGAAGCTCTTAACCTGCTCAACGGGGAAGCTAATATTTACTTTGGCAATACCTTTACCGGAACAAGTGTGATAAATACCACGCAGATATCAGACACACTAAATGTTTCACTTGGAACAGATAAGGGAATCACCATTGAGAGGGAACGATTGAAAGAATTCACATCAACACGTCTGATTGGGCTCAATAAAGTGGAAACACGTTCTTACAGGATCAGAATAAGAAATAATAAATCAAAAGACATTGATATTGATGTCTATGGCCAGGTGCCGATATCCAGGAATAAGGATATTGAGGTTGAAGCAACTGAGCTTTCCGGAGGAACAATGAATAAATTCAGCGGCGAGGTAAAATGGCAGACAAGCATCGCGGCAAGAGACACTCAAGAATTCATCCTAAGCTATACTGTAAAATACCCGAAGAATAAGAAAGTCCTCCTTGAATAAAATGGAGGCTATGTTTCTTTAGCCTTTGGGAATGATATTTTATATATTAATACTTATTCAAACTCCTTAGGCACACCACAGATAAGCTTAAGTGGTTTATCTCCCTTGTTACGGTACTGGTGTTTTTCATCGGGCTTCACAAGAGCAAAATCGCCTGCCTTTAAAGGTGTTTCCTCTCCCTTTTCATTAACCAGTGCTCCCTCTCCCTCGATAATAAAATTCATATGCTCATAGGGATGGTTGTGATAGGGTGTGTGTCCGCCCGGATCAACAGTAAACACCCTGTATGAATATACGGGCGCCCCGTCATCCTTACCCAGGGGAACCTGTTTCCATGCCTTTTCGGCTCCTTCCATGTTAACTTTGTTCTTCTCTACCTTATCAATACTTATAATCTTCATAATACTTTATTTATACTGTTATTAATACTACTTGTTGCCTTCTATTTTAACAGCCAGGAGCCGGAAGTTGTTTCAAGTTTATTTTGCAATATTCAATATTTCAAACAGCTGCTCTTTTCTTACCGGTTTTGAGATGTACCCATCGCAACCTGCTTCTATTGCAATATCACGGTCACCTTCAAGGGCATATGCTGTCTGGGCTATTATCCTGACTTCCGGGTTCTTTTCCCTGATCTTCCTTGTAGCTTCATATCCACTCATACCGGGCATTTTTAAATCCATCAGGATATAATCTATATTTTCCGATTCATGGACTATTCTTAATGCTTCCTCCCCGTTATGGGCTGTATATACAGTTTCAAATTCAGACTTGAGAATAATCTGCAAGTACTGTAAAGAAGTTACATCATCATCAACAATAAGTATTTTTCCTTTATTAACAACCAGGTTTTTGTTTGGTTCTCTGTTTTCACGTTTAGTTATCCCTGAGCCATCCTCACTTTCTGCCGGCAATGTAAAATAAAAGACGGAACCCTCTCCCTCTTCAGATTCAACCCATATGCTCCCTCCCAACATCTCCACATAAGACTTCGTAATTGCCAGTCCCAGACCGCTACCTTCATAAACATCTTTATCAGCAATATCTGCCTGCTCAAAACGGTTGAAGATCCCATCATGACGACTTCCAGGTATACCGATACCTTCGTCCATACAATAAAAACGGAATACATTATCATTTAGGTCATATCCAAATCTGATTGTCCCCTTAACTGAATATTTAAGAGCATTTTTAATGAGATTTGTAAAGATTGATTCAATCTTGGATTCATCAGTTATAGTTAAACTGTCCTTATCAGGCAATGAGATCTCAGGAATTAAGTTTAATCCTTTTTGATGGGCTTCGGGTTCAAAAAAATCACAAATCTCCCGTATTTTTTTATTGATGTTAACAGGGGCAAAGTTAAGACCGGTAATACCCGCATCGATTTTTGATATCTCCACAAGGTCATTTACTGTATTCAACATTCTAAGGCCACTGTTCTTGATTGTCTGAAGATACTGATCCCTGGCTTCACTATCCAGGTCAGGCTCAAGCAGTAAATCTGTAAATCCAAGTATTCCGTTCATCGGGGTTCGGATTTCATGGCTCATATTGGCAAGAAATGCCGATTTTAAACGATCACTCTCTTCCGCTTTGTTTTTAGCCCACACCAATTCTTTTTCTATCTTTTGTCTTCGAACAATATCCTTCCTGAGGCTTATTGTTTTTTCCTGTACCCTTTTCTCCAGTCTTTCATTGGCCTGCTCTGTTTTTTCTCTTTCCTGCTTTAACAGGTACCTGTAGAAAAAATCCTTGCGTGTATAGTATTCTAATGAATATCCGCCAAACATGCCTAATATATTTGCGCTTGCCAGGAAAAAAAGATTTATCCTGGCTACATCCTGGTTTATTCCACCATATGTAATTATTGCAACAAGGTAGAGAATGAAAATTAGCCATCCTGACACTGTTGACCAGATAAACCTCAATTTTATGAGCATATAACAATAAAACAGTACCAGCATTGCTCCCGGATAATAGTGTACTCGTGCAAGCTCAGACGATACTATGGTCATAACGACTATGCCCAGACCGGAAACTATGGTTGCGATGCTTGAACCCAGCTGCCACCATTTATGGAAATTCTTTGTATAAGACAGCAAAAAGATGATCAGAATAACAGGGCAGACTACAAAAAAGCGGATAATAAACAATTCCTTCCGGACTTCAGGTACGGCAATAGTATCCAGAAAAGCAAACACTGAGTAATAGGCTATACCCAGCAGGAAAGACAATCTCATAAGGCCTATCGAAGACCTGAAATAATCTTTTCTGAACAAGGATTCCTTATTATCCTTAAAAGACAGTGTGATCCTGTTAAATTCATTCCTGGGAGCAAATTCTCCCGAACTATTGAAAAGGTCACCGAATAATTCACTTACAGCCTTTATCATCTATCCAAATATAAACAAATATCCGAACCTACTCACACTCTAAGGAAATCAAAACCTGGTTATCATTCCCACCCCTGTGCTTTCAGCTCTGCCAGGCTGCCATCCTGCAGGGCAAGGCTGTTTCCTTCTTCTTTCGGAACATGATGCCCAATGATACTGATTCCTTCAATCTTCTCAATAAGCTCATGCTGTTTTACCGGAACGGTAATTACATATTCGAAATCATCGCCCCCGTTAAGGGCTGATATAATAGTCTCAAAGCCAAGCTCTTTACTGGCTGCTTCTGTTTCCCTGTCGATTGGCAGCTTATCATGGTATATCCTGCATCCAAAGCCTGTAGTATTAGCAATATGCAGGATCTCAGACGCAAGTCCGTCCCGTACAGTGCGGATAATCCCCGCAGTTACACCGGCATCCCCTGACTGTTGCAGCAGGTCATATTTCAGCTCCGGTTTCAGTTGCCTGCCAATTACGTATTCAAATCCTTTCAGTTCGGGCTGTGCTCCACCTGTCTGCTCATATACCTGTGTCTCCCTCTCGAGTATCTCCAGGCCAAGATATGCCGCACCCAGGTCGCCTGTAACACAGATAAGGTCTGTTGCTGCAGGCTGTGATCTTTTCATCTTACTCTCCTCCTTACCCTCAGCTGCCACGCTTATTGCCAGACCTGTCAGTGAAGTACTAATTTCAAGCTCAGCTATGCTAACTAAATATTTTTTACATGCAAGGCTTATACCTTCAATAAGCAACTCAATATCTGTCTTTTTGAAGCGGGCACCAAGGCCAATATTCACATAAATATTTTCGGGCTTCAGGCCGCGGGCATAAAGATCTGCAATTGCATTGATAACGGACTTATAACCAAGATGTTGAACAGGAAAATACATCAGGTTAAAATGTATTCCCTCCAGGTAGAGTATATTTGAAACCTTTGGTTTCAGCCTATCACCGGAGAAAGCAGAAGCATACTGCTCCTTTATCTCATTAATAAGAATATATTTCCCAAACCCTTTCTCACCTGATTTTTTTTCTTCTGCCATAAGGATAAATTTTGGGCAAAGGTAAGATTTATTGGGTGAAATGCAGAAAAGTTGTTTACCCTACTGCAGATTTCAGAATACCTCTTTTTGAGGATGAGATAAAGTCAATAATATAATTCAGTTCTTCTGTTGGGGTAAAATTATGCCTGAGATGCTCCAGTGCCTGGCTTATATTTCTGCCACTGAAATAGACAACCTTGTATATCTCTTCCAGTTCATCTATCTTTTCCTGTGTAAAGCCCCGGCGCTTAAGCCCGATCTTATTAAGACCCACATAACCCACAGGGTCATGGTTAATAATAGCATAGGGGGGAATATCCTTTTTGAACATGGCGCCACCGCTTATCATGGCATGGGCTCCCACCCTGCAGAACTGGTGTGCGGCTGATCCTCCTCCCATAATGGCAAAATCGTCAATATGAACCTCTCCTCCAAGCAGTACATTATTTACCAGTATACAATTATTACCTATCACGCAGTCATGTGCCACATGCGAGTTGGCCATCATCAGGCAGTTATCTCCCATGATAGTTTTTCCCAGTGCCACTGTGCCCCTGTTAATAGTAGCCCCTTCCCGGAAAGTACAATTAGCGCCTATTTCAACAGTAGTTATCTCGCCTTTAAACTTCAGATCCTGCGGGATAGCTGAAATAACAGCCCCCGGGAAAACCTTACAATTCTTCCCCAAACGGGTACCATCCATAACTGTAGCATTAGGGCCAATCCAGCAACCGTCGCCTATAACAACATCGCCGGCAATATACGCAAAGGGATCCACGGTAACATTACTGCCAAGACGGGCATCGGGATGTATAAAAGCCTGTTTCGAGACCATAGTTATTTATTCTTAATTATTTGTGCAACAAGTTCGCCCTCGGCAACAATTTTGTTTCCGACATAAACGTGGCCATACATAGACACAATACCCCTCCTGGGTGGTTCAGACATATTAAGCTTTATTATCAGTGTATCACCCGGCACAACTTTCTGCTTAAATTTCACCTTATCAATCTTAAGAAAATACGTTGACCACTTTTCCGGTTCCTCCACGCTGCCGAGTACAAGCATACCCCCAACCTGCGCCATTGCCTCAACCAGCAAAACACCCGGCATAATAGGCTCTTCCGGGAAGTGACCCTGGAAAAACATTTCGTTAAAAGTCACATTCTTTATTCCTATAATTGTATTTTCATCTTTGTGTATGACCTTGTCAACAAGGAGAAAAGGATAACGGTGAGGGAGTCTTTTCTTAACCTCATTTACATCATAGACAGGTTTTTCCGTGGGATCATAAACAGGGATATCTTTCTTGGAGGCAGCTTTTTTGATCTCCTGACGTACCAGTTTGGCAAGATTGGTATTTGCCTGGTGACCGGGACGAGTTGCCACAATCTTACCCTTTATATGCTGACCAACAAGGGCCATATCGCCCAGCAGATCAAGGAGCTTATGCCTTGCCGGTTCATTAGGGAAGCGCAAAGCGGTATTGTTGAGTATCCCTTCCTTGTGTGCATTGATATTAGGCTTGTCAAACATTTTTGCTATCCTGTCAAGCTCTGACTGGGGCACTTCCTTTTCCAGTATCACAATAGCATTATCAAGATCACCTCCTTTTATCCTGCCGGCTTTAAAGAGGGGCTCCAGTTCATGGAAGAAAACAAATGTCCTGCTGGCTGATATTTCTTTGGCAAAGTCATCCTTCCTGTCAAGAACAGCATACTGGTTACCCAGTATCCTGCTGTTATAATCAATAAGGACGTTTATGCTGAGATGGTCATCAGGATATATAATAAGGTCAACACCGTGATCTTCATCCGAATAAACAATTTTCTCCTTTACTTCAAAATATTTTCTCAATGAATCCTGCTCCACTATCCCTGCCTCTTCGATAGCATCCACAAATTTCATTGCGCTGCCACCCATAATAGGTGCTTCAGGTCCGTCAATCTCGATAAGTATGTTATCAAGGTTCATCCCGTAAAAGGATGCAAGCACATGTTCTATTGTTGCCACAGATGCCCCGTTTTCATTAAGGGTTGTTCCCCTGGTAGTATCCGTTACATTATCAGCCCTTGCATGTATAAGTGGTTTTTCCGGCAGGTCAACCCTGCAAAAAACATAACCATGATCCACCGGGGCCGGCTTGAATGTAATATTTACATCTATACCTGAATGTAATCCTTTTCCTCTGAGGCTTATTTCGCTGGCAAGAGTTCTCTGGTTCTTAATACTCATAAAATACTGGTATGTTACTTATTAATATGCGTGCAAAGAAATAAAAATTTTTTCGAACGTGCTATAAAAAACCGTTCTAACATGGTTTATATCAACACTATTAATTTGGAACAGAATTGATTATATCATTTATTGTTCTTAACCTGGTCTTCCAGTTTATCAACCCGGGACTTCAGATCGGGCAGCTTCCTGAATACTATATATGATTGCTGGAATTTCCTGTACTCAAAAGCAGGAGATCCGTAGAGCACCGTATTTTCCTTTTTAACAGGTCCGCTGATACCGGTCTGGGCAGCTGCCTTTGTACCGTCAGCCACGCTGACATGGCCTGTGATCCCAACCTGACCGCCAAACATACAGTTCCTGCCTATTTTAGTTGAACCTGCCACCCCGGTCTGACCGGCCATAACGGTATTCTCTCCTATTTCAACATTATGTCCTACCTGTATCAGGTTATCCAGTTTAACTCCCTTCCTGATTATTGTCGATCCCATTGTTGCACGGTCAATAACCACATTTGCTCCTATCTCAACATTATCTTCAACTATTACATTTCCAAGCTGAGGGATCTTTGTATAATTTTGTTCTGCCCCGGGGGCAAAGCCAAATCCGTCGCTTCCGATAACTGTTCCTGCATGTATGGTGCAGTTTTCACCTATTTCGCACTCATGGTATATTGTTACACCTGCATAGATACTGGTACCATCACCAATTCTGCATTTGTCGCCCACACTTGAATTGGAATATACAGAACACCCGTTACCAAGGATAACACTCTCGCCAATATATACATGTGCACCAATATAAACATCCTCTCCTATCTTTGCTGATTCCTCGATAACCGCACTTTTATGAATACCTGTATTACGGGGTTTAGACTGCTGGTATATATTAAGTAAAGTAGCAAAGGCTTCATAAGCATTATCCACTTTAATCAATGTTGCCCTGACCGGTGAAGACGGTACGAAATCATTGTTCACAATTACAATTGATGAATCCGTGGTATAAATATATTTTTCATATGCCATATTTGACAGGAAAGAAAGAGCACCCTTGTGGCCTTCTTCAATTTTTGCTACGGTATTGACAGTAGCTTCCTCATCACCATCAATTATACCATCCAGATATTTTGCTATCTCATTAGCTTTAAATTTCATCATATAAAATTTTAAATAAACATCACAATTATATTAAGTTTCCATATCCCTGATATCTTTGGGATAACACAAAAAATGTCTTTTAGTATCCTTTGACAATGCTTCATGCTTCACTATGCCTGAAAGCTCTGTTAAGTCCCTGAGTGAGCCTTCGCGTGTAAGAATTTTTACACTTGGTGCTGCGGGTGCATATGTCTGGTTCGAGATACATCCTGTATACACATAACTGTCAATATCCCCTCTGCGGAAATCATTCTTTTTTGAAAGAGTTTCGATAATCCTGTCTCTTTTTTCACTGCTAACGGGGCTTTCAGAGAGCTCAATTGCAGGCAGTCGCCTGTAGATAAAAGAAAGCGCCAGGTCTGAAAGAATCCTGTCGCCACTATCTATCCACCCACGCACAGAAGACACCAGTTCATTATCGTCCAGCCTGAAAAACATTTCGGTAAACTTATTTACATCCTTATCAGACTGCAATTTATTATCATAGCCTGTTTTCAGAAAATAGTCAACTGAAACGGCTGATTTAATATTTCTACCATCGTTCAGCAGCTTTCTGGCCCTTTCTATTAATCTTCGCAGGAGTTGATCTGCGGCAAGTACTGTTTTATGCATATACACCTGCCAGTACATAAAACGGCGTGCAATAAGAAACTTCTCTATTGAATAAACTCCTTTTTCCTCAACTACGAGTTTATCATCAACTGCATTCAGCATGCTTATTATACGGTCAGAACCAACTGAGCCTTCTATAACACCGGTATAAAAGCTGTCTCTAACAAGGTAATCCAGCCTGTCCATATCAACCTGACTGGATATAAGCGAGTTAAAAAAATCTCTTTCGTATTTTCCACTAAACATCTTCATGGCCATAGTAAGCCTGCCCTCATATTTTTCATTAAGAAGGCCCATTATAGCCTGTGAAATCATTTCATGACTTACTGCACCTGAAAAATTGAATTCAAGAGAATGAGAGAAGGGACCATGACCAAGGTCATGACACAGAATTGCAATAAGAGCGGCCTCATATTCCTGTTCACTAATATCAACCCCCTTACTAATAAGGGTATTTAAAGCCTGATCCATAAGATATAGTGTACCGATGCTATGAATGAACCTGCTGTGTGTGGCTCCGGGATAAACAAGGTCAGTCAGTCCCAGCTGCCTGATAAACCTCAACCTTTGAAACCAGGGGTCTTCAATAAGATCATAAATAAATTCAAAAGGGATCTTGATGAAGCCATGAACAGGATCATTTAAAATCTTCAGTTTGTTAATTCCGGGACTCAATTCTTTTTTTCTTTGTTTTACAAAAGTAGAAATATCTTTTACAAGCTGATAATTATTTGATTTTTGATGGGCTTATCATATTTATAACATATATTTTGATAAAATATTACCATCATTTTGAAATATTATTCGTCCTTTAGACGTCATATAAACTGTAATAAACAACTATTAACCAGATGAAGATCGAAATTAATGATCTTAATGTAGTATACAGGAACGGTAATCATGCCGTAAAAAACATCAACCTGCTTATTGAAGAAGGGATGTTCGGTCTTCTTGGTCCGAACGGTGCAGGCAAGTCAACACTTATGAAAGTGCTGGTGGCACTTATGAAACCATCATCAGGTGATGTATTGATAAACGGAGAGAGTATCCGCAAAAACAGGAAGAAGTTACGCTCATACCTTGGTTACCTTCCGCAGGATTTTCGATTCTTCACACGATTCAGGACCTGGGAATTTCTCGATTATGCAGGATCGCTTGCCGGGATCAGAAACAGGAAAGAGCGCATCAACATGGTTGATGAGTTGCTTGACAGGGTTGGTCTGCTAGAAGTACGTGACCGAAAGGCGAACAAACTCTCGGGGGGGATGAAAAGGAGACTGGGCATTGCCCAGGCATTGATTGGCAACCCGCGGATTATTGTTGTGGATGAACCAACAACAGGTCTTGATCCCGATGAAAGGATCAGGTTCAGGAATATACTTTCTGATCTCAGCCAGAATGATGTAACCATTATATTGTCAACACATATTGTAGGTGACATTTCATCAACATGTCAGAAAATGGCCCTTCTGAACAGAGGTGAGATGATTTTTTCGGGATCTCCTTCTGAATTAACCGGAGCTGCAGAAGGTCACGTCTTTAACCTGAGCCTTACACAGGAACAATACGACGAAATTAAAGACAGGTTACATATTATTTCTTCCATGCCCAGTGAGATGGGATGGGATGCTCAGGTTGTAGCTGACGAATCCCCCGGCTTTGACGGCAAAATAATAGAACCAAACCTTGAACATGCCTATGTATATTACATGGAGCACAAAACAAAGGGATTAAGCTTAAAAATCTAAACCAATGATCTCCGTACACAACATCAGGACAGTTGCCCGGTATGAGGCAAAAACCCTTCGCCGCAGCTGGCTTTTCAGACTATTCTCCCTGGGAGCCCTATTTATTCTTACTCTCATGAATATTGGCATGTTCAGCCCTGTAGGGAATGAAGCATGGCAGACACTTGCGATACCCTCCACACTGCCCCAGATCAACCTGTACATGATAAATATTGCCCAGTCGCTTATAGTAATATTCCTTGCCTCCGACTTTCTGAAAAGAGACAAAAAGCTGGATACCAATGAAGTTCTATATACAAGGCCAATGTCGAACCTGGAATATATTACCGGAAAAACGCTCGGTATTTTAAGGCTTTTTCTGGGGGTAAACCTTCTGGTGCTGTTAATATGCCTTATAATAAACATTATTTCACCACAGGCATCTATCGATATTGCAGCCTACTTCGAATATATCCTGCTTATAAGCATCCCCACACTGATATTCAGCCTGGGTCTTGCTTACATACTAATGACACTTATAAAAAACCAGGCTGTTACCTTCCTCTTACTCCTGGGACTTGCCGCTCTTAATATGTTCTACCTTTTTAACAGGCTGAACTCCTTTTTTGATTATATGCTCTTCGGTTTTCCCGTATTTAAATCGACAATATCGGGTTTCAGTGAGCCGGGTATAATAGTCTCGCAAAGGATAATGTACACTTCACTGGGCCTTTTGTTTATTTCCCTTACCATCTTAATGTTTAAGAGACTGCCACAATCAGTAAGCCATCGTTTAATTTCCATTACCTCGGTTATTGTGTTTGCAGTTATTTCAGCTTTTTCAGCTTTCTATTTCCTGAACGATTACTTCAGTGATGAAAAACTCAAACATGAAGTAATTGAGACCAACAGGCTATACCAGGGCAGCAATTTCCTGGAGACCACCTCGGCAGATATTGAAATTGAATACATGAACAAAGAGATAAAGGCCATTGCAAATCTTAGTTGTCGCAACAATACAGGAAAAGAAGTAGAACAGATTTTGTTCTCCCTTAACAGCGGTCTTAAGATTAGTAATATAGACATAGAGGGCACAGGCACTTATAATACTGATGGTCATATTATAACAATAAATCCATCTTCTCCGCTTGCCCCGGATTCATCAATAAACATTTCTTTTAAATACAACGGATCAATAGAAGAGGCATTCTGTTATCCCTGGTACACGGATGACATAAAAGAAAACAGCCTCAGCATAGGCCCTGTGAGAGTAGACAGAAAACATGTGATACAAAGAGATGAGTATCTCCTCCTCACTCCGGAAACCCACTGGTACCCGGTATCCGGTTTAAACTATTACCCGGACAATCCCGCCAGGATTGATGTAGACTTTACCAATTACAGTCTCAAAGTAAAACGCAACAATAAGCTTGTGGCAGTTTCCCAGGGAGAGAGGTCATCTGATGAAGACTACTGGTATTTCATGAATAATAGCCCTTTAACAGGACTGAGCCTGGCACAGGGGAAATACAGCAGTGATACTATCACAGTTGATTCAATTGATTTTATTGCCCACTACTACGAAGGGCACGATTATTTCAGGGATGATCTCAAGGAATTAAATGATACAATAGGCCACCTGATATCAGGTATTATTACCGAGCTGGAGACAAATTTCAACGCAGAATATCCCTTTGGCAGTTTAAGCCTTGTCGAGGTACCCGTACATTTTAATTCCGTTGAGAAGAAAAACACACAGACAAGAGCAGAGGTTCAGCCATCAATGATATTTGTCCCTGAGAAGCTGGCAACCATGAATGATGCAGGCTTCTACCGGACCATTAAAAGGCAGAAGAAAAGAATGGAAAGGAGCAACCAGGTAATAACTGATAAGGAGATACAGGTCAGGGCTTTCAATAATTTTGTCAGGAATACTTTTATAACGAGCTCTGAATTCAGGTTTAACAGGGGAGGTGATCGCACACAGGTACGTGGCAGATACCTGCTGGGGCCCAGTTTCTATTTTTATAAAAACAATTTTTACTCAGAAAAGTACCCGGTGATAAATGCTGTTTTTGAAACCCACCTGCAAAAAACGGAGACTCCACAATCCGGCTTTCAGAGGATGTTCCTCGGGGGAATGACTGAAAACGACAAAGCAAACACAATTCTGCGTGAGCACAGCATGAAAGATATACTGGCAATGAATCCCTCAAACGACACCACAAGCATAATCCTCTCATTAAAAGGAGATTACCTTTTTAACCTCATGAGGGCTGAAGCAGGTATCGAAGAATTCAACGGCTGGTTTTACTCTTACCTCGAACAGAATCAGTTCAGTAACATTGATATAAATAAGTTCAGCAGGGATCTGAAAGAAAGATTTGGATTTGACCTGTTTGCCCATATCGATAACTGGTATGAGGGCGTTGGTCAACCAGGTTTTCTTTTTACCGACATTTCTGTAAACGAGGTTGTTGTTGGTAACAGAACAAGGTACAGGGTTAATTTCACGGCATCAAACCCTGAGAGCACACCCGGAATCTTCAATGCATCTTTCCGTACAGGGGGAAGAGGCCCGGGTGGAGGCAGGGGTGGTAATGTTTCTATCACTATGAATGCATCCGGCAGAGGCAGTTTGCGCATGGGGATGACGGGTAGTAATATGCAGGCAGACGATCCCGAAAAAATTATTATGCTTGATGCAGAGCAGGCAAAAAGGATAAGTATTATACTCGATGCTGAGCCAAGGGCAATGATAATAAATACTTTGTTTTCAAAGAATAACCCGGGAGAGCTGCAGTTTCCTCTTATGGATGCTATGGAAGGTAAAACAGATGAAAATACTGAAAATGAAGAAGTGCTGGACAAGCTGCCACTTATGCATGAGTCAAATGAAACAATAGTGGATAATGAAGATCCTGGCTTCCGTATTTACCAGGAATTATCATCGGGCCGACTGAAGCAATGGCTTAATATAGGCTCCGAACAGGGAAGTGACTACAGGGAAATGTTTGTATGGTGGGCACCTGAATACTGGCAAAAGACAATCAGGAGTAATTATTACGGTGAATATGTCAAATCAGCTGTATACACCAGGGCGGGCAAGGGTGAGAGACATGTAAGCTGGACAGCCAGTATTGATCAGCCCGGTTATTACGACGTATACACATACATAGGCAAAAGAGGAGGCAGGATGACTGCTGACAGGGGAGGCGGAAGGAATGCGATGAAAGACCTGCACTTTACAGTTGAGCATGATGACGGTGAGGAAGATGTTATAGTGGACTGGGAAAATGCAGATAACGGCTGGAACCATCTTGGATCGTATTACCTGTCTCCTGACTCTGCAAGAGTAATTCTTACAAACAGCTCAGAAGGAAGAACCGTTAACGGAGATGCCATTAAATGGGTTAAGCAAAATATGTATAATTAATCGTAAAAAAATAATCAAGTGAAAAAAATAGTTTTAATAGTATTTACATCCTGCCTTTTTATGGGGATCTATGCACAGCAGGGACTTACTCTTGAATCCGCAATGGCAATTGCAGAAGAGAACAGCCCGTCCATAAAAATGACAAGGCTCAACCTGGAGAGAAGCAGAGAAAATCTTAATGCTCAGAGAGCAGCTCTTAAGTCCAACTTTTCATTGTCAATAAACCCTTTCAGCTACACACACAACAGGGAGTTTAATGATCTTATTTCACAATGGAATACGAGGGAGACCACATCCAGCCTGGGAACATTCAGGATTTCTCAGCCCATTGTTGCTACCGATGCAACAATTTCACTTACAAATACACTGTCATGGCAAAATTCTTACAGTGAATACAATGATACACGAACGAAAGGTTTCAGTAATAATCTTTCACTTAATATCAACCAGCCCCTCTTTACCTATAACCGTACTAAGCTCAGGATCAAGGAGCTTGAGCTGGCACTGGAAAACTCAAGACTTAACTATGCAATACAGAGGCTGTCACTGGAAAGACAGGTAGCCCAGTATTTCTACCTGGTTTACCAGCAGCAGCAAAGCCTTATTATTGAGAAGGAAGCTTATGAGAACATGAAGAAGAGTTATGAGATCATAAAAAACAAGGTTGATGCGGGCCTGTCGGCCAGGGAAGAACTCTTCCAGGCTGAACTGAACCTGGCTACATCAAACTCCGATGTGGATAACCAGAGAGTTAGCCTGGAGGATGCCAAAGATGATTTTAAACTACTTATTGGCATGAGCCTGTATGATGATGTAATTGTAATCCCGGATATAAGTGTTGACACTGTAGACGTGGATATTGCATTTGCCCTTGATCACGGACTTAAAAACAGGATGGAGCTCAGGCAGAGAGAGATTGATATTGAAAATTCTGAGTTCTCACTTATACAAACAAAGGCGCTTAATGAGTTTCACGGCGACCTGAACCTGTCTGTGGGCTTATTCGGTGATAATGAAAATTTAGGTAATATTTATGCCAGCCCTACCGATAACCAGCAGGTATCACTCTCCTTTTCCATCCCCCTGTGGGATTGGGGAGAAAGAGAATCACGAATCAAGGCTGCAGAGGCATCCATTGAATCACAGAGGATCAATTATGAGCAGGAGGAGAATGATATTATAATCAATATCCGCAAGGTATACAGGAACCTTACAAACCTTAAGAATCAGATTGAGATTGCAAAACAGAATGTGAAGAATGCACAGCTGACATATGAGCTCAATCTTGAGAAATACGAAAACGGCGATCTTACAGGAATGGATCTCAACATTTACCAGAACCAGCTTTCCGAAAAACAGCTGGCACTTACCAATGCTCTGATATCATATAAGCTTGAGCTTCTTAACCTGAAGATACAGACACTCTACGATTTTGAAGCTCAACAGCCTGTAAGCACTGAAAATGAAAACAACAATACAGAATTATAAAACATAATCATATCATGAAAATAAAATTGATCATTCCGGCACTATTATTCATCCTTATTACGGGATGCAACAACCAGGACCCTGGCCTGGAAGCCGATGTAGAAATACCGGTATCGGTAGATGATATTAAACTGAAATCTATTGAAGAATATATAAATACAACCGGCACTGTGTACCCGGTTGTTGATGTTGAGCTGAAATCAGAAATACCTGCCAGGTATTACCTTGAAGAAAACCCGGCTACAGGCAGGAAATGGGAACTGGGCGACAGGGTCAGTAAAGGCTCGCTGATAGCACGTCTTGAGGATGAGGAGTATGAAAACAATGTCAAGCTTGAGTTACATGAACTAAACCTTGAGCTTGCAAAAAGTAAACTTGAAAAGCAGGAATCCCTGTATGAGAAGGGGGGGGTTACGCTTAACGACCTCAAGCAGTCCGGTTATGATTATGCCAATGCCCAGATTTCAGTAAAGAATGCCCGCATACAGATGGAAAAAATGAATATTACATCTCCTTTTGATGCTGTTATAACCGGGTTACCCTACTACACACAGGGATCAGAAATAGAAACCGGAAAAACCATAGCAGGGCTAATGGATTACAAGAAAATGATGCTTGATATAAACCTTCCTGAAAGATATATCAATGATATAAGTACCGGCAAAGAGGTAAGGATAACAAACTATGCACTGCCCGGTGACACCCTGAATGGCCGTATCAGCCAGCTTTCGCCGGCCATAAACCCTGAAACAAGAACATTTAAAGGCAAAATAGAAATAAACAACCCGGGCTTAAAGCTCAGGCCGGGAATGTTTGTTAAAGCTGACATAATAACCAGCAGGGCTGATTCAGCCATAGTAATACCCAAAGATATTATCCTCTCAAGACAAAGAGGAATGACGGTTTTTGTTGTTGAAAAAGGTGTGGCACGGGAAAGAGTTATTCAAACGGGCCTTGAAAATAATGAATCAGTCCAGGTACTGAGAGGCCTGGAACCAAATGAAAGGGTTGTAAGCGATGGCTTTGAAACACTGAGTCATAATGCCAGGGTGAAAATCCTCAAGTAATAAACCGCCTGTCCCATGAAAAGAGATTAAATAATGAAGAAAATAGCCAGATTTGCAGTTGATAACCCTGTAACAGTTTTAATGCTGGTACTCGGTATCATCCTGCTTGGAGTAATATCATTCGGTAAACTGGGAACAAATCTTTTCCCGGATCTGAACAACCCCAGGATTTATATAGAACTGCAGGCAGGTGAGCGCCCTCCTGAAGAAATGGAGCAACAGTTCGTAGACCAGGTTGAAGCCATTGCCATGAGACAAAAGGATGCAATAAATGTATCCTCTGTATCAATGGTTGGAACTGCGCAGGTAATAGTTGAATATTCATGGAATAAGGATATGGATGAAGCATTCCTTGATCTGCAGAAAGATATAAGTTCATTCAGCCAGAATGCTGACCTTGATGAATTCAATATTACCCAGTATGATCCCAATGCAAGTCCGGTTATGATAATTGGCCTGAGGCACCAACGAATAACTGATATGGATGAACTCAGGCAAACAGCCGAAAACTATATCAGGAATGAACTCATAAGACTGGAAGGAATAGCTGATATCCAGTTATCAGGGCATGAGGAGAGCGAAGTGGTAATACAAACCAACAGGTATATGCTTGAATCCTTTGGCTTGTCAACCGGTGACATTTCTCAGAAAATAAGCAGTTACAACAGGAATGTATCAGGAGGCTCTATCAACGACCTGGGTACAAAATACGTTGTGAAGGGAGTAAGTGTTATTGAAGATATCTCTGACCTTGAAAAGATTATCCTGGGCTACCGGGAAATTGCTGAAGGATCACAGGCAGGAAGTACAGCAGAAACACTGGATGCAGCAGAAAGAGTGCCGGTTTACCTGGGCGATGTTGCTGACATTTCAATGGTTAACAAGGATCCAGACAACATAGTTACTATTAACGGTGAAAGATGCGTGGCCCTGTCTGTTTACAAAGAGCCAAGTTACAATACTGTAAATGCTGTAGAGGAACTTGAAGAATCAATACAAACACTGAAGAGTGCCCTGCCGGGTTATGAATTTATCAACGTGCAGGACCAGGGTCAGTTTATTGACCAGGCTATTGGTGAAGTTGAAGAAACAGCACTTATTGGTATAATACTGGCAGTTTTTATATTGTTTATTTTTCTCAGGCGTATCGGAACAACACTGGTTGTAAGCATAGCAATTCCCGTTTCAATAATCGCAACTTTTAACCTGATGTATTTCAACGGCCTGAGCATCAACATTATGACCCTGGGAGGACTGGCACTGGGAGCCGGCATGCTGGTGGATAATGCAATTGTCGTCCTGGAAAATATTTTCAGGAATTATGAATCGGGAATGCCATTGCGTGAAGCAGCAATTTCAGGAACAGCACAGGTTGGAGGGGCTATTACAGCCTCAACCATTACCACAATAGTTGTCTTTCTTCCAATAGTCTACCTGCAGGGGGCCTCAGGCGAACTCTTTAAGGACCAGGCATGGACTGTTGCTTTCTCACTAATTTCCTCCCTTTTTGTTGCCATACTGGTTATACCCCTTCTTGTTACAACCTTCTTCAGTGAAAAAAAGGAAAAAAGGAAAGAAAAATCTGTCAGCTTCAGGTGGTATGGAGCATGGCTTGAAAAAATTCTGCATGCAAGAGGATTGGTGATAATCTTATCACTAATTCTTCTTGGAGCAACTGCATACATACTGCCACGTGTAGGAAGCGAATTCATGCCCCGTACCCAGTCATCCGAGTTTTCAATTGAGCTTAAACTAAAAGAAGGTACACGACTTGAACGAACGGCTGAAACAGCAGAAAAAATTGAACAAATCATTAATGGCATGCTGGGCGACAGGGTGGCAATGATTTACACCCACTCAGGTCAGAAAACCACAACGGGATCAAATGAGTCTGACCTTTTCAGGGATGAAAATACTGCAACAATAAAAGTATTCCTGGCAAAAGAATATGCACAAGTAACAGATAAGATAATTGACAGGCTACAGGAAAAACTTGAGAATATCAGGGATGCCGAAATAAGTTTCACCAGGGAAGAAACAGCCCTGCAAACAACACTTGGTACCGCTAAAGCACCCCTGGTTGTTGAAGTACACGGGGAAGACCTGGATGAGATTGAAAAAATCACGGAAGAGATCAGGCTTAAAATGTCAGAACTGGCAACTGTTTTTAACATCACAAGCTCACTTGATGAAGGGACACCCGAGGTAGATGTTGTTATAGACCGGTACAGGGCCAGCTTTTACGGGGTAACGGTTGAAAGCATAATAAGCCAGGTCAGGGATTACCTGAGCGGCTCGGATGCGGGCGAATTTGAGC
This sequence comes from Bacteroidales bacterium, assembly GCA_021738535.1. GTDB lineage: Bacteria > Bacteroidota > Bacteroidia > Bacteroidales > VadinHA17 > UBA9300. The sequence goes on along the minus strand of JAIPBU010000002.1, from coordinate 44,900 downwards.
AGGGAGGAGAAATGAAGGACATTAGCGTCAGGCTTGAAGAGCTGCCGCTTAAAAGCCTTGGGAGTATTCTCATTGATGCAGGATCAGCTTCACTCCCATTAAGTGAGCTTGCAGAAATAAAACAGGTAAGGGCTCCACGTGAAATCAACAGGAACAACCAGGTCAGAACATCTTATATATATGCAATGGTTAACGAGGAAGTAGCTTTCGACAGGGTTGTTGATGAAACAAATATGATACTTGACCAGCTTACCCTGCCCCCCGATTACTCAACGCTTATCACCGGTGATGAACTGAGGCGCAAAGAATCTATGGAAAACCTGACCTTTGCTCTTATACTGTCCATTATACTGGTTTATATGGTTCTGGCATCACAGTTTGAATCGCTCGTTCATCCCTTCGTTATATTACTTACCATACCACTGGCGGCGGTCGGGTCAGTATGGATTTTTTATCTGATGGGTAAGTCACTGAATATTATGGCTTACATAGGCATAATAATGCTTGCGGGCATCGCCGTCAATGACTCAATAATTTTCATCGACAGGATAAACCAGCTCAGATCAGGAGGAAGAAAGCGAAAGGATGCCATCATTGAGGCAGGAAGCCAGCGTATAAGACCTATCATAATGACCAGTCTCACAACAATACTTGCCCTTCTCCCACTTACCTTTGGTTTCGGTGAAAGTGCATCGCTCAGGTCTCCAATGGCCCTGGCGGTTATAGGGGGACTGGTAACTTCAACCATACTGACTCTTGTGGTTATACCCTGCGTATACTGGTTGCTCGACAGCCTTAAGGAATCAATAGCAGGAAAAAAGAATAGTTTAACAACTCAAGCCGGGTAGAAGGATATGGATTTTATTATAAAAAGAAAGACCCTCATCAGCATGCTCTTTATTGGGCTGACACTGCTTGGCTATATTTCATACCAGCAATTACAGGTTGAACTGTATCCAAATGCCCAGCTCCCCACCCTCATTGTACAGGTAAACTCAATGCTGGATGTAGATCCTTCCTATATTGAAAACCAGGCTGTGATCCCTGTGGAAGGAGCTGTTGGCACACTTGATGATGTTGAAAAGATAGAATCAACAGTTACATCCAGGTATGGTATGGTAATGATATATTACCGTCAGAATGCAGACCTTAAATATTCATACCTCAAACTGCAGGAAAAGGTAAATGCATTATCAAACACCCTGCCCGAAGAGTTTATTATCAACATAATCAAGATAGACCTTGAGCAGATAAACAGCCAGTTTATGGATCTCCAGGTACGTGGCAGCGGCGGGGTAGACAGGATTAGGAATATTGCAGATAAAAATATTAAACCTGAGCTGGAAAATATTGATGGCATTGCAGGCGTTGAAGTATTCGGAGGCAGGGAAAGTTCTATTGAGATCAGGCTCGATGAGGAAGCCTGCAGGGCAAAAGGAATCACAATGAACCGGGTAAGATCACTTATTGCTTCCAACAGTAATGACCGGGTCTTTGCAGGCAATGTATATGAATCAGGGAAAAGGTATTTTGTAAATGTCTCTGCTGAATATTCTGACGTTACGGAAATTGGTAATATTATAATTGACCGGTCCGGGCCTGTACTCCTAAGAGATGTTGCAGAAATATTTTTCGGGGTGAGCGAAGAAGAATCATACAGCCGTGTAAACGGGCTGGATGCCGTCACAATAAACCTTGTTTACGATAACCAGGCTAATATTATTGACCTGTCTCACCATACCCTGGATGTTATAGATGAGCTTAACAGCAACCTGGAAGCTAAAGGCGTGGAGGTTGTTGTACAGAGTAATAACGCCGAGGTGATGGAGAAAAATATAGACCAGATAATTAACCTTGCCCTTGTGGGAGGACTCCTGGCAGTAATTATATTATGGTTTTTTCTCCGCAACCTGAGGCTTGTTTTTATTATTGCCTTCTCAATACCGGTTTCCGTATTTACGGCCTTTAATTTTTTCTATGCTGCCGGTATAACTGTAAACAGCCTTACCCTGGTGGGCATGGCTCTCGCCATAGGTATGCTTATAGATAATTCTGTTGTTGTCCTTGAAAATATTTACCGGCTGGCCGGCAGCGGGGCTGGCAGCGACCGGTCAGTAAAGGAAGGAACACGAGAAGTGTACCGCTCGGTAATAGCGGCCACTCTTACTACTATAACCGTTTTCCTCCCATTTGTGTTTTCAGATAATTTCCTTGTAAAGATAATAGGTAAAAACATTGGCGTTTCCATTATTTCAACCCTGGTGGTCTCCCTGATGGTAGCCCTGCTTCTTATCCCAATGGCAACACATCACCTGCTGTCATGGTCGGATAACAGCAGATCCCGTATTTTTAAAAAGCTATCCATCCACGACCGGCTCATTCAATCATACCTGCTTATTCTTAAAGCAAGTATGCGGAAACCTGCAACAACTATTATAGGCGCTCTAGTTGTATTCTTTGCAGCACTGCTGATAGGACTGGGCCTTAGCATTAATAAACTGGAAGAAATTGAAACTGACAGTTTTCCCGTTAATATTGTAATGCCTTCGGGATCAACACTTGAAAAAACGGATGCACTGGTAACGGAGCTTGAAAAAAGGCTGGATAATCTACCTGAAAGGGGAGACATAATATCAAAGATCGAAGAAGACCAGGCTACAATTACGGTAAAACTCAAAAAAGACTGGGAGGATGATAGTAACCGTAAGCTCAGCGAAATAAAAAATGATATCTACGAACGGACAAATGATTTCGGTGATACTGAAATCAGTATGAATGATATTTCATCATCAGGCGGCTCCATGAGAGGAGGCAGCGGGGGTTCCAACCCGGGAGAGAGTTTTACGAGAATGCTTGGTATTGGCACACAGACTGAGAGTATTATTATTAAAGGGCAGGATTTCACAAGAATGAGGAATATTGCTGATGACCTTGAGTATTATATGGAAGACCTTACTACAATACGCTCGGTCAGCTTAAACATACAGGACAATACCCCTGAGGTCCTGCTCAATTTTGATACCGGGTTAATGAGTCGCAATAATATCAGCATGGCCAATGTGGCGCAGGAGCTTGCCTCCTTTCAGCCTGAACATTCAACAGGAGTGAAATTCAGGCAGGGGAATGATGAATATGACATAATTATCAAGTATGATAGTGAGGAAGATGATAAAGAGGAATATAAAAGTATTGACGATCTGCAAAGCCTCCGCGTAGAAGGTAACAGTGGCAACGTTACTGAAATGCAACAAATTGCATCTATAGTCTTTTCCTACGGCATGGGCAATATCCACCGTGAAAACCAGGAAAAGAGTATAACGTTAACATACAGGTTTAACGATGAGATAAACGATTCCAAACCTCTCCTTGAAAGTGCCCGGGAAGAAATAGACCAACTTGTATCTGATATTAATATACCCTCCGGTATAGCGATTGAAGTTGTACATGAAGAAAACCAGCTGAAAGATTTTTATTATCTCATTGCAATTGCCTTTCTTCTTATTTACATGATACTGGCTGCGATTTTCGAATCATTGAGCACACCCGTTGTTCTGATGCTTTCAATTCCCCTGGCAGCCCTGGGTTCCTTGCTGATTCTTATACTCACAGGTAACTCACTGCTCAATGCCAATACTTTAACCGGATTCCTTATACTGCTTGGTGTGGTTGTCAATAACGGAATAATATTAATCGACTATTCAAATATACTGAGAAAAAAAGGGTACCGCAGATCACGGGCCCTCATGACAGCCGGACTGGCAAGGGTGAGACCCATATTGATAACTGCCATAACAACAATAGTAGCATTAATGCCCCTTGCAATGGGCAAGTCAGAATATGCCTCAACAATTGGAGCATCATTTGCCATTACCGTAATAGGAGGTCTGGCCTTAAGCACGCTGTTAACCCTTGTCTTTATTCCAACATTTTATACCGGGCTGGAAAATTCAATTTCGTGGATCAAATCCCGGAACTGGAAAATAAAGACAGCCATGGCGGTATCCTTTGTGTTAGCAATAGTTCTTATATACTTTAACATCCACAGGTTCATGTGGCAGCTGATAACAACCATACTGGCAATAATCCTGGTGCCTGCAGTCACATGGTTCATTAAAACAAGCCTGAGAAAAGCACGTGAAACGGTAATAGACAGGAATGAACCAATAAAAATAGTTGTCAGGAGCCTTGTGAAAATTTATGACCGTGATCCCAGGATGGTAAGAGAATGGAAAGCCGGTAAAAAAATACGGCAGAGACTGGGTTTCGAAAAAGAGCCTGACTCAATGCGAGATCTTGATACATACATATGGCAGATTCCCTTAATGGGCTTCCTTGTATATTTTACATATTTCTATCTTGAAAAGAATTTCTGGATCTTCTTCTTCAGCATCATCAGCTGGTTAATGCTTATTGTGATATGGAATCCCCTTTCCGGCGTGATGAACAAAAACACCGGGATCAGACCAGTCATAAGAAAGGTTCTTAACGCAATTGTTTTATGGATTGCACCGCTGCTGAACCTTATAATCTTCTTCTTCAAATGGGATAATATTGCGTCTGTTATTGTAGTTGGAGCAATATGGTACATGCTCCTGGCAATATGGTATACAGGAAGAAAGCTCAACGAGAAAGGAACCGATATTTACAGGCTGAAAGGGAAGCACAGGAAACTAAGAAAAGCATATTATAAGTTAGTTATCAGTATACCCCTGATCGGCAAAGTAAGAAAACCCTTTAAGGCCCTGGGAGGGGTTTCCATGGAGATTGGTAAAGGAATGTTCGGGCTGCTTGGACCAAACGGTGCAGGAAAAACTACCCTGATGAGGATAATCTGTGGTATTCTCGATCAGAGTTACGGTAAGATATGGATTAACGGTCTGGATGTAGCCGAGAAAAGAGAAGAATTACAGGGTTTGATTGGCTACCTTCCCCAGGAATTTGGCAGCTATGAAAACATGACTGCCGAGGAATTTCTGCACCACCAGGCAATATTGAAAAATATATCTGACAGGCATATTCGTAACGAAAGAGTTAAATATGTACTTGATGCCGTACATATGTTTGAAAGAAAGGATGAGCAAATATCCTCATATTCAGGTGGGATGAAGCAGAGAATAGGAATAGCACAGATATTGCTGCACCTTCCCAGGATACTTGTGGTAGATGAACCAACGGCAGGACTTGACCCACGTGAAAGAATAAGATTCAGGAACCTGCTTGTTGAACTGAGCCGCGAAAGAGTAGTTATTTTTTCCACACATATAATAGAAGACATATCGAGCTCATGCAATAATGTGGCTGTACTTGATAAAGGCATGCTTAAATACCTTGGGCATCCAGGTGCAATGACAAAAGAAGCTGAAGGAAGGGTATGGCAGTTCAGTATTCCCGGCTCTGAGTTCCGGAAAGTTTCAAATGAGCAACTTATAGTACATCATATGTCTGAAAAAGGTAGTGTGAGGGTAAGATGTATATCTGCAACAAAGCCACATAAAGATGCTATTGAGGTAAATCCAAACCTTGAAGACTCATACCTGTGGTTGCTGAGAAAGAATAAAATGAAAGTGCAAGATGAGCAGGACTAAAAGTATATTAAATACAATTGACATTATTCTCAGAATGACCAGGTATAACCTGAAGATTATTTTTGCAAATAAGTTTATCTGGTTTCTGCTGGGGGCCCTTGTTTTCTATGTAGGGCTTAATATTATTTATGTATTTTCAGAGCAGGTATCAAGAGTGGAAGACCTGTATGGCGTCTTTGTTTTCTGCGGTATCCTGCTGGTATTCTACCCCACCGTGTTCGGAATACAGAATGACCAGGATGCCAGGACTATAGAGATACTGTTCGGCATACCCGATTACAGGTATAAAGTCTGGCTTGTTCGCATAGCACTTATTTACCTTATTACCTTTGTTATCCTGCTTGGCTTCACCGCCCTGTCATCATTTCTCGTAATTAAAATGCCTGTTTTTGCAGTAACTTATCATGTTCTGTTCCCGGTATTCTTCCTGGGTGTAATGTCATTTATGGTATCCACCATGGTTAAGAACGGCAATGGTACAGCAGTGTTAATGATAATATTTGGAATGTTCTTTTTAATACTGCAGGAGCCACTTGAAACAAGCAAATGGAATGTGTTCCTGAACCCTTTCAGTATAAATGAGAACATCAGCGAAACTGCCTGGAAGGGCATTGTCCGGGATAACAGGATTATACTATTCATTTCAATAATTGTTTTCCTGCTCCTGGGATTATTTAACCTGCAGAAAAGAGAAAAATTCATTTGATAAATGACCGGCCTCAGAAAAATGACTGTATAAGACATTCCTCGCTGGGGCTCAGAATAACAAGCTTTTGGGTATTTCATATTTAATGCTTACTTTTGCGAGCGATTGAGGGGTGTTTGACTTCTTAGGGGACCTGAGTCCCCTATTTTATTATAGGTAATTGATATGATAAACAAGGAGACAGTTAAAAACCTGGTGGATAGTTATATTGGAGACAAGGACATATTTCTTGTTGACATACGTATATCCACAACTAACAAGATAACAGTCCTTGTAAACAGACCATCAGGCATTACTATTGATGAATGTGCAGCCATGAGCCGGTATATTGAGGCAGCACTTGACCGCGATGAAGAAGATTTTGAGCTAAGTGTTTCCTCCCCGGGTTTAAGTGAAGCATTCAAGGTGAGAGAGCAATTTGAAATGAATATAGGTAACACCGTGGAAGTAGTGGACCGTGAAGGGAAGAAGGTCAGGGGAGTACTGAAAAATGTTGCCGGCGAAGGATTTGAGGTGGATGCAGAAAAGAAGCCCGGGGGTAAAAAGGGCGGGAAGAAAACAGAGACCGAAGAGGTTTCATACAATTTTGATGAAGTAAAATCAGTAAAAGAAAAAATAAGGTTCAAATAATTAAGATTTTGTAGGAGATGGAAAATTTAAATTTGATCGATACCTTCTCAGAATTTAAAGAGCTGAAAAACATTGACAGGGCAACAATGATGAGTGTGCTGGAAGATGTTTTCAGGAGTCTGCTGGCCAGGCAATATGGCTCGGATGAGAATTTTGATATAATTGTCAATATTGACAAGGGTGATTTTGAGATCTGGAGAAACAGGGAAGTTGTTGAAGATTCCGAACTGGAGGACCCCAACATACAGATATCTCTGTCAGATGCAAAAAAGATAGATGAAGATTATGAGGTGGGTGAAGAAGTTTCCGATGAAGTCAAGTTGCACGACTTTGGAAGAAGAGCTATTCTTGCCCTGAGGCAGCATCTCACGACAAGAATACTTGACCTTGAGAAAAACAATATCTACATGAAATACAAAGATCGTATTGGAGATATTGTAACAGGAGAGGTTTACCAGGTATGGAAAAGAGAAATACTTATACTTGACGATGATGGTAATGAGCTGATACTTCCAAAATCAGAACAGATACCGTCAGATCACTTCCGCAAGGGAGATACAATCCGGGCTGTTGTGATAAAGGTGGAAATGAAGAACAACACTCCATTTATTATCCTTTCCAGGACATCCCCCGTTTTCCTTGAAAGATTATTTGAACTTGAAGTGCCGGAAATCTTCGATGGCCTGATTACAATCAAAAAAATCGTCAGGGTGCCGGGTGAAAGAGCCAAGGTGGCAGTTGAATCCTATGATGAAAGAATTGATCCTGTCGGAGCATGTGTGGGAATGAAAGGATCACGTATTCATGGCATTGTCCGGGAGTTAAGAAATGAGAATATTGATGTAATTAACTATACTACAAACCTGCAATTATATATTTCAAGAGCTCTTAGCCCGGCAAAAATCACTTCACTAAAGCTTTTTGAAGATGATAACAGGGTTGAAATATATCTTAAACCGAGCGAGGTATCTCTTGCAATCGGTAAAGGAGGACTGAATATTAAACTGGCAAGCCAGCTTACAGGTTTTGAGATAGATGTATACAGGGAACCAGGCAGTGAGGATGAAGAAGATGTCAACCTTGAAGAATTCTCCGATGAAATAGATGGATGGATTATCGATGAATTCAGATCCATTGGCTGTGATACTGCTAAATCTGTTCTCAGGTTGACTACCGAAGACCTTGTTAAGAGAACTGACCTTGAAGAAGAAACAATTACAGAAGTAATTAATATACTGAAAGCTGAATTTGAATAAAATTTTCTGTAAACAGAAATAGAACTTTATGGCAGAGGGAAAAAAAGCAACGAGATTAAGTAAAGCTGCACGCGAATTTAACGTGGGGATATCCACTATTGTGGAATTCCTGCAAAAAAAGGGTTATGAGATAAGTCCTAACCCCAACTCAAAAATACCCGCTGAAGCTTATGAACTTCTTCTCAAAGAATACAGTACTGATATCAGCGTAAAGAAAGAATCTGAGAAGCTGACCCTCAACGAACTGAGCAGGAAGAAAGAAACTGTTTCCATTGACCACCCGGAGGGTATCAGTGAAGAGGAAGAAGAGGAAATAGAAAAGCTTGAGGAGCAGGCAAAAGCTGAAGAGAAGGAAAAGAAAGAAGCTGAGGAAAAAGAAGCCAGGGAAAAAGAAGCCAGGGAAAAAGCCGAAGAAGAAGCAAAAATAAAAGCAAAAAAAGAAGCTGAAAAAGCAGCCGAAGAAAAGAAAACTGTAACTGATACTAAGGATAAAGAAGAAAAAGATGCTGGCAGTGTTGAAAAAGAAGATGCCAGGGAAGAGAGCAAAAAACAAGATACATCAAAGGAAGAAAAGAAACCTGGGGTTGGAATCAATGTTGTAGGCAAGATCGACCTGGACAAGGAGAAAAAACAAAAGGCTAAGAAAAGAGCAGAGGCAGAGGACAAAAAGGAAAAAGAGGAAAAAGAGAAGGAAAAGACAAAATCAGAAAAGCCCGAAACCACTGATAAAAGCAAAGGTGATAAAAAGGAAGGTAAGGAAGCAGATAAAAAAGAAACTGCAGCCGCAGATAAAAAGAAAGAAACCACTGCTGGCTCTAAAGAAGAAAAGCAGGAAGAAGAAAAGCCTGCTGCAAAAAAAGAGGCAGAGGAGGATAAGGATCAGTTTATCAAAACCAGGATCACGAAGCTTTCAGGGCCAACAGTTGTTGGAAGGATAGATCTCCCAACAGAACAGAAAAGGACCCAGAAACCTAAAAAGGTAAATATTGATGCAGAAAAGGGTTCATCAAAAAAGAAAAGGAAAAGGATAAGGAAAGATAAGGAGAAAGTAAGCCTCAAGCAGGGTGAACCAAGGAAAGATAAAAGAAAAAGAAAAAGTCATACCCGCCCCGAGGTAAATGAAGAAGATGTACAGAAGCAGGTAAAAGAAACACTCGCCAGGCTTACTTCTAAGGGTAAATCAAAAGGTTCAAAGCACAGGAGGGAAAAGAGAGATGCCATAAGCCAGAAACAGAGGGAGGAGATAGAAAAGCAGGAACAGGAAAAGAAAGTACTGAAAGTAACAGAGTTTGTCTCAGTAAGTGAACTGGCAACAATGATGGATGTACCTGCCACCGACATTATTGCAACATGTATGAACCTTGGGTTGTTTGTATCTATCAACCAGCGACTGGATGCAGAAACCATGTCGCTTGTTGCAGAAGAATTCGGTTACGAGGTAAACTTCATAAGTGCAGAGCTGCTTGATGCAGTTAAGGAAGAGGAAGATAAACCGGAAGAGCTGAAGCCCCGTTCACCAATAGTAACGGTGATGGGTCATGTTGACCATGGTAAAACAAAATTGCTTGACCATATCAGGAAGACCAACGTCATTGCCGGTGAGGCAGGAGGCATTACCCAGCACATAGGTGCCTACAGTGTTTCACTTGACGGTAACAGGCAGATAACCTTCCTGGATACACCCGGTCATGAAGCTTTTACAGCAATGAGGGCCCGGGGTGCGCAGATCACTGATATTGCAATAATTGTAGTGGCCGCTGATGACGGCGTTATGCCACAGACAGTGGAGGCTATTAACCATGCAGCAGCTGCAGGCGTACCAATAATTTTTGCTATTAATAAAATAGATAAGCCTACGGCTAACCCTGAAAAGATTAAAGAAGAACTGGCCAATATGAATTACCTGGTTGAAGACTGGGGAGGGAAATACCAGTCCCAGGAGATATCTGCCAAGGGGGGACTGAATATTGAAGAACTTCTTGAAAAGGTGCTGCTTGAAGCTGAACTGCTTGAACTAAAAGCCAATGCCAATAAGAAAGCAACAGGTACAGTCATTGAATCATCACTGGATAAAGGTCGCGGCTATATTGCAACCATCCTGGTAAAGGCCGGAACCCTGAAAATAGGCGACATTTTGCTGGCAGGATCCTATTATGGCCATGTCAAAGCAATGTACAATGAAAGGGGTCATCAGATTAATGAAGCAGGACCAGCCACACCGGTATTGATGCTCGGTCTGGACGGTGCACCGCAGGCAGGTGATAAATTCAACGTAATGGAAACTGACCGGGAAGCCAAGGAAATAGCAAATAAAAGGATGCAACTGCAGAGAGAGCAGGGTATGCGTACTCAAAAACATATTACCCTTGATGAGATTGGCAGACGAATAGCCATTGGCAATTTCCAGGAGCTCAATATTATTGTTAAAGGAGATGTTGATGGTTCGGTTGAAGCATTAAGCGACTCCCTCATTAAACTGTCTACTGAAGAGATACAGGTCAATATTCAGCATAAGGCTGTCGGACAGATTTCCGAATCAGACATACTTCTTGCTGCAGCATCAAATGCCATTATCATAGGATTCCAGGTACGCCCGTCACTTGGGGCCCGTAAACTGGCAGAAAAAGAGGAAATAGACATACGTCTTTATTCCATTATTTATGATGCCATCAACGAAATAAAATCCGCAATGGAGGGTATGCTTTCACCCGAAGTGAAAGAGGAAATAACATGTACGGTTGAGGTAAGAGACACCTTCAAAATAACGAAAGTTGGTACAATTGCAGGCTGCTTTGTCAGGGAGGGCAAGATAAACAGGAACACCAAGGTTCGCGTAATCAGGGATGGTATAGTTATTTATACCGGTGTGCTTGGTTCACTTAAACGTTTCAAGGATGATGCAAAAGAAGTGGCAGCAGGATATGAATGCGGGCTTAATATCAAAAACTTCAACGACATTAAAGTAGGTGATGTTATTGAAGGTTACAAAGAAATAGAAGTAAAGAAAACTCTCTAGTGAAATAGCATTCGGTGTGGCAACCACAAAAAAATTGTCATCATGAGCATCATCGAAGTATGCCTGCCACAGCCAGCTAACGAGATACCTGACTGAAATGCATCCCGGTAATAAGTGCCGGGATCAGATTCTTCGCCGGCACTCAGAATTGTAATAAATACAGTTATCCTATAAGCTCTTTATAAGCACCCGGATCAAGAAGCTCTTCAAGCTCTGATGAGTCACTGATTTTGATCTTAACCATCCAGCCGTCACCGTAAGGATCCTTGTTTACAAGATCAGGACTGTCTTCAAGACCAGGATTAACTTCAATAACCTCTCCGCCTACAGGCATAAAAAGGTCAGATACAGTTTTAACGGCCTCAATAGTACCGAAAACTTCTTCTTTATCAAGTGATTCACCCTCGGTTTCAATCTCAACAAATACAACATCGCCAAGCTCTCCCTGGGCAAAATCTGTTACGCCTACAAAGGCATGATCGCCTTCAACGCGTATCCATTCATGGTCTTTTGTGTACTTTAAATTGTCAGGTACATTCATATTATTATCAGTTTTTAAAGTTTACTGCTAAGCTAGCCCAAAAATAGACTTTTAATTTTATTGATACAATCAAAAACACATTTTTATAGGTCCTATTGTATCAGTGTAAACTTAAGACTGAAGCCAAAATTTGTGTTCGAGGTTGTATACGTGGTGGCTACAAAAGGGTCGTTCAGGTTATGATCAAAGAAAACCTGCAGGTTAAACCTGTCACTCAAAACATAATCGGCTGTAGTCCTGATCGAGAATATCCTCTGTCCCGCCACAGGCTGGTTTACATCCTCAATGAGTTTTCTCGATATAGTCTTATTATCCCTTATGGAGAAATCCAGCCTTATATTGAGGTCGCTGCTTAAAGGCCTGCGCCTGCCTCCTGTCTTAAGGATTATCTGCACATCATCAAAACGGTACCCTGCCCCTATAACAAATTCATTGTTCCTTACGTCGGCAACCTGGTTATTTGCAAGGTTCAGACTCACCGTACGCGCTTTCTTCCATTCTATTCGTGTTGTCAGGCTGTTTTTCCAGTTCAGATCGATATTAAAAAGCGGGCTGAACTGCTCATTAATGGTAACCACATTCAGTTCATATTCAGGTATAAAGTTGAGATTAAGATCCCTGATCCTGCTTATCCCGTCCTCTCCCTCATCATAGTACAGGTTAGTTGTATATGAACCAATCGTATAAGTACTTCTGTACTGGTGAGCAATATTAACAGAACGGAAAACTGTCTGCACAAGATCAAACTTGGACAGGCCGTCAAAATTAATTCTCCAGTTAGGCATCACAGACAGTATCCCGGGGAAGATATCAAGACCCACCTTTTCCGGATCAGTTTTTGAATAAGCAGCCAGAAAAGAGGGTATAAGCACATCCCGGGAGGTCATTCCGTAGCCGTTTTTATATTCCCCCTCGATGGGATTTCCTGTTTCAGGGTCAATATCCGGGCTGTATGTCGGATCCACCTTTTGCCTCTCCTCTGCCCTGCGCCTTGATATAATAACCGTATTCTCCTTAAACTTTTCATAAGTGGGAGAAACATATTCGTTATCCTCGCTTATCTTCTCAAAGGCTGTACCCCAGGATAATATTGTAATTGAGAAGTTCCCTGACACAACCCTGTTTCGCAGGCTGTCAGGGAAATTACCAAACCTGTCGGCCCTGAAGTAAGCTGACTCAGATTGTGCAAACCGCCTGTCTGCAGTAAGATCAACCCTGAGACCGGGGAAAGGCTCAACCGTACTGCGTATACTGAATGTCTCGTTCCTGATTGATGCAGCCGCTGTGTTAAGAAGTGTATCAGTAGTTATCCAGCCATTATTCATTGCCCGGTTAAAGAAACCCGGATCATTATATCCGGATATAAACTCCCAGCCGGGAGCAAAAACATCACCTCGCCTTGTCATTCCGAGGTATTCTGTTTCAGGCGTATACCCGGGGAGTATCATGCCCTGGTCTACTGAATAGGTTGCTGAAATATTACGAATACCCATCAATGCCCTTACAAAATATTCACCGGCAATAATCAGGGGGCTTCGCTTTTTCTCTTTTCTTCCTTCAATCTCAATACTTGCATCCTCCACATCCTCTGCAGTTGTATATGAAACTCTTATATCAGATATTATTTCAAGCTTCCCTTTCACCTCGGTTCCATTTTCCCTGAAAACCCTCACTTTTACATCCTCAGTTCCCAGGCGGTGATAAATATTCCTGCTCTCCCCTGCCCTGAAATCAAGGCGTTCCCTTGTATATTTTACCGTCCGGTACTCCTTCTTCATCCTTTTGGCAGCACCCGGCCTTGTATTCCTCTCAATATTCTTCAGGAAATCAGAACTATTATAGAGGTTGGTGAGGTTGGCCTGGGCAGATATTTGTCCTGTATTAGAGTTCTTAATTGTATTACCAAGATCAATATTTACACTGTCCGGGTAGAGTGAACCCGCAAGCCAGTCGTAGCTGGCCCTGTAACGCAGATTGCTGTTAAGCCAGCCTAGTAAGGGCAGCTTATTTACCGGTATATTATAGTTTACATTAATGATATGGTTGTAGTGGGTGTTCCGGCCAAAGTTTTGCAGGTTAATCATTACTGAGTCCTTCCATGCCTCATACCTGTCAGGGTACCTGTTCCTGTCTACTCCACCTCCCGGTTCATCAATCCTGGAAATATTTGTAGCTGTAAAATCTATCTTAAGCTGCTTTGTAAGATCATATTTGACATCATAAAAACGCGTCCATTCAAAATCCTTACGGAAGGTAGGTTTAATCTTTATGTAAGGATTATTGATATTCCTTGTCTTGACCTCGCTGTAATACCTGTTAAGGTCTGTTCTTATACCCACATGCTTGGGCAGGAGGTAGAAGTTAAAATCTCTTAGCAGCCTGAATGCCTTTCTGCGGAACAGGTTAATATTCTTTAAAGGGGCAATGTTTTCCGGATTAGAATCATAATAATAATTCAACCCGCCACGGTAATTTTTTTCAAGGTTGATCTCCGTATTTATATTGCTTCTGTAAACCTCGTTATAGGTATAATTAACTGAGAAATTTGATATATCCCAGGGATATGACTTCTCCTTTTGCTTATTTATTCCTGCATTGCTTACTGTAATTGTCTTTCTCCGGGTAAAATCTTCCGCAATTGTCTTAAGTGAATCCCTCTTTTCGGGTTCAAGGTTTTCAAGCGCATCCTTAAAAGGTATATCGGGGTCAACGGGATTATATTCGGGTTGTATATGGCTTTCTGAGTATCCCACGTAAACAGGCAGGCTTACACCGGATTCTTCAGGAAAGAACCTGCCAAGTTCAATTGTTGAAGAAACATCGTATTTTGCAACCTGCTCCTTACTGCGTTCATTTACTTTCATCTCGAGACTACCGAAACCGGGTGTGCTGGTTTGGCCCACAAGGTCTACCGTACCCAGGTTTGCCAGTCTTGTCTGCAGCCTGGCATTAGCTGCCCAGCCACCTTCTTCGTTAAAATCGCTAAGCCTCAATTCATTGATCCACACTTCGGCTGATTTACTCAAGCCATCATCATTTGATGAGCTGCGTGTCTTTATCGGGTTCCTTATACCTACCATAATCACTCTCACGTTACTCAGGTTAGGATTTCCCGATACTTTTATACGGGCATCATTATGGGGATATACGTATATATCGCTCCTGGAGAATGTGGATCCGGCGCTGTTAATTTCTGCATTCCTGGCTTGCTTGGCTTCCTGGAACAGTGAAAGATCAATATTAAAACTGTTTTCTTCAGGCCATACTATTGCCCTGTCATTATCATCATCCTTATTGTAATACCCGGGGGCTGTTAGTTTAAGAGGCAGTTCATACTCGTAAAAATTACCCTTGTAATCTGAACCTATACGTATAAAAACAGTTAATTCATCATCAGCAATTGGCTCTTCTATAATCTCTTCACCATGCACCTCCATTCTCAGTTTCCGGTATTGCCTGATGTCAAGGTTAACATTCTTAAAGGCTGCCCTTGCATCACCATCTTCGAGATTATACACCCTCAGGGCCATCGATTGCTCATTCAGCTGCCTGAGCTGAGGGTTTGAAGGGTCTATTATCCTGTTAAACCCCGGGGGCAGGACATAGTTAACAGGTTCCTTGCCGGCATTCTCCTCAATACTTACCGAGCTGATCTCAAAACTCCCGTCATCAGGTTCGGGGATACTAACCCTTTCTCCTCCTTCAAGGAATGATATGTTATATTTCCTCCACTCTGCACGTATCAGGTCCAGCTTGGCAAGGCGCAGGATAATATTCTCACTGAAACCCCTCATAAACATACGCATAAAGCGAACAGACTTAAAGTCCTGGATGTTACCTATTACCCTGGAGTAATCAGTTACCGGTATCTTGAACTGGTACCACTTGACAGCCGACTGTTCCCCATTGGCGAGAGTGGCAGTATATTCTATCTCGTCAACTATGTAATTCCTGCCAACATCCATATCTTCCGGCCTGAGACTTACCCTGTACTGGTAATAACTCTCCGTTTCACTCAGCGTGTTGTCCCTGTTTATATCCTCCATGTCAGGCATGGTTGATCCACTTGTTGGATACGACTCCGCGCTCATTTCAGCAGTAGGTGAATTCTTCTCAAGCCCGTTATATTCCTTGTACCTCTCAAGAATGCCAAGCTGTTCACGATCATAATCAGAACCCCTGAAATAATGAAAATCATCATTTGCCGGATCATCTGTAATTTCCTCCAGCGTTTGCTGGTCAACAAGGCCCTCCAGTTCCTGAAGGTAAGACCGGAAGAAAGATCTTTCGTCCTCATTCGACATTCCATCCAGACCGACATCCTGGTATTTTCGTGATTCAGGCACATTATCAAAGGCATGCACAACAGCCTGTACTGTTGGCACGCGACCCCATGAGGTAGTATCTACATTTACCACATCCGGGGATATAGGCAGGCCGTTTTCAAATGATTTCCTGGAATCACGCAGTATATCTTCCGATATATTACCCAGGTTTATATAAAGATCACCACCAGCATGATCCTGGTCCTCTACAAAAGGATCCATCATCCAGAATTTGATATACTGTATATTGGCTGTTTCAAAATCACTTGTCAGAATCTCCCTCATTATACCTCCCCATCTTGATTCAGGACTGGTAAGCTGACCCCGGGCATTAATACCTGATGAATATGCAGAACCTGTTGTTTCAAAATTATACGGTCCTTTCTCTTCAGGATAAAAAGCAAGGTTCAGCACTGCAATATTGGTAGGGATACCGGATGGGCTTTCTTTGAATGGAAACAGCTCATTCTCATAAATTTCTCTCACAAAATGACTTGACTGCAGGTCAGCATTATTCTTTATATGATCAGGTGTGGTTGACCCGTTACGAAGGAAAAGAGGATCAATAACATACCAGTTCAGTTTTGACCTGTTAAAATTACTTCTCCGGTCATTGTTAAGCCGTGCCTCCGGGAAAAGATTATCCTGACCCTGGGGCACACTTGAAAGCACCCATGCATTGTAGGTCTTCATGTCAAGAGGTATCTCGCTGGCCTCAAAATCATCTATATATGAATTACCTGAGGCACCTATTGCCCTTGAATGACCGGGCATCAGGTGGGCAAATTCACCAAAGAAGGTTATTGATGAAGGATCCTTGGTCTCAATAAAAGGAAGGGCATCAACCATCCTTGTAAGGAAAGGTGCTTCCGACCTGTATGAAGTATTTACACCCATTATAGTGTTTGATATGGGTTCTTCACCAAAATTAACTTTCTGTGTATATGGCCTTTCCGTGAGATGAAGGATAGTACCCCCCACATTAAAATCATCTGAGATCCTGTAATCGAGATGTGTACCTACCAGTGTTTTGGTCTGGAAACCAAAAAACTGGTTACTCTCTAGTGATACCTGGATTGGAGTTTGTGATTCTATCAGGGCCGGATTTATAATTTTAACCCTGCCTGCATTATAATCGACAGTATAGTCCACATTCTCAGTGAGGGGTACTCCTCCGGCAGTTACTTTTACACCACCCTGTGGTATATTAACCGCATTCAGGTATATCTCTGATCCTGATGCAGATGAGTAAGTACCTGATATCAAAAATTTATTCTTTTCAGCACTCTGTATAGCCTTTGTCTGGGTTGAGTCATATAACTCGGTAAATGCATAACGCTCAGCCAGTGCGGGATCAGCAAACTGTGATGCAAGATACTCACCAAAAGGTTCAAGCACCGGGAATATCAGCCTCCCCTTTGAAGGATCAATAGTAAGTCCCTCAACATAGTCAAATACCCCGTCAGGTTCTCTGTCAAGCTGTCCGTTCAGGTTATCAAGTTCAAGAACCTGCAACAGTATCTTATCACTTAAGTTACCTTCAGGCATATAGTTTATGGCATTACCCGTCTCATCATCCTTATAGAGTACATGCAACTGGAAGTCTTTACGCTCGATCTGGTATGCCCCGAGAGCATATATATTCTTCATCATCAAATCCCATGTGGGCAGGCGAGGAGTAAGGCTTGTTCCTTTAAGTAATTTAAGGTACAGGGCATTCGGGGCAGATATACCATCAGTTGAGAACTCACCCACTTTATATACCTTACCACCCACCGTATATTCATAAGCCACAGCAAGTACCTCATCATTATTAAGGGCTACATTCAATGAAATAAAGCCCAGCTGCCTGTTAATATTGTATTCCCGTTCTGTCAGGCGCCTGGCGTTTTCAATTTTTTCATAATGAGTACCTATCTGGAAATTGTCTCCGAATGTGCTGAAAGCATCCGTTATCTTGTCAACATCCCTTGTCTGTGTGTATGTTGAAGAAAGCCTCCCGTAAAGCCTGTTAACGTCATTGCCCGGGTAAGGGCCTGCTCCCGGAGCAGACTGGAATTCCGGTATCTCATTGTAAATATGCTGCTGGTTCTCACCCAGGTCCATCAGGCCAAGTATGTTACGTGTCTCCTCGAAATTACTTGTCTTGTTCGTTACCCATACCTCTATCCTTTCAATATTGACACCTGAACTTATCACGGGCAGGTTCTTCATTGCACTGTTATAAATATCCCTGAAGTACTGAGAAAGGAAGAAGTGCTTGTTGGCCTCGTATTCATCCGCACGCACTTCGTAATCGTTGAGCTGTGCACCTCCTTTTATTTCCAGGGTTGAGGACTCCCCTTTTTGTTGTGAAAAGACATTTGTTACTGTAAGCCTGCCAAACTGCATTTCGGTTTTGAGTCCAAAAAGGCTCTGGCTGCCTGTTATGAGTGTTCCCGGTAGAGGAAGGGTAACATCACCGGCCTCCACCTTTTTAATAATCTCATCCTCATCTCCTGAATATTCAAGCTTGGTACGGTTTTCAAAATCAAACATGGCTTCGGTATTGTAATTTATACCCAGCTGCATCTTGTCTCCTATTGACCCTGTAACATTCATCTGTATCTTTTCCTGGAAATCAAAGGTTGGGATGGTACGCAGCTTCTCAGACAGTGTTGGATTCTCCGTACGCGATATATTAATACCAAAGATCAATTCTGCCGATCCCTGGGGAACAATATCTATTGTATTCGAGCCGAAAATTTTATCAAAAGCCTCACCCCCAAACTGTATCTGGGGTATCAGCGACCGGCGGGCAAAGGATTCATCACCCGTTACCTTATACCTCCAGTAATCCCGCACTGATTGTTCAAAGACGAAATCCCCGTACTCCTCCGGGCTCATATGGACAGGCTGACGAATATCAAAATTGCCTATCTTCTCGTAAAAAATGTACTCATTTAATTCAGGATCATAAACTACATCACTGCTGAAGTTTGAAGGCATATCAAGTTTCAGGGGTGATGTGGAAGATTTCTGCCAGGGTATGCCTGAACGGTCTCTGAAAGGATACCTGAGATCAACAGTGGTATCTGGTGTCACAACCTGTGCCTTCACCACTGTTCCTGAAATGGAAAGAATGGTAAATAAAACTAATAATGGCAGACTATATACTGACCCTGATCTCAACACCAGCTTAGTTCGGTTTTTTACAAAATTTTTAAGGCTTTCTTAATCAGCTGCTCCACACCAGGATCCCTGTCCTCACGAAGTAGTTTGTCGAGGGCCTTTCTCACGGAGTTTTTCGGAAAACCAAGCATCACTAATGCTGTAAACGCTTCTTCTCTTATAGTATTGCCTTCTTCTCTGAATATTTCATGGGCATCAGCTGTTTTACCTACCTTATCTTTAAGGTCAACAATAATTCGCTGAGCCGTTTTTGATCCTATACCCTTGATGCCCTTCAGTACATTAACGTCTGCGCTTAGTATTGCCTGCTCTATTCCGGCTGCCTCAACCGAAGAAAGCATCATTCTTGCAGTGTTGGCTCCGACCCCTGAAACTGATATAAGGTTCCTGAAAACGGATCTCTCATTTTCAGATATGAACCCGTACAACTGGTGATCATCCTCCCTGATTACCTCGTGGATCAGCAAGCTGCATTCCTTTTCGTCCTCAAGCTTTGAAAAAGCTGTAAGCGAGATGTTTATGAAATACCCTATTCCGCCTGTTTCTATAACAATATATGCAGGCGTCAGGCTGTGTATTTTTCCTTTGATATATTCAATCATTCCTGTTCGTTATTTGGCTCCTCATCGGGAGGTAGTTCATCAGGGACTTCAGATCTTGTATCCAGGTTATGATGCTTCAGGGGATTACTGTTGATTTCATCGTACATCTTCCTGTTTTTGTATATATCACAGCCCAGGAAAAGAGCTTTTCTGAATGACTTTTCAGAAGCCCTGCCCTCACCTGCCAGCTCATAAGCTGTTCCGTGAGAAGGAGAAGTTCTGATAACAGGCAATCCAGCGGTATAATTAACACCCTCATCCATAGCCAGTGCTTTGAATGGTGTTAGTCCCTGGTCATGATACATTGCCAGCACACCATCAAAGTTTGTAAAGGCAGAAGAGCCAAAGAAGCCATCCGAAGGATAGGTGCCGAAAGCAAGTATGCCCTTTTCTGCTACTTCCTCAATAGCAGGCATAATAATTTCATTTTCCTCTTCTCCCAGTAAGCCTGAATCGCCACTGTGCGGGTTAAGTGACAGTACGGCAATTCGTGGTTTCCTGATACCAAAATCCATAATGAGGGATTTGTTCATTATTTCTATCTTCCTGACTACCAGTTCTTTTGTAATGCCTGAAGGTACGTCCTTCAGGGGTATGTGGCCTGTTACAACACCTACCCTCAGATTGTCAGAAACAAGAAGCATCAATACGTCACTGACATCAAATTTGTGCTTCAGGTATTCCGTATGACCGGGGAAGTTAAAATTCTCTGATTGTATGTTGAATTTATTAATTGGTGCTGTAACAATTATGTCTATCCGCTCAGCCGCCAGGTCATCAACAGCCATTTCAAGAGGCTTGATTGCTGATACACCGGCCATTTCGGTTGATTTGCCCAGTTCAACACGCACATTGTCGTCCAGGCAGTTAATAATATTTGCCCTCTTGGGATTTGCTTCTTCTGCGTTGCGAACGTTATTAAAACTGAAATTGCTTATATTTAGCGCCTTTCGGTGGTAGGCAGCAACTTTAGGTGAACCGTAAACAACGGGAATACAGCTATCCATCACCCTGTTGTCAGCTAATGTCTTTATTATGACCTCATAGCCTACTCCATTAATATCCCCGTGTGTAATCCCTGCAATAATTTGATCTCTGTTCTTCATTTAAATAATTTTTACTGTTTCCTCATGCTAGCTTCCATAGACCTGAAAAACTCTGTCAAAAGCCTCACACCTGTCCCGCTTGCCCCTTTACTCCTGTAATATTCAGCCTTATCTGCCATTGAGCAGCCGGCAATATCAAGATGCATATATGGTTTTTTGGTAAAATGCTCCAGGAATTTACCGGCTGTTATAGCTCCTGCTTTTTTATTGCCCAGGTTTTTCAATTCGGCTATATCTGATTTAATGTATTCTGCATATTCCTCGAAAAATGGCATTACTGCTATTCTTTCATAAACCCTCTTACCCGCTTCATCAAGCATATTAAAATGCTTATTACCTGTATTGCCCATTGCTGCTATAGCCTGGTTACCAAAAGCACTTTCTGCAGAGCCGGTGAGTGTAGCAACTGAGATTACAAGTGAGGGATCATAATTATCGGCAAAACTGAGAGCATCAGCGAGCAGTAACCTACCCTCGGCATCGGTATTAATTACCTCTACTGTTTTCCCGTTGTACATGGTAATGATATCGCCGGGAACAAAGGCATCAAGTCCCGGCCGGTTATCACAGGCAGGGATAAGTGCAATTACGTGAACATCCATCCTGTCTTCAGCAATGGCCATCATGGTTGATGCTACCACTGCGGCACCTGCCATATCTGATTTCATATCCTCAATATAATTCGTTGGCTTGAGATTTATTCCTCCCGTATCAAACATCACTCCCTTTCCAACGAGTACAAAAGGTTTTTTATTAAGTGCCTTTTCAGGTTTCCACTCCAGGATAATGAAAGCAGGCGGGTCTATACTACCCCTGCTCACGGCCATTATTCCTCCCATCCTGAGTGCTTCAATCTTTTTCTTGCCATATACCTCCGTACGCAAACCGCTCGCTTCAGCTTTTTCACCGAGCAGTGCCGCAAAATCTACTGCATTAAGCATATTGTTTGGTTCATTAACCAGGTCTCTCGCGAGGAAGACTGACTTGCATATATTGTCAAGAGACCTGACATCTGACTCTGAAAATGCACCTCTGAGGAATATATCGGTGGGATATGTATCACCACTGCTTTTATTATGCTTACCACTGTACTTAATGAACCTGTATGAACTAAGGATCAGCCCTTCCGTAAAAGCCAGAACCTCCTTGTCGTCATTGCCCGTTGATGCAATAAAGATGTCTTTCTGCTTATGTTCCTGCAATATCTTTATTACCGATGATGCCATTCGTCTTAACTCTTCATATTTCCGGTCAGTATCTTTGAAACTGCCCGGCGAAATAACAACAGTCAGCTTAAAGTAAGAGTTAATAGCAATTACGTCCTGCCCGTCAGTAAGGCATCTCTTAAGATATTCTTTCTCCGTTTTTGTAAGAACCAACCAATCAGGAAGTTTCCCCTTATCAGTTATTACAGCAACCGAGCTGTCAGGCAATAATTCATTATTTATTTCAACAACTGGATACATAGCAGGATATATGGCTTAAAAAGATGTAAAGTTAATAAAATTTGACTGTATATTAGATAATCAGCTACCTTTGTCTTTTGATGGCAAAGACGGATTACATAGTTTCCAAAGCACTCGACAGGCAGACCTTAAACGCCGAAGAAGCACTTACCCTTTACCGTGAATCAAGTCTCTCGGGGTTGATGATGACTGCCGGTATCTTAAGGGAACAACACGTTCCAGGAAGAAAGGTTGGCTGGATTACCGACCGCAATGTGAATATTACCAACATTTGTTTTTCACATTGCAAATTTTGTAATTTCTGCCGTAAGGCAAATGATCCCGGAGCGTATATAACAGGTATTGATGAATACCGCGTAAAAATTACCGAGCTGTTTGAAAGAGGAGGCAATCAGTTGTTGCTGCAGGGGGGTATGCATCCTGCTCTTGGCCTGAGTTTCTATACGGATCTGTTTAAAAGCCTGAAAAAAGAATTCCCTCTTCTTAAGTTGCATGCACTTGGTCCGCCGGAGGTTGTACACCTGGCTAAACTTGAAAAAAGAGATTACTCTTTTATTCTTAAAAAACTGGTGGATGCGGGTCTGGACAGCCTGCCGGGAGCCGGCGCCGAGATACTTGTTGACAGGGTAAGAAAAATAGTATCCCCGGCCAAAGCAGGTAGCAGGGAGTGGCTGGATGTAATGAAGGAAGCCCATAAGATGAATCTTCCGACTTCAGCTACAATGATGTACGGCCATATTGAAACAATGGAGGAAAGAATAGAGCATCTGCTTCGCCTGCGCGATCTGCAGCAGGAAAAACCCGGGGGGCATTATGGCTTTATTACATTCATTCCCTGGCCTTTCCAGGATGAAGGAACGGTGCTGGCGATGAAGCATAAGGTCTTCAACAGAACAGGACTGAATGATTATATAAGGCTTATTGCAATCAGCAGGATTGTGCTTAATAATATTACAAATATTCAATCGTCAATTCTTACTACAGGTAAAAAAGCGGCCCTTATAACACTTCATTCCGGGGCCAACGACCTGGGATCAGTAATGATAGAAGAAAATGTTGTAAGTGCAGCAGGTTCATCAACCATGTATGATGCCAGGCAGCTTAAGGCCATCATCAAAGAGGCAGGATATATTCCATACCAGCGAAACCAGAAATATGAAGCTGTGGAGTAACTGGCTTTTATCTATTTCCCCGGAGTAACAACTACCTCCTTATCATCGGGAAAGCTGATGGTATAGATAATTGCTTCAACCTGCCGCAACAGCTCTCTCTTCTCCTCGTTAGGAGCATATACAAAGGCATCGACCATCACAAACCTGTCATTCACTTCATCCTGAGTAACAAGGTTAACGAAGGGACCTCCCATAAACCCGTTCTCCAGGGTCCATAATCCCCTCATCTCAGCGTAATTCCTGTTCCTGAACCTGAACTGCCTGTAACGAATGGGGACTCTGTCCTCAATAGTCATGTAAGAACCATCAGACGGTCCTTTAACATTCTTACGCGTCATCCTGTTACGGATGCTTTCAATACTGTCCCTGTTAAAATAGTTGCCCCCGTCAAGATCAAAGTAATGAATAAGTATGGATTGTGTTGTGGTTGGTGTTTCATACGAGAACCACATAAAGCCCGGCTCTTCAACGTCGAGTGCAAAATTGGAGGGCATATGGATATTCATCCCGTATTTGTCTCTTAGCTTATTGAATATTACACTGTTTACTGATCTCTTGTAGACTTTTATCCACCTGTCGCGTTCAGCAATGTTGATCTTATTGACAATTGCCTGTCCCTCTTTATCCAGAAGGTCCATAATATCCTCTTTAGTCTCACCCTGGATATTAATAATCAGCTGAGAAAGAGCATAGGTATCTTCAAGGAAGGTTACCTTAGGCCCGTCTTCCACCTTTTTGTCAATCATTACTGCATTCCTGTGAGTAAGGTACAGTTTTGAGAAGGCGCCGGGAGTAACATTCACAAGGTCAAATTCAGGCTCAGGCTGTGGCAACCTGTCAATAGGGTCGGCGAGTACGCTCCTGATTTTTTCACCGAGCTCACCTTCCCATTCAGCTCTGTCCATTACAACCAGTATCTCGCCTGAACTGCCCGACACATTGGGAAGCATATTGCCGCCCGGTGTGGAATCACCGCAGGAGCCAAGCAGCAGTGCTGCAGTAAATACTGAAATGAATAATATCTTTTTCATATGCTCTTCATTAATAATTCGTTTAATCCAATATGTCAGCTCTTCTTTATTATTGACAACATTACGGAGCTTAACACTTATCAAACTTAATGCATTTGGAGATAAAAAAAAAGCCTGCTTTGAGCAGGCCTGTTAGTTTTATAGTATAGTATGTACTATTTCTCTCCCTCCAGTTTTTCTTCCTGCTTACCGGATTCACCCCCGGATTCGTCCTTGGTGGCTTTCTTAAATTCTTTCATTCCCTGGCCTATACCTTTCATCAGCTCCGGAATCTTACGCCCACCAAATAGAATAACAACAACAAGAACAATAAGGATTATCTCAGTTGGTCCAAACATGCCGGCTAGAACGTTCATAATAATAATTGTTTACAATTAGTAATTGGTACAAAGTTAATTAAAAAAAAGCTATTTATTCAACAATCGTATTATATCATTACCATTAGCATAAATAAGCAGTGCAAGAAGGATAATCATTCCTGTAATCTGCGCATATTCCATGAACTTATCACTTGGTTTTCTGCCTGTTACTACTTCATAAAGAAGGAACATAACATGCCCCCCGTCGAGAGCCGGTATAGGCAAAATATTCATTATAGCCAGTATTACCGACAGGAAAGCTGTCAGTTCCCAGAATGCCTGCCAGTTCCATACTGAAGGAAATATGCTTCCTATGGTAATAAAGCCACCCAGTGATTCATGTGCTTTTGTTCCTTTTGAGAATATGAGCCTGAACTGTTTCAGGTAATCACCAAGGCTTTTAAATCCTTTGGCAATACCTGCAGGTATGGATTCAAAGAAGCCATATTTGATGGTCTCATATTCAAGTGCACGATCAAAGGGCTTAAGTTTGATACCCATCATCCCTTCGTTAGTCAGGGTGAGGTCTATATTGAGACTATCCCCCTGCCGTAGCAGGTTCACAGTTACTTCATCGCCTGCTTTTTCGCTTATATACATTGCATATTCATGGTAAAAGTCAAACTCTTTCCCATCAATACCCACAACTTTATCGCCTCGTTGCAAACCGGCTTGTTTTGCGGGGGAGACTCTCTGAAAAGCATCTACTTCAAGTGGCGGGAATGGTTCTCTAGGTGCTATCATACCCTGCCCTTTGATAATATAGGGTATAAATTTCTTATCGATATCAATCCGTACCTTTTCACCATCACGCTCAACCGTCATCTGCTGCCTTTCGTTGAGGATGATATCGGGTATTATCTGGTTAAATCTTTCAATGCGCTGACCATCAACAGCAAGTATCTTATCCCCGTCTTTCAATCCCATTTCATGGCCTATAGAATCGGTTACTATACCATATTTAACATTCTCTGCCGGGAGGTAGGTTTCTCCCCAGGAGAAAAGAACGATAATATAAAGCACTATGGCCAGTATAAAATTAAAGGACACACCACCCAGCATAATCAGCAATCTTTGCCAGGATGGCTTAGAGCGGAATTCGTAAGGCTTGGGGGGCTGCTTCATCTGATCCTTATCCATAGACTCATCTATCATCCCGGAGATTTTCACATACCCACCCAGGGGTATCCAGCCTATGCCATATTCCGTCTCACCCTTTTTAAACTTGAACAGGGAGAACCAGGCATCAAAAAAGAGATAGAATTTTTCAACCCTTGTTTTAAAGAGCCTGGCAAAAAAGTAATGGCCCATTTCATGGATAATCACTATCAATGAAAGGCTCAGAATAAATTGTAATATTTTTATAAGTACCGTCATTTCACTTTAAATTTATCAATATAGCTCCGGGCTTCCAGCCTGCTGTCTTTATCAACCTGCTCAAGATCTTCGATATCCGGATTATTAATAAACACAGACTTTTCCATTATTGTTTCAATCAATTCTGTCATCTGCATAAACCCGATACGTCCCTTGAGGAATGCTTCTACTGCAACTTCATTGGCAGCATTCATAACACAGGGGAGATTCCCTCCTTTTTCGAGTGCTTTATAAGCGAGTGCAAGATTACGAAATTTTTTTGTATCAGCCTCTTCAAAACTAAGCTTATTACACTCTGCAAAATCAAACCTTGGAAAATCAGTCTCCATCCTGTCCGGGTAAGTAAGTGCATAAATAATGGGGAGGCGCATATCAGGCAAACCCATCTGGGCCTTTATGCTGCCGTCTGCAAAATGAACGAAAGAATGAATAATTGACTGCGGGTGAATAATTACCTCTATCTGCCCGGGCTCAAGGTCAAAAAACCATTTGGCCTCAATAACCTCCAGTCCCTTGTTCATCATTGAAGCTGAATCAATTGTTATCTTGCTGCCCATATCCCAGTTGGGATGTTTCAAAGCCTGCTCAGGCCTCACTTCATGCATCTGCCCTGGCGTGTATGTCCTGAAAGGGCCTCCGGAAGCAGTCAATGTTATCTTCTCAACGGGATTACCTGTCTCACCTGCCAGGCATTGCAATATTGCCGAATGTTCTGAGTCAACAGGAAGAATTCTTACTTTGTGCCTGGCTACCATTGATGTAATTATGTGCCCTGCCACAACAAGTGTTTCTTTATTTGCAAGAGCAATATCTTTGCCTGCAGCAATGGCCTTCACCACGGATTTCAAGCCGGAAAATCCGACCATCGCAGCTACAACTGTATCTATGTTTTCCTGTTCCACAACCTGCTCAACGGCTTCCAGCCCGGCATAAACTTTTACAGGCAGGTCTGATAATGCCCGCTTAAGATCATTGTAATAGTCACTGTTTACAATAACTACGGTATCAGGCAAATATTTACGTGCCTGCACGGCCAGGAGGGCATGGTTGTTATTGGCCGTCAGAACTTCCACTGAGAAAGAGTCAGGGTGTTGATCTATCACTTCCAGGGTCTGGGTACCTATTGAACCGGTTGAACCAAGAATTGCCAGTCTCTTCACATTAACCTCCTGTAAAAAATTTAGAATAACAGATAATCTTCCGGGTTTACAGCTTCACCCTTGTACCATATTTCAAAATGCAGGTGCGGGCCTGATGTATATAGTTCTCCTGAGTCGCCTACAACGGCAATACCTTCCCCGGCAACAATATTATCTCCCGGTTCCTTGAGCAGGGTTGCATTATGCTTATAAACGGATATGAGGTTGTTTGAATGCTGTATCTGTATTACCCATCCTGTCTCCATAGTCCAGCCGGTAAACATAACCGTGCCATCAAGGGTTGCAGATACAACCGCTTTGGGCGAGGTAACTATATCGGTTCCGTAGTGTTTTGTACGGGGATTGAAATGACCTGAGACAATACCTTTAACAGGCGGAAAAAAATGTATGTTTGACAGGTTAAAATTCTGGTCTTCGTTACCGGCCATAAAGCTGAGATTATACCTTTCTTCCTGTTCAACCTGCGCCCGTAAAAGGGAATCTTCTTCGGATTCACTGAATTCAATATCATTATAGCTGGCCATAGTGTCCTGACCTGCCACCCTGTCAACAGGTTCCCTGCCTGAAATTATCGCATTCAGGTTCATGAAATACTGGTCGCGTAACTCAAGTTCGCGCTCCAGGGAATCCAGCCGAAGTGCATTCATTATAATATTCCTGCGGGTATTACCATCCGGGTATCCCGGGATGAACTCACGCAGGTTTGTAAAAGAAATAAGAAGAGTAGTGACCCCAACAATAAAGAGGATCATAAAAACAAGCAGCAGGAAACCGTTATAGCGGGTCATCCTAATGCGCCATACTTCCTCGAAAGTCTTGTCATTATAAATTGCAAAGCGGTACTTATCCCTCCAGCTTCTTTTTTTATTATCGGTTTTTGCCATAATACATTACTGCAAAAATGCTTCCTGAAATTGCAGGTTTTTAAATAACTTTTACTTGCTTATCCTCACTTTGCCACAGCCCGTGCTTTGTGCATACAGCCATGGCCGACAGGTTCATTGACACTTCCGGAGCGGCAATATAGAAATCTACTTCCACATTGGATCCCTCGTTTCCATAAGCACCGGATGAGTATTTTGTTTCTGCCAGTAATGTTTCTCTGTTCCATAACTGTATGGTGCTGATGTAATGATCATGGTCGTCAGGGTGGGTATAATTTTCACCCATCTTCACCTTAACACGGAAGACATCACCCCTTTTTACCTTATCATGGCATATAACGTGGGGCATATGCCTGTCAAGATAGTCCTTTTTGACCTCTTTATCTTCGTTTTCAATATTGGTTGCTTTAAATACCCTTGGCATAGTTGTAGATATTTGATCACATTAAAAAAATCTTAAGATAGTAGTTGCAAATTAGATCACAACAAACTGAACAGCAAAAGTAACAATTTATTTCCGCTTATTGAATTTTGGGGAGAGGGAGGGAATTCTTAAATCCAGAGCTGGTAACATACAATATGAATCGGCTTTGAGTGGTTCGGATTGAGCCATGGAAGATGGTTCTTAATCATCATATTTTCAGGAATCTCAGAAATATTGAGTAACTTTGGTTATTGGGTGCTTTCAGAAAAAACTGCCTTCTTTGAAAACATACATGAAAAATATGCTATGTATTCGCTGCCAGAAGACAATAAAAAGAGATTTGGAAAATCAGGCTAAAATTATGTTATTATGAAAATCGCATATGAAGGCATCATTCTTTAATCTAAGTAACTATTGAAAATCATTTCAAAATCAAAAGAAACTAAGAAACAACACAGCAAAAAGTGAGTATTAAGACCCTGAAAGAGAAAACAATACACAAAACAAGGTCAAATGAAAATAGCCTATATTGGCACATACCCGCCCAGAGAATGCGGAATTGGCACCTTCACCAGGAATCTGTTCAACTCCATGCTGGAAAACCATGGACATAATATGCCTGAGAGCTCCGGGTTTGTCGTGGCCATGAATGATAGTGGTCTTGAATATGAATACCCGGCTGAAGTAAAACTGACTATCAGGCAGGAATACCAGGAAGATTACATCAATGCAGCAAAGTTTATTAACCAGAGTGACGCCGATATATGTATTCTCGAGCATGAATTTGGTATTTATGGCGGGCAGAGTGGTGTATATATACTTCCAATGCTCCACAGGCTCGAAATTCCACTGATTGTTACGCTGCATACTATTCTTAAAAATCCATCCTATAACGAAAAGGCCGTTCTCTCTGAGATATGTAAAATGGCACACACCCTTGTTGTGATGACAAATAAAGCGATTAAATTTCTGGTGGAAAGATATAATGTTCCCGGGGAGAAGATTGTTCTTATAGAGCATGGTGTCCCTGACATTTATTTTAGTCAGGAGGAATCCAGAAAGGAGTTTAAACTTGAGAACAAAAAAGTGCTGCTAACTTTTGGTTTTATCGGACGGAATAAAGGTATTGAAACCGTTATTAAGGCCTTGCCGGACGTGGTTAAAAAGTATCCTGAGCTTATTTATATAATTTTAGGAAAAACACACCCGAATGTATTGCGCCATTCCGGTGAGGAGTACCGGGTCTTTTTATCACAACTGGTTAAGAGCCTGAACCTTGATAAGCATGTGATATTCCTGAATGAATTCCTTAGCGAACAGGATCTTTTTAAATACTTGTACGCGTGTGATATTTACATTACACCCTATCTCAACGAGTCCCAGATTACCAGTGGAACGCTTTCCTATGCTGTTGGTGTTGGCTCAGCAGTTATTTCAACTCCCTATTGGCATGCTGAAGAATTACTTTCTGAGGGACGGGGGCTGTTTTTTAATTTCCACGATTCAAAACAGCTCACCTCGCTTTTAATCCGCCTCATAAAACATCCTGAAGAACTTAACGAGTTGAAGGAGAAAGCTGCTGCCCATGGCAGGAAAATCACCTGGCCAAAATCAGGGAGTAACTATCTTGAACTGGCATCACGTGTTATGGCAGAGAATCGCATACCTGCTGAAAAGGAAGGGCCTGCTTTTGACCTGACTATCCTGCCGGAATTCTCACTTAAGCATATTAACCGGCTCACCGATGATACCGGAATTCTACAACATGCAAAGTTTGGAATCCCAAACCTGGAGGAAGGTTACTGTCTGGATGATAATGCAAGGGCTTTATTGATGGTATTGATGGTCTACCATCAAACCAGGGATTCCCGGGCCCTGGAGTTGTCTTCTATCTATTTGAGCTACATCCAATATATGCAGAATCCTGATGGAACGTTCCGGAATTTCATTAGTTATAATAGGAATTTCCTGGATGAGCTGGGATCGGAAGATTCGTTCGGAAGAACAATATGGGCATTGGGGTATTTGCTGGACAATGCTCCAACTGATGCCTTTTTCCAGGCAGGCAGACTGATGTTTTTTAACGCATCGCCTAACTTCGAAAAACTGCAGTCTATCAGGAGTATAGCAAACACAATGATCGGAGTGTGCTACTATCTGAAATCGAACTATGGGGATTATTCTATGACTGAGAGACTGCGCAAAATGGCCAACAGACTGGTCAAAAATTATGAAGAAAACAGTTCCGAGAATTGGAAATGGTTCGAATCTCTGCTTGCCTATGATAATGGGATTTTACCCCTGGCGCTGCTGCAATCAGCCGAAATACTTCACGACGAACGGATATCCCGGGTTGGGATTGATACAATGAATTTCCTGACTATGCATACACTAAAGGAAAATTACTTATCCGTTATTGGGAATGAAAAATGGTATAAGGAGAATGGGAAACGATCTGTATTTGCCCAGCAGCCGATTGATGCCATGGCAATGGTGTTAATGTACCACCAGGCCTATCGTCTTACCGGCGATAAAGAATTCCTGGCTAAACTCTATACTTCCTTTTTATGGTTTCTGGGTGAGAATGACCTGCGTATGAGTCTCTTCGATTTTGAGACTAAAGGGTGTTGCGACGGATTTGAAAAGTATGGGGTAAACAGGAATCAGGGTGCTGAGAGCTCACTGGCGTATCTGATTTCCCATCTGACAGTACAACAGGCTTACGAGGAACTGCATGTAAACGATTAAAACAGTAATCATGGCCGAGTCTTTTATAAAAAATTCTCCGCTAATCACACGCTACAGCGGAAACCCAATCCTCACAAAAGAGGATGTGCCGTACCCTGTTGCAACTGTCCATAATGCCGCTGTTGTAAAGCATGACAAAAAATATATAATGATTTTCCGTGCCCACTTGCACAACGGACGTAGTATACTTGGTAAGGCTGAGAGTGATGATGGCTTTCATTTCAGGGCAGATAAAGATCCCTTCATGGTACCGGCTCGCAATGAGCCATTTAAGGAATATGAAGACTTTGGAGTTGAAGATCCTCGAATTGTATTTTTAGAGGGTGAATACCTGATCACCTATAGTGCCTATTCCAGACACGGTGTGCGTATAGGTCTGGCGAAAACCAGGGATTTTAAAACTATTGAAAGATATGCCCTGATTACCGAAGCCGACTACAGGAACGTGGTTATCTTCCCGGAAAAGTTCGGGGGACTTTATGCAAGGCTTGACCGGCCTCACTCCGAAATATCTCCATGGTCGGTATGGATATCCTACTCGCCCGATCTGAAATACTGGGGCGATTCGAAACTCATCATGAAACCCCTGCAGTATCATTGGGATGAAATGAAGATTGGCCCAGGAGCACCACCAATAAAAACTTCCCGGGGTTGGCTAAACATTTATCATGGTGTATTTCCAACTATGGATGGTTCTGTCTACCGCCTGGGGCTTGCTCTGCATGATTTGCATGATCCGTCGAAAATTATTGCTGTTGGTGATAATTGGATCCTGCAGCCTGAAGAAGCCTGTGAACGCACCGGTTATGTACATAATGTGGTTTTTTCCTGTGCAGCTATTCCGGAGGACGACGGGAGTGTTAAAATTTACTGGGGCGCTGCCGATACTGTGATGTGTGTGGGTACTGCCAATTTGGAATCCCTTGTGGAACATTGCCTAAATAATCCCCGGCAAGCCCTTTAAGGCTTAACTTAACCGCTTTAAAAAGCAGAAAAATGAAAATCGCAATACTCTCTTCAATAGCCTGGAGAACCCCTCCCCGTAAATACGGTCCATGGGAACAGGTTTCTTCCAATATTGCCGAAGGATTAGTTGAGCGAGGTTTCGAAGTCACCCTGTTTGCCACAGGTGATTCCAAAACAAGAGGTAAGCTGGAATCGATTTGCAAACACCCCTATGCTGAGGATCCTTCGGTTG
This sequence comes from Bacteroidales bacterium, assembly GCA_021738535.1. Classification (GTDB taxonomy): domain Bacteria; phylum Bacteroidota; class Bacteroidia; order Bacteroidales; family VadinHA17; genus UBA9300. Next base: position 12,143 of record JAIPBU010000002.1, on the reverse strand, counting down.
ACCCAAAGGTAGCCGAATGCCTGCATATTAGCCATTTAATGGAGCGTGCCCACAACTTTGATATCATTCATAATAATTTTGATTTTCTGCCACTCACATACTCACGCCTGCTCAAGACTCCCATGGTAACCACCATTCATGGTTTTTCATCTCCAAAAATTATCCCTGTTTATAAAAAGTATAACAGTAGCAGCCATTATGTTGCTATCAGCAATTCAGACCGGAGTCCGGAGTTAAGATACGACGCAACAGTATACAATGGTATCAATATCGATGAATTCAAATTTGTCAGCGAACCGGAAGATTACTTGCTTTTCTTCGGAAGGATCCACCACGATAAAGGAGTTTTTGAATCGATACAAATAGCCAGAAGAACGAAACGGAAACTAATTATCTCCGGACTTATTCAGGATCAGGAATACTTCGATGCTAAGGTAAAACCATTTATTAATAACGACGATATAGTCTATGTTGGAAATTCAGGACCAAAGCAACGTCTTGATCTTTTAGGCAAAGCATATGCCCTTTTGCATCCGGTCAATTTCGACGAACCATTTGGGTTGAGTGTAGTTGAAGCAATGGCTTGCGGTACACCGGTTATCGCATTCAGAAGAGGGTCAATGCCTGAAATAGTTCTGCATGGAAAAACAGGTTTCCTGGTTAGTTCTGTTGACGAAGCCGCACAGGTCCTGACAGGTATCGAAATCATAAACCGAAATGACTGTAAAGAATGGGTATTTTCAAGATTCAGCCGGCAAAGAATGACAGAAGATTACCTTAAAGTGTACAGTAAAATTCTGCAGAAATAGCAACAAAGAGTTTCATTCAATCACCAATTCCGGGGTATTCATGAGAACAGGGATATATGCATTAAATGCCGATCTTAAAACAAACAGGTTCATATTATCACAAAATCACTTTAGCTTGTAAAGAAAGGTAAAATATACCCTGAACTATGTGTTTTTTTTCAGCTCATTTAAAAGCTCTCTTAAATTAACCGTTGCATATGTTGATGCATAGTCAGACATCGCATAGGGGATAATAAGATCGCCATTATGAATCAGAGAACCACAGGAATAAACCACATTTGGAACATAGCCTTCTCTTTCCTTTTCATTTGGAATAAGGAGCGGGTGCATTAACCGGCCGACCAGCTTCTCCGGATTCTGAAGGTCCAATAAAGAGGCTCCAAGCACATATTCGCGCATAGGACCCACACCATGTGTGATCACCAGCCACCCATCTTCTGTTTCAATAGGAGAGCCGCAATTACCAATCTGAATTAACTCCCAGGGATACTTTGGCTGTTGCAGCAGTGTAGCATCTCGCCATACAGTCATATTCTCGGAAAAGGAAATATAATTATTGAAACCATCCAGACGGCAGAGCATGGCATATTTTCCATTCACCTTTCTCGGGAACATGGCCATACCTTTGTTCTGTGCTATTTCCCCATGTAAGGGGAGAACTTTAAAATGATAGAAATCTGTCGTTTCCAACATCTTGGGGAGAATGGAGGTACCATCAAATGCTGTGTATGTTGCATAATATGTATGGTTTCCATCTTCTTCAGTGAATTTCACGAAACGTGCATCCTCAATTCCATTTTTCTCATTTGCCGATACCGGGAAGATTACCCTCTCGCTTATGTTCGTATCTAAAGAAAAATCCAATTCATAATGGGAAGAGGCCAACCATATAATCTGGTTAAAAAGCATTTCTTTTTCTGATTCCAGGTGATTTGCTTTTCGGGCTTCTTCAATGCAGGCTCGCAATTCTCCGTATGTGAATTCATCCTTTAACTTATCCAGTATTAAGCTGGGGGGAATGATACTTTTTACATTATGCATTTCTTCCAGCTTGCGGTTGAACTGCTCTTTGTTATACACATGACGCCGTATATGCTCTGCTTCCTCAAGCATATTTCCAACAGGCTCAAGAGTTAGCTCTCCATTCTGATCCAGCACGCCGGTTCTAAATACAATAGAAGATATATGTCCTTCTCCTGTTGCCCTGAAGCTAATTATAACTCTTAGTTCACCGCGGCCGGTTTCAGTCTGATCAGGATGTTCGACTATAGAGGGATTAAAAAAAGCTGCTGATTCGATGGAGTATTCCATTGTAAAATACGAACCGATCAAAATCTTTTGCGTTTCAGTCAGTGTTTCAGGATCAACACCTAGTTTGGGAAACAAATGAACTACTTTGCTGAAATGTTTCTCAAATATCTTCGAGATATTTCGATGCCTCATTGAATAATCACGCAGTGTCTGGCTTAATGCAAAAGAGGCCTCGCTCTCTGTTAATTGCAGAACTGAATTGATCAGGCTTAATGATCGCTTATCGCCTGTATATAAAAAACGAGCAATTACCCTGCTGGCATCAGGACTGAAAGGTGTATCTTTCCTATTTACATTTACCTGCATATTATATTTCTATTATTTCTATAAAGTTAGGCCTATATACATAACTTCCATGTTATTTTTCCAATAATTTGCGCCCTGAAGCTCATTTATTCCAATTAATATTTACCTGAAGGAATTGTAATTGATACTAAAAATCGTGAATATCTAAGCTTGACCCGGTGGTTGAAATGATATTCTTAAAACCCAAAAGTTTACGCCTCCCTCTCTGTCCGTCATAGCCTTTCTTTGACCACCGAAGGCTTGCCCAGGGTGGTGGCTATGTATCATTTACAAAAAACGCCCACCGCTAATTATTATTCCATACGCAAAAACTCCTTTATTTCTGTTTATTAGCCATTGGGAATTCAGTCTCCATTTTCCAATCAACACTATTGATTTTTTCTTTCAGTACTGCCAGAGCTTCTATTAAATCCTCATACTTTGGAGAATCTCCATGAATCATCTGCTCTTGCATTTTCACATAATCTGCTTTCCATGCTGGCGTTAAATCTTCAGATGGCAAGAAGTCAATAGATTGAGGTTGATGCAGATTATAATCAACCCCTCCAAGGCGAGTATATCTATGTCGATGTTTAACAATTGACTCATAAAGTTCCTTACCTTCTAATGCCTTATCAGCGATGTCTGTTTTTGAGATTTGATAAATATCGTACAAATGTCTGCTTAATCTATCCACCCGTATCTTTTCTTTCGGTCTCTGAAATTCTTCATGTAATAAAAATATCTTCTCCAAGAAAGTGCGTTTCGGAAGCACGGCAGGGATAGTAGATGGATCTTGCTTGAAGTCGGCTTTTGGATAGGTTGAATCTACAATTGATTGGATAGACCTATCCTCAAAAGGTTCTTTTAATGAACGACAGCCAATTTCAATTTGTACTCTTGGTTGAATGTAGCCCGGTGATTCAATCAATGCAGGATAATTAACATTTATTATTACTGGATCCTGATCACTCGTCTTAATCTCTTCTAATTCGATTTTTACATTATTTAAACCGGCTTCTTCAAAGGCTTTTATCATTTCCAGAACCAAGGTTTCAGTGATATATTTGTTGGCCGCCTTCCTTAGATTGGTTCTCTGGTTTTTACCTAGTTCTCCCACAAACCCGAAAAACGCCCTGTCAACTGCAAGGTCAATATCTTCTGAAAATCTTTCAATTAGATTCCATGATTTGCTTAAAGATGTACCACCCTTAAAGACCAAATGTTGGCCTATTTCAGTATTTTTAAGTATTGACAGTGTTTGGGCAACCCACCAATCCTTCTCAACTGCATATGCAGGCAGATTATTTTTCTCTCCTGCATTCTTATATATACGCTTTTTTGTTTCGTTAGGTAATCTGTAAAATCTAATCATATACAGCTTGTTTCATTATTCTTCTTATCCACTCAGGAGCCAGTGAAATGTCATATTTCAGGTCAGCTGGATCTTCTTTTTGTAGTAATCCAATAATCTTTCCTTGTTCTTCTGCTGTTACATTGTCTTTTCCGATCTCACGCAATGCCTGTATTACCAACGAACTTATTTCGCCTCTTGCTTTAAGGTTTCGCGGGGTTGTTTTCTTTAGCTTAATTGTTCTTTTGCCAACCTCAATAGTACGAGGTGCTCCATCAGTTAAAAAAACAAGTTTCAAGGGGATCTGTGTGCTTAGTCCCAATGCATGTAAAGCATATGCTCCAGTGGGGACTAGTTTAATTCTATCTCTCTTTGCAATAGCTTTTGCAACTTCTTCTGCTGTCGGGAGAACCTCACCAATGTACTCGTCTATGATAGGACGAACATAGATGCCATGAGCGACCGATTTAATAATTCCCTTTTCCTTAAGATTCTGCAAAGCTTTACGCACAGATTCAGCAGATCCTTTCTGGCTAAAATCTTCAGGGAATAGCAAACTACCTCTTGGTTTTGATTTAATAGTCTTTTCTATTTTATATTCAACACTTTGCATCTATATATTGATTTAGTATTTCACAAATTTAGACAATATTTGTGAAATAAAAAGTATTGCTACCTAAATTGAGAAAAGTGACAAGTGTTTGAAAATGGGTGAAATCTAATGATTAGATTCCTGTATATGAATAGGCTCAAGTTCAATAAAAGAAATAGGCCATACTATTATACAAAAGGCGAAGTAAAAAATGATGCCAATTATGATGGTGTATGCAAAACATTGCATAAGAAATACTACGAGAGTGATTACAACGGTAAAAATAAGTTACTTTTCGGATCATACAAAACAAAAACGAATACCTGCCCAATTGACCTTGACCCCTTCAAACTTTCACACTTTATAACTCTAAAACCTCTTTAAACCCTATCAACTTTATAAACTTTATAAACCTTATAAACTCTCCCCCTCAGAAGATTATTCGCTTCGCTCATGATCTTCTGAGGGGTTGCTTTACAAAGAAAAGCCTTACCATGCGAGGCATGGGAGAGGCTTTTTTATATGCCTGCTTACAAAAACAAGTTTTTGACGCGGCATATAAAAAAGCCTCAGCGCTTCGCGCCAAGGCTTTTCTTTGTAGCGGGGGGAAGATTCGAACTTCCGACCTTTGGGTTATGAGCCCAACGAGCTGCCACTGCTCCACCCCGCAATGTGGGTGCAAATATAATACAGTTTATACGACTGCACAAACTATTGGCAGAATAAATCAAAAATAGTCCAAAACACCTTGCAAATCCGATCATGTGAGAGATGGTCTTTTTTTTGTCAGTAAATGTTATATTTGAATAAAATTTAGCCTATAAAAGTATCTCCGGACCCTAAACCTTGCCAGTATGAATAAGAATAAAGCCGGATATTATGAAGGTATTGCCTCTATAGTCGTAAACATTGCCCTTTTCGGACTTAAGTTCTGGGCAGGTACGGTATCAGGGTCAATAGCTCTTATTGCCGATGCCTGGCATACACTATCCGATTCTGCAAGTTCAGTTATCGTTATTGCAGGAACAAAACTTTCTTCCAAAAAAGCAGACAGGGAACACCCTTTCGGCCATGGAAGATGGGAGCTTATAGCTTCACTTTTTATTGGTATCCTTCTTGCCATAATAGCATATGGTTTTATAAAAGACTCCATAATACAATATAATGAAAGAGGATCTGCAAACTTCGGTATAATAGCTATTATTGTTACAATAGTCTCTATACTGGTAAAAGAAGGGCTTGCACAGTATGCATTTTACCTGGCTCGTAAAAGTAACAATCTCTCAGTGAAGGCAGATGGCTGGCATCACCGTACCGATGCACTGTCTTCAGTAATTGTTCTTGCAGGCATAATGCTCAGAAACTACTTATGGTGGATCGATAGTGCCCTTGGCATAATAATATCATTAATGCTTATTTATGCAGCCTACCAGATAGTAAAAGAAGCCGTTGATAAACTCCTGGGGGAAAAACCAAGTGATGAACTTCTTAACGAAATAAAAAAGATTGTAGACAAAAATGCAGAAGCTGATATAAGGCCCCACCAGTTCCAGATACATAATTATGTCAATCACGCGGAGCTGACTTTTCATGTAATAATGAACGGCAAACTGTCAATAGAAGAAAGTCATGCTATTGTAACCAAAATTGAAAAAGAAATAAGCAGAGAACTGGGTATTAAAACAACCGTACATGTGGAGCCGGCCGATCATAATTAAGCATTATCCCTTGTCACTGATCTGCTGCAGGCGATCAAAATCGTGAACAATAAATGTCTTGCCGTTCATACTGATAAGACCCTCCTCGTTAAACTTCTTTAATATCCTGATAACAGTTTCGGAACTCATTCCCGCTAGCTCAGCAAGATCCCTGCGGGAGAGAGGTAATTCAAATGTCTTTTTCTTAAATATTCGCTCAGAAAGACATAATATAATGTCGGCTAACCTTCCAAATGCCTGCTTGTGAGTAAGACAGAAAAACCTGCCATAGATCTGTACACTGTTTTCACTTAAGATATCAATTACCTCCCTTGCAAATTCAGGGTTTCTGTTCAATAACTCACGAAATATATTTATATCAATCTGCTTAACATCTGACTCAATATAAGCCATTGCATTATACTGGTAGGTCTTATAATCCTGTGAAACGGATGCCAGTCCCAGAAGATTGCCATCAGGGATGATCTTCAAAACCAGTGAATTATTACCATTATCAAGAAATACTTTTACCAATCCATGCTCTACGTACATTACCTGTGAAACAAAACTACCCTGCTTGCATATTACCTCACCCTTCTTGTACTTAATGGTAACAGAGTGCTTATCCAGGATCTTTTTCTCCTCAGGTGTCAGCTTATCAAAACACTTACAATGATTTGAACTGATTGTACACGCAGTATATCTTAAAATTTCGTCCATCCGTGTATCTCCTTGTTATCGTACAAAGATAGAAAAACAATTCATAAAACTGACATAGATCAGCTTTTTAGCTGTCGCAGTGCAATAAAAATCAATACTCACGCCATAGGGTATCGTATTGGCAGTTAGCCCTAAAACAGCAATTTTTACAGCGTGTGATGGTTATTATACACAATTGTTAATTTTTTCACAACACTGCATTATGAAAACGATTATATTCAGCAAGTTAAAACCGGTAATCCTTCCCCTTTTTGTAACACTGCTAATTGCAGGATGTGCAAAAATGACAAATAAAGACAAAGAAACTTTGCCTTACGGGACCTGCGAAGGTTGTCATACCGATTATGCACATTTACAGGAAGTATATTCACCTGACACGGCAGCCCCTGTTGGAGGATGTGGTGGTGCTGCTCCGCATTACGATCCTTATGACAGGGTAATAATGGAAGGAGACGGTTATGAAGCTTTTAAATCGGGCACACATAATATGCTGGAATGTACTGACTGTCATAATGGTGTAGACAAAACATCCGACAAGGAACTTGCCCACTCAAACGATTTTCTCAAGCACCCCTCCATGCAATATGAAGAGAAATGCGGCGATTGCCACGGCGACATTGTTGATGATTTCAGCACCAGCCTGCACCACGGTACCGGACAAAAGAGAAAGGTAACCATAAGAAGCGGTCTCAGCGGACCCGGAGATTTTGACCAGCTTCCGCAACATCAGATAGAGGGATACAACGCTAACTGTGCAACATGCCACGGTACTTGCGGTAACTGCCACGTGGTCCGTCCTCCCATTGCAGGTGGCGGACTGGCAGATGGTCACAATTTTACAAAGAACCCGGACATGCTGAACACCTGCATAAGCTGTCACACGTCCAGAGGTGGACATGCATACCTGGGTATTGCAGCCGGCACCGAACCTGATGTACACCTGACAAAGGCTAACTTTGAATGTGTAGACTGCCACACCGGCGCCGAACTACACGGCAACGGAATGCCAGTGGACCACAGGTATGAATATACAGAGTTACCTGAGTGCCAGGATTGCCATGATAAAGGAGACAACAAGTATCATGGCCAGCACTATGACGATTTCAACTGCCAGGTATGTCATTCACAGGATTATAATAACTGTGGCGCATGCCATATTCATGGTGACGGAGCACGGATACCTTCATACCAGGATTACAAAATAGCTCTTAATCCCATACCTGAAACTAAGGAAGGTTTTAAGTTCACACTGGTTAGAAGAACGCTTGCCGTCCAGGATAACTGGGAAGTGTACGGGGTGGATGAGTACTCAAATTTTGAAGCATTCCCGACTTATAACTTCACAACCCCTCACAATATACAGAAATGGACAAGTCGTACCGAAACACAGGATGCCTGCTATACAAACTGCCATGTACGTAATGAGGGAGGTGAGCTTATTAATAAGAACCTTTATCTCTTTATGGATGACCTTCTTTCCTGGGAAGTTGACGCTACAGGAAATATAACAGTAGACAATGAACTGCCATCATACTGGACCAATTAAAAATTATTGAATATTAAATTATTATCCAATACCTATTAAAATTTTTTATAATTATGAGAAAGACTAAATTCATTTTTTTTAGCGCATTATTCGCGTTGATTATCGTTTCTTCATGTAAGAAAGAAGATCCGATTGTAGAAGCTGACTTGTTATCACAAGAAGTAGAAAGTGTTGTTGCTATCAGCAATCTCCCATCCTATATTACAGCTACAGAGCTTTATAGTGAAATCACAGCACAGCAGGCTCCATATATGATTGATATCAGAGGCGCTGCAGATTTTTCCAGCGGGCATATTGAAGGAGCTGTTAACGTTGCTGCATCTGATCTTTTGTCTCATGTGGAAACAAATGTGAGCAATATGTCAGATGAAATAGTTGTGATTTGCTATTCAGGCCAATCAGCAGCTTTTGGCTCTGCATTGCTTAAACTTTCAGGCTATACTAATGTTAAATCACTGAAATTTGGAATGACCTCATGGCATTCAGATTTTGACAGTTAGTCTGGCAATGTGAGTACTTATTATGCACAATTCCTGGAAACAACTGAAAACACAAAGCCTGAAGAAGGAAATCTTCCTGAGATTAATACAGGTTTTGAGACAGCAGAAGAAATCCTTGATAGCAGAATAGAAACAGTTATGACTGAAGGCTTTGGGGCCTACGCTATTGGAGCCTCAACTGTAACAGACAGTCCATCAAATTATCATATTGCAAATTACTGGCCAGTAGCACATTATACTGCTCCAGGACATATAGAAGGAGCATTTTGTTATGTTCCCGGAGAGTCACTCACTCTGGCAACTGACCTTAAAACCCTCCCTACTGATGAAACGGTAGTTGTATATTGCTATACAGGACAAACAAGTGCATATGTGTCTGCTTACCTTGCAGTGCTCGGATATGATGTTAAATCGCTGAAATTCGGTTCCAACAGCATGTTTACCGGCGACCTGCCTGCAGCAAACTGGGATGCCGAGACCATGATCGCAGGCTATAACTATGTTAGCGAATAGTATTATTTAAATATATTGTTGAAAAGGCTACCCCAACCGGGTAGCCTTTTTTTATTGTCATTCTGAACGAAGTGAAGAATCTAACGAAGTGAAGAATCTTATTCAAATCCTTTCCAGGATTCAGCCTCTGTATATCCCTCAATGTTAACAGCTATAAAACCGGATAATGAACCCCTGTCATTTCTTCAGAAGCAGTCCACAGTTTTTCTCTCAGTGACGGATCATATGCTTTCTCATGTGGTTTAAGAACGGCAGGATAACCGTACATCTGCTTAAACCCCGCCGGTCCAATATATTCACCTCCCTTAATAGTCATATCTGTTGCCCCTTTCAATGCAGGAAGAGCTCCCTTAAGTGCACTCATCAGCACCAGGTCCTTAAGCGCTGTCAAAGGAAATGGCAGCTTAACAATATTTGTAGAACTAAGCCCCGGATGAGCTGCCACAGATATAACACCTGCCTTTTTTCTTTCCAGCCTTGATTGCAATTCGTTGCTGAAAAGCAGGTTGGCCAGCTTTGATTGCCTGTAAGCCTTCATCGGGCTGTACCATTCCCTGGCAGACAGGTCATCAAAATGGATAATACCATTAAAATGAGCGATGCTTGTAATATTAACCACCCTTGAACCCGGTGTGGACATCAGAATTTCAATAAGCTTACCCGTAAGTGCAAAATGACCCAGGTGATTAATCCCGAACTGCCATTCAAAACCATCCTTTGTGGTTCTGTATGGTGTCGCCATAACACCGGCGTTGTTAATTAACACATCCAGGCTATTGTACTTTCGCTTAAAATCAGCTGCGAAAGTACTGACAGAGTCCAGTGAAGACAGATCAAGATGCATTACTGACAGGTCTGCATCGGGATAAGACCTCCTGATTCCGGCAGCAGCCTTTTCAGCCTTATCCGGATTCCTGCATGCCATAACTACCCGGGCACGCTTACCTGCAAGTACCCTGGCCATCTCAAACCCTATACCGCTGTTAGCCCCTGTAATAATGACTCTCCTGTTATCCTGCCCGCTTATATTTTCGGCTGTCCATTTTTTCAATTCACTACAGATTTATTCAAACTTACTGTTTGCAGGCATCAAACTTAAACAATATTTTATTTAGGCGAAACGTATAATCCATCCTGAATGCCAATTGTAATTTACCTTCATCAAATCCTGTCAACCATTCTATCACTTGATGAAGCTCTTTTTTTGTTCTCCCCTTTTATTCCACTTTCGTTAGGTAATAGGGATAAACTGATGCAAATGTCATTTTTGCCATTCGTTCATTATGTTCAGTCGTTACATTCATACTTTTATTATTTGGCACTAACGTGTGTCAGTAAGAAACTTAGGGCATTCGAAGCTCCTACCTATCAATTTACCATGCTGTTTATTAAATGCTATATTGTTCAATTTTAGCACTTTCTGCCCTATGTTTTTTATTGCGTGTTGTGCTTAGTACTTATTTTCTGCATGTCATTTTTAAAGTTCTTTACCATTTTCCCAAAGGATTTTTCTTTTTTCCTTTTTTCGGCAACAGTAAGGTCAAAATGGTCTTTCTCTCTTTCAATTTTCAAAAAATTCTCATAAGATTTTCTGTCAATTTCTCCTTGTTCTACTGCTTCAATCACAGCACAACCAATCTCACGAGTGTGCGTACAATCCGTGAATTTACATTTCTGTGAAAAACTGAAAATCTTATCAAATGCGGTTTCGAATCCATCTGCGGAATCAATTATTCCAATTTCTCTCATACCTGGATTATCAATAAGTATTCCTCCACTTTCAATAACAGTTAATTCTCGATGACTAGTTATATGTCTGCCTTTATTTGTGCTTTTACTTATTGAATTTGTTTTCATTATGGTCTTGCCTGACAGATTGTTCATCAGTGTTGATTTACCTACACCCGAAGAGCCAAGTAAGCAATATGTCTTTCCTTTCTCTATTAATCCTGTGATGGAGTCATAACCGTCTTTTGTTTCATTGCTGACAGCAAAAATTGGAATATTCTTTATCCGTTGTTTAATTTTCTCAATTATTTCTTTAAGGTTTTGAGATTCTATCAAGTCGGTTTTAGTGAGAACGATAATTGGACTTACTTTTGAAGAATAACAAATAGTCAAATATCTTTCAAGTCGGTTAATATTAAAATCTCTATCGACTGCTTGAACCAAAAGTGCAAAATCAATATTTGTTGCAATTATTTGCATTTCACCAAACTTTCCAACTGCCTGTCTTGAAAGAATTGATGTTCGGGGAATAACGCTATGAATGATTGCAAGGTCAGAATCACAATTTAATAAAGCAACCCAATCACCAACAGCAGGAAAGTCTTCTCGACTTTTAGCTGTGAACCTAAGATTTCCGGTAATCTCAGCTTCAAATTCACCCTTTTCGCTCTTTACAATATATCTTTCCTTGTGTTCGGCTATTACTCGTCCAATTTCAAAATCCTCAAGATTATTTTCTTTTCTTAGTTTTTCTAAAGTGTCATTATATCCTAAATCTTCTATGGTCATGTTTTTGTCCATTTGCAGGGTGTTATCTTAGTATTAAGCCCAACGGCCTGTGATATGAAACGTTTCGCATTTCGAAACACTTTCCTATCAAACCGCTATACCGTTTAGTAATTGTTATTTCGTTCAAATTTAGCACTATCCGCGCAATGTTTTATGACCACTTGTTGAACTAAATCCGCCTTCGCGGATAGCTTTATTAAAAGTACCCGATTCTTTCTATACTTCGAAATTATTCACTAACAAAATTTCAAGTTATGAGAAAGAAATCGGGTTTTACTATTGTAGAACAAGCCATTACT
>JAIPBU010000046.1 GCA_021738535.1 Bacteroidales bacterium | reverse complement strand
TTACACTCGCTACTCCACAGTTATCATCTGTACTGACCGGATCAAGTCCGTTGTCTGGTACCGTGTAGTAACACTCTCCGGCATCTGCATTATAACTAGCTGCTGGCGTTGCACAGGTGATACTCGGATCCTGGTTGTCGTTACCAAATCTTGTGCATGGACCACCAACTACTATAGCTCCGGGACCAGTTATACCGGAACGTACAGCCGTATAGGGATCTGAGCCAACTGCAGCTGCAGGGTCCTGCTTAGACCAGGAAGATCCATTATGGAAGCCTATACATGAAAATGCCCTGTCAAAAGAGATACCCTCGTCCGAACCATTCCACTGGGGAGTAACTATTAAGTCTGATTCACCTGCTATACCTTCAGTTAGCACCCAGGTAATATTAACTGATTCATCAATCTCAGCTACAGTAGTACCTGAAGTTCCATTGGTTAGAACATCCTGAAAAACCCTAATACCATAATTATCAATTGTTCCAGAGTTATTCAGAGTAATCGGTGTATATGATGCAGATAATCCGATTGGAAATAAAATATCGGAGGATGGTACTTCATGTCTGAGTACACCTGAGCTCACAGCTACAATATAGCTTAATGCCGAACCCCCAATGATCTGACCACCTGAATTGATCGAAATATCATTCGTGCCAATAATCAAATTCCCTGCTGTTAAGGAAAGATCGCTGTTTACTGAAACAGAATTAGTAAGACTAATATTACTCGAATTATTTATTGTCAGATCATTAACTGTTGCAGGCAATGCATTTCCTGTTATCTGTAAAGATGCACCATCATAGGTATAATCAGCGCCGGTGCTAAATGTTTTGGTTCCTGTTACCTGGATGCTTCCAAGTCCAAATGTTGATGATAACCCCTCTGTATTTGCAGTTATGATCCCTGCCCCAGAGTTCAGATTAAAAGTACCGTTACTTCCATCTATTAAACTGGTTCCAACATCCAGAATTGAACCACTGGCTACTGAAAAATCTATTGTGTTCTGATAATTACCACCTGATTTCAAGTATGTCTGTAAGCCTGAACCCGTAAAATTAATTTCACAAGTTCCACTTGCATTATCAGTGATAGTCCCATTTGTAAATGAAAAATCACCATCCACATTAAAACTGGCAGTTGTAGAACTGAAATCCTCATGCATGATAACAACGCCACCTGATATTGTTACACTGCCTGCAACATTAAAGTCAGAACTGGCTGGCCCTGTAACAATGCAATAACTTCCACTATTAAGGAAAAAATCGCCAGAAACATTCATTGTACAGGAACCGGAGTTATTATTCATTTTAAATGATGCGTCATTGTCAATGACTAAATCACCTAATACGTTTATCGTATAACCCGTAGCTGTATTCGACATCCTCAATGCTCTAAAATTTGGATTATATGCACCTGTGCCAGAAACAGTCATATTTCCGGCTACAGTCATATCGGATTCCATGTAGAGGTTTGCATTGTGTCCGGGACAATTCCATGTAAAATTACCGAAGGTTTGATTGAACCCAGAGGGAATTGTATTAGTTACACCTGTTATATTACAATCTGAATCGACATCCCAGATTGCAGTTGGTATAACACCGCCATCTCTTTGATGATTATAAACTGCGGCAGCATTAAAAATAATTAATGCCCCTGGTGAGTTTATGATGCCAGAATTATTAACTGTACCTGATACATCAAGATCAGTTCCTGTACCATTATTCAGGGTTAATGTTGAACCGCTGTTAATACTAAGAATCCCGCCACTTTCAACTATTAATTGATCAAGCGTTTCTGAAACTGACAGGGTAGCGGTATGCCCTGCTCGTATAAAAATTGTTTCAGCTCCAAGGTTTGGATCATTTCCTGCAGCTGCCCATCCCCCTCCGTTGAATCGTTGCCAATTAGTTGGACTATTGAAATCGGCATCTCCCACAGTCCTGTAATCACCTACTTCCTGAGAATAAGACAAGGCTGGCATCCAAACAAACAAAAGCAATGTCAGCGTCTTTAACAACAGTAAGGGAATGATACTTCTCGGATGAGTATCTGGTTTCAATTTATATGTCAGTTTCGCAGGCAAAGTATAATAATACAATTTCAATCGGCCTGATACTCTTTTTCAAGTCGATTTTCCAATTAATTTATACATCTGTTTCCCTTAAATCCAGCAAGGAAAACTATTTATATTTTAAGACTTTATTTCTACATTTTAGGTTGCATCTGTCCGGGATTAACCGGAAGGATTAAAGATAATATAAAATATTGAGCAAACCAGCGCTGTTTGATAAACTGCGGTATACTGAAGATGAATAGAAAAATATAAGACATAAAAAAAACCATCCCGCGGGATGGTTCTTCTGATTAACAGTATTTTATGTCATTAAACAATAAGCATTGCATCCCCGTAAGTGCCAAAGCGGTACTTCTCCTTAACAGCTTCCTCATATGCCTCGAAAACAAGATCGTAGCCTCCGAAAGCAGCCACCATCATCAAAAGGGTGGAATAAGGTAAATGAAAATTGCTGACCATCATGTCAGGCACACTGAATTCATAAGGGGGAAAAATGAATTTATTTGTCCAACCGTCAAAGGGTTTCAGGTAACCATCCGTGGAAACAGAACTTTCAAGTGTCCTTACAACCGTGGTCCCGACAGCACATATTTTTTTCTTTTTTCCCTTGGCCTCGTTTACTCTCTTTACAGAATCTTCGTAAATGATAATCCTCTCGGAATCCATCTTATGCTTGGTGAGATCTTCAACATCCACACTGCGGAAATTACCCAGTCCCACATGAAGAGTAATTTCACTGAAATTCACTCCCAGTATCTCAAACCTCTTCAGCAACTCACGGCTGAAATGGAGTCCCGCCGTTGGAGCAGCAACAGCGCCCTCATGCTTGGCGAAGATTGTCTGGTACCTCTCATCATCCTCAGGCTCAACAGGCCTCTGTATAAATTTTGGAAGGGGTGTCTCTCCTAGGTTATAAAGTGTGTTTTTAAACTCTTCATATGTTCCGTCGTATAAAAAACGTAATGTTCTGCCCCTCGATGTTGTGTTATCTATAACTTCCGCTACAAGAACATCATCCTCACCAAAATATAACTTATTCCCTATTCTTATCTTTCTTGCCGGATCAACAAGAACATCCCATAAACGCTGTTCTCTGTTTAACTCACGCAAAAGAAAAACCTCGATCTCAGCTCCTGTCTTCTCCTTATTACCAAACAGCCTGGCCGGGAAAACCTTGGTATTGTTGAATACCAGTAAATCATCCTCTTCAAAATAATCAATTATTTCCTTGAAAACCCTGTGCTTGATCTTTCCCGTTTCCCTGTCAACAACCATTAGCCTCGATTCATCCCTGTTCTGAGACGGGTATAATGCAATCAATTCCTGTGGTAATTTGTACTTAAATTGCGATAACTTCATTTTATATGTATTTTTTAAAATATCCAACCTTATACGTATGAATAACGCTTTTGTTGCGTTTGTTTAATTATTTTTTATATTTTCTTTTACCTGGCCCAAAAGTAGTTCAAAATCTTTTAGTAACATGGCATCTTCCAGCCTGTATTCACCAATGGCAGTTCGTGCCAGGTCAGAAAGATAGGCGCCGCTGTTAACGGCTGCTCCAAGATCCCTGGCGAAAGACCTGATATATGTCCCTTTACTGCATAATATCCTTATTTTGACATAGCGATGATCAAATTCCATAAGCTCAAGTTTGTGGAAAACAATTTTTTTTGGTTCAAGTTTAATATCTATTCCCTTTCGTGCATAATCATATGCCCTTCCGCCGTTATACCTCTTTGCAGAATACAGTGGCGGCACCTGGTCAAATTCCCCCTCAAACTCTGAAAGCTTCTGTCGCAGGAGTTCCTCATCCACATGATCTGCAGGGAAGGTAGCATCAACCTCTGTTTCAAGATCAAACGATGGTGTTGTCTTTCCAAGCTGAATGCCCGCCACATATTCCTTGGCCTTATCCTGGAACTCGTTAATCTTTTTTGTATACCTGCCCGTACAAATGATCATCAATCCTCTTGCCAGCGGATCAAGTGTACCGGCGTGTCCTACTTTCAGCTTTTTGTACCCATAAGCATTTCTTAAAAGATTCTTAACCTTTTTCACAAGATCAAACGAGGTCCAGTACAATGGTTTATCGAAAAGAAGAACCTGTCCTTCCCGGAAATCAGTGTGTTCATTTATAAGCATGTCAGCCAAGTATTAATAACAAAAAGCCAATTACCGTGCAATAGATCCCAAACCAGTATATTTTCCCCCTGCTTACCAGCTTGACCATCCACCTGCAGGCAAGATACCCGGTAATAAACGCGGAGACAAAACCCGCAATTATAGCCGCTGATCCTACTGAGGACGCTGAAGAAAAATCGCCTTTAAAAAGTTCAAGAAGGTTAGCTCCTATAACAGGAACCAGCACCATCAGGAAAGAAAATCCTGCAAGTTTCTCTTTTTTATTCCCAAGCATGAGACCTGTGGATATGGTAGCCCCCGACCGTGAGATTCCCGGAAACACTGCCAAAGCCTGTGCAATGCCAATGACAAATGCATCAAGAAAAGTGATTTCCCTGTTACGGTTTTTCATTAGTCCGGACAATATCAACAATGCCGCAGTCACAAGTAACATAGCGCCCACAAATACCACATTACCGTCAAAAAAAGCTTCAATATTTTCTTCAAAGAACAAGCCGAATATGGCAACGGGTATCATTGAAACAAATATTTTCAGTACATATTTTGTTTCATCATTCATCCTGAATTCCAGGCTTCCCTTTAGCAGCCTCAGTATCTCCTGCCAGAAAACTACAACCGTGCTGAGCACAGTAGCTCCGTGTACGGCAACAGAGAAACTGAAACTTGATTCAGCATCAATGTCAAAAAGAAATTTGCCTATTTCAAGATGACCGCTTGAACTAACCGGCAAAAACTCAGTTAAGCCCTGGATTATCCCAAGGACTATTGCTTCTAAAATTTCCATCCAGATAAAAAGATATTAATCCTTTTTTGAAGGTTTTTTCATTATAGCCCAGATCTCAAAAACGAAACCGGCAAGCACGATCAGTGGTGCCAGGGTAATACGCCTGAAGCTAAAAACAGCATCTGAGAACTCATTGGGATCATCGGTCTTACCTCCAATCATCAGCAAAAAGCCTATTACAATTATCCCGAATCCTATTGCCATGAGCCTGTAGTTTTCTCGTCCCAGGGCAAAGCCGCTATTGTCCTTATTTGATTTTTTTTCAGCCATTTTAGTAATATAATTTATCCTCTGATATTCCCAGGTACTTATTCACTGAGAAGAAAGTCGAGATCAGGTTAATAAATATGCCAATTATTACTATCCCTCCAAAAAGAGAAAGCAGCAGTCCTATATCCTGAAGTGAAAAAAGTAAATAATACTCCTGTTCAACAAAATACAATATTGACATTAACAGTATAATTGAAAACAATGCGGCAATAATACCGTGTATAACACTCCGCCATAAAAAAGGCTTCCTGATAAAAGAACCAGTAGCTCCTACAAGCTGCATTGTTCTGATAAGGAACCTTTTTGAATAAACCGATATACGTATTGTATTATTTATAATGGTTAGCGAAATAAATAATAACAGCCCACTGAATACCAGCAATATGGCACTTATCTTACTAACATTCTCATTGATCAGGTGCAGGAATGATTCCTGGAAGTATACTTCATTAACTGCATCATATTCCATCAGGTAACGTTCAATATTCAGCACACTGTCGGGATGTGTATAATCAGCAAACAGGTATACGTCAATAGATGGAAGCAGGGGATTATACCCCATAAATGAAAGAAAATCCTCCCCAAGTTCTTCCCTCAGCTTTTCTGCAGCCTGCTCCTTTGATATATATTCAGTGCTTTTGACAAATTGTTTTGCATCAAGATCCTTCTGCAGCATCCTTATATCTGCTTCCTTGGAATCTTCATCCAGCATAACCGAGAAACTGAGACTCTCCCTGAAATAATCAGACAGTTCCCTGGCATTTATTAAAACAAAGCCAAGCAGGCCAAGAAGGAACAATACCAGTGATATACTTACAATCTGGGTAAAGTATGAACTTCTCAGTCTGCCTTTTGATATACCTTCCTGATATTTAGCCACTCAATTTTGTTTGCCTGCAAAAATACAATTTATCTTTTACAGGATAAAGCCGAAAACCATGATTATTAATCAAGAACGGTTATCCAGCCAAATTTGTCCTCCTCATCTCCCTTCTGTATGGAAGTGAGTTTTTTATACAGCTTCATCTGAACAGAACCGGGATTACCATCCTTGCAATATTCTAATACTTTATTTGTATCGGGGTCAAATATCTTGCCAATCGGGCTTATGACTGCCGCTGTACCACATGCTCCCACTTCATCAAATTCAGGTAATTCTTCAAATGCCACCTTTCGCTTTTCAACTTTCATTCCCATATCCTCAGCCAGTTGCATGAGACTCTTATTGGTAATAGACGGAAGAATTGAATCCGATTTTGGTGTAATATATGTATTGCCCTTCACGGCGAAAAAATTAGCCGGTCCGCATTCATCAATATATTTCTTTTCTTTTGCATCAAGGAATATGACATTGGCATAGTTTGCATCTCTTGCCTTAACAATAGCCCTGAGGCTTGCAGCATAATTACCCCCCACTTTATACTCTCCTGTTCCCAGTGGAGCAGCACGGTCCACATCACGGCATACCATCATATTAACAGGCTTAATTCCACCCTTGAAATAGGGACCCACCGGAGTAACAAATACCATAAAAGTATACTCTGCTGAGGGCTTAACACCTACCTCGGGACCACTGCCAAAAAGTAAAGGTCTTATATAAAGGGCAGCCCCTGACTCATAAGGCGGAACATACTTCTCATTAAACTTAACAGCCTTGAAAACAACCTCTTTAAACAATTCTTCAGGTACTTCTGCCATTATAACACCCCTGGCAGAATTAATCATTCGTTTCGCATTTTCTTTCCACCTGAATAACCTGATCCTGTTGTCTTTTCCCCTGTAGGCTTTCATCCCTTCGAATGCCTCCTGTCCGTAATGCAGTGCCGTAGCAGCCATATGAACATTAACATATTCGGAATCGGTAACTTCGGGTTCACTCCATTTACCATCTTTGAAAACTGTTCGAACATTGTAATCTGTTTTGATATATCCAAACGACAGATCTTTCCAGTTTATATTTTCCATAGACCTAACTATTATTTAATTAAAAAATCAAATTTAACTTTTTAAAATCTTAGCACCAAAGTGTTATTAAATATGTTTCAGGTGCTCCCTCAGTTTTTCAGACTGTTCCTTACCACTGTATGACTTCAAAAGATTTGCTGTTTTAGTATTAAATGAATGATCCGAAATTTTTCGTTGTTCGGCTTCAAGCCATTTTGCAGAATCAAACTTTACCTCCATGTTCTTTTCTTCTTCCATTAGTTTTAGCACAACCTCCGGATAATCAACATGACCTCGATAATCATAAACAGCATCCTCAAGTATTTTGACTTCCTCTTTTTCTTTATCCCCGGCAAATAAATTTCTAATCATTACTTCAGCACCGGAAATATGGTCTTCATTAAAACCGTACCTGGGAGCCATCTCCTTAAGCTTGCTGACCGAATGTTCAACAGGATTATTGTAATCACTCAATAACCCGGACTTCACAAAGAGTGCAGCCAGCCTTATTATCAATGCCTTATCATCACCTACCTGTTCAGCAGTGGACAACAACTCTGCCTGTGTACAAATATTTTTAATATGCCTTACATTGTGAAAAACAAAACTGCCTGGGACATTTTCTTCATACCAGTTGAAATAATGATCTTCCAGGTCCTGGATCTTAAGGCTAAGTAACCTTTTAATGAAAACCCGGTTTGGTTCGGCCTTCCCCTCTGCCCTCAATTCAGGCCTGATACCTTTTACAAAATACATGTCAAGATCACCTTTGTATTTAACCGGCATTCTGCCCCGGTACTCGCAGATGAAAAACTCTTTAACATATTCATAGGTTATTCCCGAAATATTTATCTTCCCCGGTATCCCTGACGACTCCATCCTGCTGGCCGTGTTAACGGTATCTCCCCATATATCGTATGAGAGCTTTTTCTGGCCAACCACACCGGCTATTACAGTACCCGTGTGGATACCAATCCGGATATCCCAGAATTTAAGTCCCCTGCGCATTTGTTCCTTCTTCAGCCTGCCCATATATTCCTGCATCTCAAGAGCCGCGAGAACAACCTCAATAGGGTTTGTCCTGTTACGGTTGGGTATGCCACCGGCACACATATATGCATCACCTATCGTTTTTATCTTTTCAATATTATATTTTTCAACCACTGAGTCAAACTGGAAAAAGAAGTTATCCAGCTCATCAATCAGTATCTCCGGGTTTACTTCCTCAGCAATTCGTGTAAAGCCCTGTATATCTGAAAACAGAACAGTTACAAAATTGTATTTCTGTTTGGTGGCCTTTCCCTTTAGCATTATCTCATCAGCCGTATCTTTTGGCAGGAGATTTGCCAGTAATGAATCTGTTTTTTCTTTTTCAGTCATTAATTCTTCAGTGCGTTCCTGTATAATAGATTCCAGCTTCGCCTGCTTGACCTTATGCCTGTATGTTATCAGGCGGTATATAATGAACATTATAAGCAGAACTATCACACCATAAAAAATGAAGAATAATGTTGTCAGGTAAAAAGGTGGCTCTATGTCAAACTCAGAGATAAGGTACTGATCGCTTATTCTGCCTGATGAGGATACTCTTACAAATAACCTGTACCTCCCGGGAGACAGGTTTGTATATTCTTTCAGCGGATCATCCATCCAGCCGGTCCAGCCATCATCATTGCCTTCAAGAAAGAAAGAAAACCTGGCTGATGGATCCTTACAGTAACATTTGAAGAGAAGGTTATTCTCTTTGTTCTCAAGATTATATAACTCTTTAAGCTCCTCGCCGGTATCGTCATCATACAACAGGGAATCATAGTTTACCACTATGCGTTTTATACAAATATCCTCTTCATCATCATAAGCCTTAAGAGGCATGCTGAATGCAAAAATTAAAACAAGCAGTATTATGTAAATTCGCGGCAAATCGTTAATTATTGTTTGTGATAGTTGAATATTTGCATGGTATTCTCAAATGTAATATATATAAATTTACCCCGAAAACTTTTGTCATTTTTAATTATTTTTGGAAATAATTTTGATTTATGGATCTGGTAATTGCATCAAATAACAAGCATAAGATAAGTGAAATAAAAGATGTTATTGATAATTCAATAAACCTTATTTCACTGTCTGAAGCAGGTATACGCGAAGACATACCCGAAAATGAGAACACCATTGAGGGAAATGCCCTTGCCAAAGCAAAATATGTTCATGAAAAAACTGGATCAAATGTTTTTGCCGACGACACCGGACTCGAGGTTGAAGCATTAAATGGTGCTCCCGGTGTGCACTCAGCTCGGTATGCCGGTCCCGGCAGAAATTCTGATGATAATATTGAAAGGCTGCTTGATGAACTCAAGGATAAAGAAAACCGGAAAGCACGCTTCAGGACCGTGGTGGCGCTAATATATAATAACAGGGAGTATTTTTTCGAAGGGACCATCGGCGGCAGAATAATCACAAGCAAAAGAGGCAAAGCCGGCTTTGGATATGACCCCGTATTTATCCCTGACAATGAAGAACTCACCTTTGCGGAGATGCCTCCTGAGAAAAAGCATATTATTTCCCACAGGGCTATAGCTGTTAACAAACTAAAAGCCTTCCTGAACAAACTTGTATAAACAATATAAACACCGCTTATTAGTTTATTATTAAATGTCCCGGCTATTATACATATTATTCTTCTTCCTTCAGTTTGCATGCCTTCCTGCACAGGGACCTATAGGGTCATGGACCGATCACCTGCCCTACAGGTCTGTTAATCTTGTTACCGCAGGCGCTGATGAAGTATATGCATCCACTGATTACGCTATAAGTATTTATAACAGGCAGTACAATGAATTAAGAAAACTCTCTAAAGTAAACGGGCTTAATGACTGCGGTATTAGCACCATAGATTATTCAGAAGAAAAGGAAGTGCTTATTATTGCCTATACATCAGGCAATATTGACCTTTATGACAATGGAAGAACAACCAACATACCTGATATATTAAACACTGTTATACCGGGCGACAAATCCATTAACAGGATCAGGTCTTACGGTAATTATGCCTACCTCGCCAGCAACCTTGGTATTATTCTCCTGGACATTGACAAAAGAGAGATAAAAGATACATACAAACCCTCAGCCGATGGGGATAAAAACCCGGTTTTTGATGTCAATATCCTGGGTGATACAATCTTTGCTGCTACGGAAGATGGGCTTTATAAAGCACCCGTAAACAACCAGGGACTGTCATATTTTAACAACTGGACACCCGTTGACAACACACAGGGCATCAGCTTTACATGCCTGGCTTCAACCACTTACGGACTGTATGCTAATAAGAAGAATGACGGCATGGCAAACGACTCGGTGCTGTTTTATTCACACGGAGGCGTTATTCCCGTAGAAGTAATTGCACCTTCTGCTAATTATACTTTTGAGAGTAGCGGGGATAAACTCATCATAGCCTCCGGGAGTACCGTAAACATAGTGGAAAGCACGGGATCAATTTTTAAGACTATAGGCGAATACGGTGAAACGGAAATTGATGCACGCAATGCTCTTATCAAAGGGGAGGATATTTACATAGCCGACAGGAACCAGGGACTTGTACAACTGGCCGGGGGCAGTACTGATGAAAATAATTATACCAACTATGTACCCGCCGGACCCTACATAAATAACAACTATAACATATCAACTTCCGGCGGAGAAGTATGGGTTGCAGGAGGCCGGGTGAATGCAGCCTGGAATAATACATTTACCACCTTCAGCTTCTCGGGATTTATAGACCGGCAATGGTGGTCAGCACTGAGATATGACGCCTGGGATGTAATGAGAGTCCTTCCGGTACCTGGAGAACCCGGACATATCTATGTTTCCACCTGGGGAACCGGTGTTTATGAATACAATGACAGGCAACTGGTTAATCACTGGGATGAAAGCACCCTGGGAAGTATTATCCCCGGAAGAGACTTTGTAAGAATCTGTGGTATGGCACTGGACAGTGAAAAAAGACTGTGGATTGCCCAGAGTGAGATGCCGGAAAATATTAAAGTGAAAATGAAGGACGGCTCCTGGGTTTCACTGCCCTATTTTATTGATGTGCCAACAATCGGGGATATGATAATTACCCGGGCAAACCATAAATGGGTAGTGCTGCCAAGGGGAAACGGACTTTTTGTACTTGATGATAATAACACTCCGGAAAATTTTAGTGACGACAGGCATAAAAAGTTAACAGTTAAAGACCAGGATGGCAATATATTAGCTGACATATATTCCATAGCCGAAGATCTCGACGGGCATATATGGATTGGTACAAGTAATGGACCCGCAGTATTTTATAACCCGGAAAGGGTATTTGAAGATAACTACTTCGCCAGCAGGATCAAGATTCCCAGGAATGATGGCAGCGGCCTGGCCGACTACCTTCTTGGAACAGAAACGGTCTTAAGTATTGCCATTGACGGGGGAAACAGGAAATGGTTCGGGACAAACAGCTCAGGGGCTTTCCTGGTAGACGAAACTAACGACAAACTGGTAAAAAGCTACAATGAATCCAATAGTCCCCTGCTCTCTGACCAGGTCGTTTCAGTAGCAACTGATGAAACAACAGGAGAAGTATGGTTCGCTACAGGCAAAGGAATAGTTGTAGTAAGAGAAACCGGCACTAAAGGGTCAGGTGAGATGAATAAGGTTTATGCATATCCAAATCCTGTTCGTGAGAACTATAATGATGATGTTACAATCACCGGCCTGGCAAGAAATACAAATGTCAAAATAACAGATGTTTCGGGAAACCTTGTTTATGAAACCACATCAACAGGTGGAGATGCAACATGGGACCTTCGTACCTACAACGGGAAGATGGTATCAACAGGTGTTTACCTAATCCTGTGCAGCACTGAAGACGGCAGCGTGAGCGCTTCTGCCAAACTGCTTGTTATCAGGTAATAAGATTTTGTATGCGCTCAATCTGCTTTTGTTTGTTCACTTCCCTCAGGCTCCTGGCAGTATTGGTAAAATACTGGTGACCAGAAATAAATTTCACCTGTAATTTATTCCAGTCATTAAGGCTGCCTATCTTATTCTGAGCTTTTAATTCATCATACAGGGTATTGGAAACCGGTATAAAATCGCTTCGCCCCAGGTAATCAAGATCCGCATCGCAAATAATTTCCTCGAGCAGGTCTTTTGGCTGAGGGGGTAGCTTTGTTGCCATAATTATTTCACATATCCTGTCAATCTGTTCAGGTGTGTAATTGTATTCCGGTAAAATCTCGCGTGCTAACTGGGTACCATGGTATTCGTGGTTGTCATACTCAACCGTATGCCCTGCATCATGGAATAAGCCGGCGGTTTTGAGTAAAAGTATTTCCTCATCACTGCAACCCTCTGCCCATCCCATCAACTCTACTTCAGTAACCACATCCACGGTATGCTTAACATTATGATAAAAAAGGTAATCTGGCAGTTCTTTCTCAAGCTTGTCCAGTAAAATTTCCTGTATATCCGTAAACTGGATAAGCCCAAACTTAATATTAAAAGCCTGGTTTGGCTTAATGCCGGCCTCATCAGCTGAAAACTGTTGTTTTAGCCCGATTACCTCATAAACATCAAGATCCCCTTTATACTTAACAGGTAACTTTCCAAAATACTCGCACTGGAAAAATTCCTTTACCAGTTCATAGGTCATGACAGAGATAAGGATCTTTCCCCCTTCGGAAACACCTTCAACCCTGCTGGCAGTATTTACGGTATCACCCTTAATATCATATGATACTTTCCTCTTCCCCGTTATGCTTGCAGTCACAGGACCGGTATGTATCCCTATTTTTACATCCCAGATCTGCCCCCCATCCTTTCTGGTTCTGTTTTCATATTCGTTAAGAAAATTCTGCATCTCTAGAGCAGCCATAACAACATCAATAGGGTTTGTTATATTTTTTTCCGGTATGCCCCCGGCACACATGTAAGTATCTCCTATTGTTTTAATCTTCTTTATCTTGTATTTGGAGACTATGCTGTCAAAATTAAAAAGTATCTCATCCAGCTCATCCATTATTTCAGCAGAATCACTATCTGTCATAACCTTGGAAAACCCATGAATATCGGCAAATAGAACAGTGGCCATCTTAAATTTAAGCGACCTCTGGTCAGCCAGTGATTTACCCGCTTTTGCAAGATCACCGGGCGCCACCTTATCAAGTAGTGCCTTTTGTCTCTCATTCTGATTTGCAAGCTTCTCGTTCTCCTTCAGGAGTTTTTTAATTTTCTCTTCAAGCGACTGGTTCTGTTTGGCCAGTTTTGAAATCCTTCCAACCAGTTTGTCTTTTGACTCGTTGCTCATATTATTCAAAGTTGAAATTTAAATATACAAAAATTTAACATCTCCCCCCGTCCTTATGCATCACTATAATTTGTATTTTTGAATAAATGCCAAATTCGAATGCTGGAGAAAACTGAAGGTATAGTATTACGCAGTATCAAACATTCTGATTCCGGGATAATTAGCCATATTTTTACACGGAAATACGGAAGACTCAGCCTTATTGTAAAAGGAATAAACAGTAAAAAGAGAAATACACGGAAAGTATACTTTCAGCCCTTGCAGATACTGAGCATTGAGTTTTACTACAGGGAAAAAAAGGATCTCCATGTAGTCAAAGAAGCCGGTCCCTTTTTTAATTATTCAAATATCCCCTATGATGTTTCCATGAACAGCCTTCTTATCTTCATTGGTGAAATATTGTATAAAGCACTTAAACCAACAGGTCCCGATGAAGATCTTTATAATTATATTACCGAAACATTGGAATACCTCGACAGGGAGAACCGGCTCATGCCTAATTTCCATATTGGTTTTATTATTGGTCTGACAAAATACCTGGGCTTTGCTCCTTCCAATAATTATAATGCCTCCTCACCCTACTTCGATATGCATAATGGAATATACAGCCCAAACATGCCGCTGCACGGGTACTACATGGCCAGGGAATACTCTTCCCTTCTTAATGACTTTCTCAGATCAGACATCTCCGAATGTAACAAGATAGCATTATCAGGAAAAAAGCGTAAGCAATTTCTGGATGATATACTCGCCTTCTATTCATTGCACATACCGGGATTTAAGAAGATTCATTCACTACAGGTCTACTCTGAAATATTCAGTGGCTCAGATCAGCAGTAGCAATATTAATTTTTCATTATATTAGCACTTCCCTAATTAAAGAAAATGGCACTTATACCTTCAATAATCAACTGGCTGAATACCAAGAGAATGATCTCGATAGACGTGTTCAAGACCTATCCTTTCGAGGTACAGCTTGAGACCTTTGTCAACCTTATAAATAAAGCCTCGGATACAACATGGGGCAAACAATATAATTACAACAGCATTGATTCAATCAAGCAATACCAGGAAACAGTTCCCATCGGCACATATGAGGATCTTGAACCTTTTGTGGAAAGATTGAGAAAAGGAGAAAAGAACCTCCTGTGGCCAGGTGATATAAGGTGGTTTGCAAAATCATCCGGGACCACCAGTTCAAAGAGTAAATTCATCCCGGTTTCCCGGGAAGCCCTGGAAGAATGCCACTTCAGGGGAGGGAAGGATGTTCTTGCCATTTACTCAAGAATGAAACCTGATACCAGGGTGTTTGCAGGGAGGGGATTAACCCTGGGAGGAAGCCACAGGGTAAACAATTTCAGCAATTCATCACTGTACGGGGACCTGTCTGCTATACTTATTGAGAATCTCCCCCTCTGGGCTGAGCTCATGAAATCGCCCCGGGCTAAAATCGCCCTTATTGAAGATTTTGAGGAGAAAATGGAGAAGATAGCCCGACGCACTGTTAACCAGAATATCAGGTACCTGGCCGGTGTCCCTTCCTGGTTCCTCGTGCTTATAAAATATATCCTTGAATACACCGGGAAGAACCACCTGCTGGAAGTGTGGCCCGACCTTGAACTGTTCTGCCATGGAGGTGTAAGCTTTAAGCCATACCGCGAACAGTACAGAAAAATTATACCCTCGGATAATATGAATTACCTTGAATCATATAATGCATCAGAAGGTTATTTTGGTATCCAGGACGACCTGCAGACAGATGACATGCTGCTCATGCTTGATTATGGTATATTCTATGAATTTGTTAAAACCGAAGATATTGGTTCTCCCTTCCCGAGGGCATATACCGTGGCCGATGTGGAAAAAGATGTAAATTATGCAATTGTCCTGTCCACAAACGGGGGACTCTGGCGTTATATGATAGGTGATACCATTACCTTTACCCACCTTTTCCCACATAAATTCAGGATCACAGGACGTACAAAACATTTTATCAATGCTTTCGGAGAGGAAGTAATTATTGAAAATGCTGAAAAAGCACTTGCCAGCGCCTCAGCTAAAACAGGAGCACTTATTACAGATTATACAGCCGGACCATACTTCATGAGTACAAGCTCTAAAGGTCATCATGAATGGATAATCGAGTTTGAGAAAGAGCCTTCAGACCTGGAGTTATTCGCAGACATGCTGGACAACAGCCTTAAATCACTCAATTCTGATTATGAAGCCAAAAGATACAAAGATCTTACCCTGACAAAACCTACCGTTATAGTGGCTCCCCCGGGGACTTTCTATAAATGGCTGGAAAAAAAGAATAAGCTGGGCGGGCAGAATAAAGTTCCCAGGCTATCAAACGACAGGAAGTATCTGGATGAATTACTCGATTTTATGTAGGCACCTTTATATATTTTATTAATTTTAACTATTGAAACTTATAATTCAATAAATATGCATATCGCTATTGCAGGGAATATCGGTTCAGGCAAGACAACCCTTGCCGGATTATTATCAAAACATTACGGATGGGAAGCACACTATGAGGATGTCGATGAAAATCCTTACCTGAACGATTTCTATGACGATATGCAGCGATGGTCGTTTAACCTGCAGATATTTTTTCTGAATTCACGCTTCAGCCAGATCATTGATATTAAAAAGATGGATAAAACTGTTATACAGGACAGAACCATCTACGAAGATGCTTATATCTTTGCCCCAAACCTCCATTCGATGGGATTAATGTCGACCCGCGATTTCGAAAACTATTTTACGCTTTTTAACCTGATGAGCTCACTTATTGAGCCGCCTGACCTGCTGCTTTACCTCAGGGCTTCAGTACCCACACTGGTTAACCAGATACAAAAAAGGGGAAGGGATTATGAAAACAGCATAAGGATTGATTACCTGAAACGGCTGAATGAAAGATACGAGGCATGGATTGAATCATATAAACTGGGTAAATTGCTGATTATTGAAGCTGATGCTTATGATTTCCCGGATAATAACGAACACCTGCGCCAGATAATAGATAAGATCGATGCAGAATTGCACGGTCTGTTTTAAATATTAGACTGTCTAACTAAAATTAATTATCATGAACACAATTGGAAGAAAAATCTTTCTGCCTGTATTGTTTATTGTATCACTCAGTATTACAAGCACAGGACAGAACGGCGGGGAAGCTGTACCCGTCGACCCTGAAATACGCAGGGGAACTCTCGAAAACGGCCTGACTTATTATATCAGGCACAACAATGAACCTGAGAACAGGGCAAGCTTTTACATTATTCAGAATGTAGGAGCCCTGCTCGAAAACGATGACCAGAACGGACTTGCCCACTTCCTTGAACACATGGCATTTAACGGATCCGGTAATTTCCCCGTTAAAGAAAACGGCATAATCAGCACACTGGAAAAACACGGTGTGGCTTTTGGCCGTAATATAAACGCCTTTACGGCATTTAATCAAACGGTCTATAATATCAGTGATGTGCCGGTTAAAAACCCGGGACTGGTTGATACCTGCCTTATGATACTCAACGACTGGTCCAATTACCTCCTGCTTACCGAAGAAGAAATTGATGCCGAACGTGGGGTTATAACCGAGGAATGGAGAACACGCAGAAATGCCTCCTTCAGGATGACCTGGCAATTCCTGCCTGTTCTGCTCAAAGAGTCCAAATATGCCGAAAGGGATATTATTGGCGACCTGGATATTATTAAGAATTTTGATTATAATACTATACGCGACTTTTACCACGACTGGTACAGAACTGACCTGCAGGCTATTGCAGTTGTAGGCAATATTGACCCGGATGAAATAGAAACAAAGATCAAGCAAAGGTTCTCAGAAATACCTGCAGTGGAAAACGCAAAAGAAAGACCGTTCTTTGAAGTGCCGGAACACAAGGAGATGCGCTATATTCTTGCTACAGATAAAGAAGCATCTCAACATTCCGTAAGTCTGTATATTAAACATAAAGCCATCAAACCTTCTGAAAAAAATGAAGACTACCTCAGGAAGCAGTATATCAGGACACTTTTCAATTCAATGATGTCTACCCGCATAAATGAATTGCTACAGAAAGGTGACCCCCCATTTATATCAGGCTCGGTAAGGTATTCAAGCCTTGTCAGAGGTTATGATGCTTTAAGTATTAGCGCCAGCTTTAAAAAAGGAGAAGGAGAAAATGCATTTGAGGCAATATATAAAGAAGCAGAGAAAGTACGGAGATATGGATTTGCTACCGGTGAACTAAAAAGAGCAAAAGCAGAGATGCTGTCAGACTGGGAAAATTATTATAAAGAAAAAGATAAGATAGATAATGACACATGGGCCAGGAACATCCAGCAGCATTTCCTGGTTAACGAACCCCTGGCTTCAGTGGATTATGAGTATGAAAAAGTAAAAGGAACGGTTCCGGGCATCAGCCTTGAAGAAGTTTCAGAAAAGGCAAAAGAATGGATGACTGACTCCAACAGGGTACTTTATGTACAGGGACCTGAAGGCGAAGACGCTTACCTTAGTGCAGAACAGGCAAAGGAAATAATATCCTCTGTTGAGAATTCGGAGATTGAAGCATATGAGGATGTTGAAACTTCTGAATCACTGGTCGGGTATCTGCCTGAAAAAGGAACAATAAGCTCAACAAAGCAGCTCGAAGACTTTGGGGCTGTTGAATGGACCCTCGATAACGGGGTAAAGGTGATTTACAAAAATGCTGATTATGAGAAGGACGAGGTAAGTGTACAGGCCTATTCTTTGGGTGGTACATCACTGGTTGAAGATAGTTATATACCCGAGGCTTACCTGCTGTCAACCCTTGCCATGACTTATGGTGCAGGCGACTATGACAATATCACACTGCAGAAAATGCTTTCAGGTAAAAAAGCATCACTGGGTGTCAGCCTTGGCAAAGTAACGGAAAACATCAACGGATCATCAACACCCGCAGATTTTGAGACCCTTATGCAACTGCTTTACCTGAGACTTGAAAAACCACGCTTCGATGAAGAGGCACATAAGGCAATTACTTCACGGTTTGCCGCCATGCTGCAGACAATGAACAATAATCCCCAGAAAGTAATGCAGGATTCGCTGACGCTTATCCTTTCCGATTACCATCCCCGCTCAAGGACCATAAATGAAGACCTCATCAATGATATAGAGTTTAATAAGGTCAAAGATATTTATACAGACAGGTTCAGCGATGCCGATGATTTTACATTTTTCATTGTGGGTAATATCGGTATTGATACAGCCAGGATGATGGCAGAAAAATACATTGGTACACTATCTGCTGACGAAGGAAAAGATGAGTGGAAAGACAGGGGTATAAGACATCCCGAAGGGCAAATTATTAAAGAAATAGAGATGCCCATGTCTGTACCCAAATCGACGGTAGTTATAAGCTATTCCCAGGATATTGAGTTCAATGCATATAACAGGCAGGCCGCCAGGGTGCTTAAAGGTATCATGGACATACTTTTCACTGAGAAAGTACGTGAGGAAGAGGGTGGAACCTATGGTGTATCCAGTTCTGTTTCTCTGCAGCAATTCCCAGTTGAAAAAGCAAGTGCAATGATATCATTTGATTGTGATCCTGAGAGGGCTGTTGAATTGAAATCCGTAATTTATGAGATAATTGATGACCTGGCAAATAAGGGACCGGGCGAAGAATATCTCAGCAAAGCAGTAAAAAATGTTCTTAAAAACAGGGAGGAAGCAAAACAGCACAACTCCTACTGGATGTCGACTCTTTATAGTTATTACACGACTGGCATAAATTATAATGATCCGGCTAACTATGAAGATATCCTGAATGCATTTACGGTAAATGATCTTAAGGAATTTGCAGCAAAGCTGTTTGAAGATTCAGACAAAGCAGATCTGTTGTTTATGCCCGGTGAGTAAGGAACAGTCATGCCCCCGGAGGGTGAATAACAATAGCCACAGTAACGCCTGTGGGTAAGGAACAGGCCATATCAATTTACCCCCGGAGATAGGGGGTGAATAACAATAGCCACAGTAACGCCTGTGGGTAAGGAACGATTCATAAACAATACGACCGCCGGAGGTGGTCAATAGCATTATCCACAGGCGTCTTAACAAAACACATTTATTACTTTTAAACCAGGGAGATTCTTCGCTTCGGCCTTCGGCCTTCGCTACTAATGACATCAGAATCCTCCTGTGATCTTGAGGATTTTGTTAAAGAATGCTTTTTTTCTTTCGGAATTTATCCCCCAGTCTACGGGTACGCTCTGGTAACCCTCTTCAAAAGATTCGCCATCCCTGCGGTAATCAAAGTAACCCCAGGAGGCATAGGAATCGACGGCCGCCTTTAGATTATAGTCTTCTTCATCAAAGCCATAATGATCATCCTCGTTAAATACTACTGGCTGGGCATTATATTCGGGTATTACCTTAACCCTGCGAACCATTTCCCTTATATCATCCGGATTATCAACGCCGTTACCATGGAGGAAGATCACATCAGCGGTCTCCAGGACATTTATGCCGGGCAAAGTACCACCCCCGTAACTTACACCTGCCGGATAACTATAGCCTTCATATTGCCGGTTTTGCACCCTTTCAATTAATTCATGGACGCGCCCGGGCTGCAGGATCTCATGATCATAATCAACATTGCACTCGTTATTGATTTCAATTATCACATTCCTGAATCCTGCACTGTTTAACCAGTCCAGGGTATTATCCACGGCATTGACAACAGCCTGCTCACTGGCAAGCTCCTGGTCCTGACCGAAATAAAAAAGGCCCAGTATGGGAACCATCCCCAGTTCATCGGCTTTATTGAGTATACGGTAAAGGCGGGTAAAGTATTTCTTTTTAAGTGATCCGTCGGCCTCAAAGGCGGTATTTACCCAGCCATTATTACCATAGCCTGTAGGGCTGCCTCCCTGCAGGTTTACGGTGAAGGAAATCAGCCCGTGCCTGTACCATTCTTCCATGGCATTAACAAACTCATTTGTATTCCTGTCGGCATCCCACCTACCTGTGTCGGGGTATTTCCAGAGAGCTGCAGTGGACGGGTTGCTGTCATCGAATACACCCTGCACCATACGGGAATTAAAAAGTAAACCTTCAATTGTGTTTCCCTGCCAGGTTTTTCCTTCATAGGTGGGTTTGCCGTTTATATAAAACTTGTTACCCCTTATTTCAACAAAGGTTTTCTTATTATCACTCCTGCATGAAAAAACCGACAATAGAATTAGCAGTAATGCGGCATATTTACTAAATAATGTTTTCATTTACATCCTTCCTTATCCTGTTCCACTTGTCAGTATCTATCTTAGGTCCCATCACCTCTATTACATTACCTGCCAGAACCGTACCAATGGCTCCGCATGTTGCCATATCAGCATTATTCACCAGGCCATAAAGGAAACCAGCCGCGTAAAGATCGCCTGCCCCTGTTGTATCGATGCTTTTAACCTTCATTGCTTCAACCGGCGTGATTGTGTTTCCATCATGTATCAGTGAGCCGTCTGCTCCGGTTTTGACTACTGCAATATCACATTTTTTCGACAGTTCTTTTGCAGCATTCTCAGGTTCCATACCGGTGAATACCCTGGCTTCCTGCTCATTTGCAAATATTATATCGATATAATTATCTATTATGTGCTCAAATTCTTTCTTAAAAGCCTCCACCACGTTAAAGCTGGCAAGATCAATTGCAATTTTCAGTCCCTCCGCTTCCGCGTATTTGCATGCAGTCTCCACCAGTTTCATATTAGTTATCAGGTACCCTTCAAGGTACAGGTAATCGTATTCTTTGAATACTGATCTGTCGAGGTCATCTGCTGTCAGTTTTTCTGCAGCACCCAGGTGGGTTGCGAATGTACGTTCTGAATCGCTGCTAACCATAGCCACTGCAGTGCCTGAATCATCATCCTTGGTGCTCAGGTATGTATTCACCCCGGCCGATTTCATATTATCCCTGAAAATATTACCCGTAGTATCCTCACCCACAGCACCAATAAAACCTGTTTGGGCCCTCAGTTTTCCCAGGCCATGAATAGTGTTTGCCGCCGATCCGCCCGAGGCCATACTTTCAACACGGTCAGCAATCATATCTTTTATTTCACGTGATTTACGTGTATCCACGAGGGTCATACTTCCTTTTGCAAATCCCAGTTTATTGATAACGCTGTCATCATCAAGCGGAACCATTACATCCACCAGTGCATTACCTATTCCGAGTACTTTTTTCATAATAAGTTTAGTAGTTTAGAGAATCCTTAAAATAATTAACAAATATATTGCTTAATTCGCTAAAAGCCTTTATTTTTGCCACGCAATTTCGAAAGACGATTTTGCTGAATAAAAAAATTCCTCAGTAGCTCAGTTGGTTAGAGCGGCGGACTGTTAATCCGTAGGTCGAAGGTTCGAGTCCTTCCTGGGGAGCTTCCTCGCTGGCGCGGATCTGGAGATCCGTGCCTTTTTTTATCATTCATTCCATTGGATACGCAAGGATATAGTTTACTTTATACCAGCTCCAAAGGTCCCTGAGCCCTTGATGGCAGCAGGTCAGAAATATGCCGGTGGCGCCAACAAATAATAACAAAATATCAGTCCTGCAGATAGCCGTCGAAGGGAGATCCAACGTATAAAAAGCTAACTTATTAGCTTGATTCAGCAGGATAATTATTTAATTGTATTCCATGTTCTTAAGGCTAATAAAGAAGCTTATTCTAAGAAGGAGCTCCCTTCGACGGCGTGCTATATTTATGAGCTTATGTGCAAGTGCCAACTATCAGCAC
>JAIPBU010000016.1 GCA_021738535.1 Bacteroidales bacterium | reverse complement strand
TCTTCAGGGAAAAAACAGCTTCATTAATCAAAGCTGGTGTTTACCCTGAAGAATTGCTTGAATTAAACGAATCTAATATCTTTGAATCATCAGTAGTAAAAACAAAGGAAATTAGTCCAGTTTTATAGGGATTAGTACACTCCTTTTTCCTTTTTACTTTTATCTTTTGTCTTTTATCTTTTGTCTTTCCTTAAAACTTCCATAGCCGTCATATACCCACTGTAGATTGCTCCGGAGAAGCCACCACCGAACTTACCCCATGCAGAGGCTATATGAATATTGCCGGGTAAAGCTTCCAGGTACTCATTTGATTTGCCAGGATTCTGGGCAAAACCATATACTGCGCCCCTGCTGTTAAGGGTGTATCGTTTTACGGTAATAGAGGTCCCAACCTCAATATGGTCTGCACTTTCTTTAAATCCCGGTATCAGCCTGTTAAGCCTTGCCGTAATTTTTTCAGCCACTATTTCTTTCTTTTCATTATATTCCTCCCTGCTTAATGAATCCCAGTCCTCC
Source organism: Bacteroidales bacterium (assembly GCA_021738535.1). Lineage (GTDB taxonomy): Bacteria > Bacteroidota > Bacteroidia > Bacteroidales > VadinHA17 > UBA9300. The sequence continues at coordinate 72,122 of JAIPBU010000016.1, read as the reverse complement.
GGGTAGTCAATACAGCAAGCAGCAGCTACCCCCCTGCCTTCAGGAGCCAGTGCAGAATCGACCTGGCTATAGTCCACAAAAGTAAAACTCCTCTTATCGAAATCAGCGTGGTTATTGGTCTTGATATCTGATTGTTTGCGTATCGACTCATCAAAGAGAAACGTGGAATAATATTTATTTCCGGTTGCTTTCAGGTCTGGTTTATGGCCATAATAAACAGTAAGCAAAGAAGCACCTGTTCCTATATTCTTAATAGCTTCTCCCAGTTTGTTTCCCTCATCATGTGGTAATATGCCGGAAGTCAGTGCAGGAAGGGAAGAACTTACTATTATTTCCCGGGCTGAATCAGTAAAAGTATCCGTTGCAGATCCCTTTGTTTTGTACTTAACTTCAGACAGATTTTCATTTCCGGGGATTATGCTTGTTACAAGGTGCTTAAGCTTGACCTCTCCCCCGTTTTCCTGAATGGTTTTCATAAGTGCGTCAGACAGTTGCTGTGATCCGCCTTTCACGAAATTGGCCCTTCCCCTGTAGTAGCTACCCTGTGCATTCAGATAGTAATAATATGAAAGGGTATAGGGGTCATCATGAAAATATCCAAGGTTGCCAAGTAAAATAAGCTTAAGATCCTCCTGCCTGATTATCTCATCAAGAAACGCCCCAATACTTATGTCTTTCTTACCACGTGAGCCTGCCACTATCCTGCGGGCGTTCAGCACATGCTCAAAATATTTATCAATGCCTTCCTTCTCAGCAGGAAATTCATTCTTAAGAATATCCTTTGCCGCAGCGGGATCATGAGGAATAACTACATCATGCCTGCTATTAAAAAACCGGTAAAACTCGGGTACCCTGAGGAACTCAACTTTACTGAAGATATCCAGGTCGTTAAAAATCTTCGTTTTCAGATCGGCTGGATGTAGTCCGTCCATTTCGTGAAGCCCCACCTCCATGGTATACTCTCCCCTGCTGAATGTTGTAGCACAGCCACCAGGCCGGTCATGTTGCTCTATAAGAAGGACTTTTTTCCCTTCCTTTGACAATTTTGCTCCTGCCGTAAGACCGCCCAGTCCGCCACCGATTATTATTATGTCATATTTCATAATTCTTTATATTGAAGATAAATAATTTGTCAGGTCTATATGTCCCTGCTTCCCGTTCTCCAAACAAGCATATAATTGCAACACAGGCATCACCACTTGTATCTTTCTACTTGTTTCTTGTATCTTAGTCTCCCGGAACAGGGTATCGTTCAAACTTTGCATTACGGTCAAAAAGATACCGGTATGTAATATAATGCTTAGCAGGAACTGACCCTACTGATAAAAATATCTTTCTCATTTTAGGGTTAAAATCACCCACCCAGGAAAACTCAATTTCCTCATAATGTGTCTTTTGCTTCATCACTTCTGCCACCTTCAGGATAATACCTGACTCTACGCCCCTGCCCTGGTATTTGGGTATAACACCCATAAGTACTCCCCTGGCCCTTGTAATTGTCTTTCTTTTTTTCAAATACATAAACTTTATCATAGAGGGCAGGTCAAGCTTACCGTTCAGATGTTTTAGTATCATATTAACATCAGGCCACATAAGATAAATAGCAATAGGTTTGTCTTTATGGTATGCGAGCCAAATAAATTCGGGATCAATAATTGCCCTTGCTTTTTTAAGGGTTTTTTTGATATATGCCGGGACCATTGGCTTAAAGTCTGTTTTAAACGAGGCCCAGGCTTCATTATACACATCTGCAAAATCATTAACCCATTTATCCATATCTCTCCAGGTGAAGTGATGGAATGAATACTCTGGTTTTCCTGTAATCCATTCAGCTATCTTTATAAACCTTTCAGGCAGTTCTTTTTTAACATCAAGATGAAATCCCTCCTGCTTATAATACAGTTTGAAACCATATGATTCATAAAGGTTCCTGTAATAGGAATGATTATATGTTATTTCGTATGATGGATGAGTATATCCGTCAACAAGCAATCCCCAGTATTTATCCGTCTCCCCAAAGTTAATGGGCCCGTCCATTGCTTCCATTCCTCTTTCTTTCAGCCAGTCCCGGGCTTTATCGAAAAGTGTGAAAGCAGCTTTTTCATCATTCACACATTCAAAGAATCCCATTCCCCCGGTAGCCTGTTTATGTGTCCGGGCCGAATTTTCATCAATAAAAGCAGCTATCCTGCCTGCCGGTATCCCCCGATCATCGACCAGGATCCACCTGGACGCAGTACCATGTTCAAAAAATACGTTTGAGGTGGGGTCAAATATTGATTCAATTTCTTTATCGAGCGGACAAACCCAGGTATTATCATCTTTATAGACAGCCCTTGCAACATCATGAAATAATTTTGCCCGTTTTTTATTATTAACTTCTATAATTTGCATTAATTATTGAATTTGGAAAGCAATCAGTTCCTGCGGTATATCCTGTTAATGAGATCACTGTATTTTTTCTCGATCACCTGTCTTTTAAGTTTCATGCTTGGTGATAATTCACCGCTCTGAGGCGACCAGTCATCTGCGACCAGCCTGTATCTGAATATCTTCTCACTGTCAGCCAGTGTATTGTTTATGTTTTCGATTTCCCTGCTGAATATATCCTGCACTTCTGCAATACATATTAATTCATTGTTTGACTGGTTAAAGGACATACTTTTTGACTGGCACCAGTTTTTTAAGTAGTTAAAATTTGGAACAAGCAGTGCACTGGCAAATTTCTGATGCTCCCCTGTTACCATTACCTGGTCAATAAATGGTGATTCTTTAAGCCTGTTTTCTATTATTTGCGGAGCTATAAATTTACCATTGGACAGTTTGAAGATATCTTTTTTCCGGTCGGTAATTTTCAAAAAAACACCATCTTCTATGCGACCGATATCGCCGGTATGGAACCATCCCTCACTATCAATAGTTTTTTCAGTAAGACCCCGGTCTTTATAATACCCCATCATCAAATTATTTCCCCGGCAGAGAACTTCTCCGTCATCCGCAATCCTTACTTCAACTCCATCAATCAGCGCCCCCACAGATCCCAGTCGGCATAAAGGTGGGTCCTGCCTGTTAATGGTAATAATAGGGGACGTTTCTGTAAGGCCGTACATATTCAGGATTTTTAGTCCCGCTGCCCAGAAAATACGCTCATGCCTGGTCTGCAGGCTTGCTCCTCCGCATCCCACGATGCGGGCATTGCCACCCAGGGCCTCACGCCATTTGGAGAATATTAAACTGTCTGCCAGTTTTAATTTCCTGTAATAGAGCCATGATTGTTGACCAAAGGGTTCATATTTAAGTCCCAGGTCAACAGCCCAAAAGAATATTCTTTTTTTCATTCCCTTAAGGGATTTCCCCTTTGCAATTACATTATCATAAATTTTTTCCAGTATCCTTGGAACAGCATCAAAACCTGTTGCTTTTATTTCCTTCAGATTGGCGGCAATGGTACCCATACTCTCGGCATAATAAATTGAGGCACCCGAGTACTGGGTCTGGTAATTACCCATCCGGCCTCCCACATGACACAGGGGCAGTATGCTCAGGAATTTATCATCTTTGTTTAACTTAAATACTTCAGCAGCAGCCAGGAAGTTGCTCACCAGGTTTTTATGAGACAACATTACGCCTTTTGCCTGTCCGGTTGTGCCTGATGTATAAATAAGTGAAGCAAATTCACCTTCCTTTATTTTACTCTTTATTCTTTCTGTTTCTGCTATTGTTTTATCACCCGCCTTTTCTCCATCCAGAACAATGTTTGTCCAGTTAGCGGCATTCTCAACTTTATCAAATGTACAAACATGCTTTATCGTACTTACACTGTCGCATACAGGTTTGATGTTAATAAAATGGCGTTTATCCGAAATAATTACCATTTTTGCTTCAGAGTGTTCAAATATGTACTTGTATTCATCGCAGCTCATTGATGTAAATACAGGTACGTGAATCACACCGATCATGGACATTCCCATATCCACAAAGTTCCACTCCGGCCTGTTGTTTGTGATCGTTATTATCTTATCTCCCTTTTCAAAGCCCATTTGTAACAGCCCGTAAGCGAAGTGATGAGCGATTGAATTATAATCCTTTGCGCTATGGTAAACCCAGCTACCATCTTTTTTTGCTGCAAAAACATCTTTTTTATCCGGAAAGAGAAGCATGTACCTGTCAAGCAGGTCAAATGTACGTGTTGGTTTCATTGTCAGTTTTTTGCTTAGCTGCAAGATAGGAAAATATTTGTTGAATATTTTCACTATTTTTGCTGTCTAACAATAAAGAAAACAGTCATGAAAAAAATATCAGGATTATCCATTATTATTATTCTTGCATTCCTGGTCACAGGGTTAAACAGCTGTAAGAAAGACAATGAAACACTTTTAACTGACGGGGTTTGGAATTTTGAGAATATTACAACAGACAGTGTGGATGAATCCATACAGACTATTGTTGCAGGTTTTAAGGCTGCTTACACTGATGCCACACTCCAGTTTTTCAGCGATGGCACCTATGTAATAGAGTTCGCTCTTATTGACGACGAAACAGGTTCATGGGAGCTTGCAGGAAGTTCAAAACTGATATTTACCCCTGAGGGCGGTGGCATGAAATCCGCGGTAATAGAAGATATTAGTGGTAAAGAGCTTGTATACCTCGAAACTTTCATTGATACAAACTCAAACCCGTTTAATACCACAACAACATGGGTTAAGTGATCACTTTACGGGACCACCACTGGAATGATCGCTAATAATTAACCACCGGCCATTGATTTTTTGCCAGATCAGTGTATAGTATCCCTGTTGATCGCCTGCTTCCAGGGTTAGATAAAACTTGCCTATCATAACAGCTGTCCTTGTATCTATTTTATATAGTTTCAGGACTTCAAAATCCAGTTTCCCCATTGCTGCAAGGTCAGGGTATCCTTTCCGGTATCTTTCGAGTGTTGCCTCGTAACCATAAACAGGGCCTGAAGCACCAACAAAGGCGATATCGTCTGATTTATGATATCCCTCCATAAATTTCACCAGGTCACCTTCATTCCATGCATCTTTTGTTACCATGAAGGTTTCAGTAATTTCTTCCCTCTCAGATTCGGTAAGCGTTAAACTTTCCTGTTTAATAATTTCTTTTTCTTCTGTAGAATTACATGAAAGAATAAGGGCTGACATTAAAGCCAGGCTAACTAATAGATTTTTCATTTGGCAGGTTTTTATTAATAATGCCACAATTTAAAAATTTTTGGCTTTCTTCCTGAAGGATGTTGGCACAAAGGTGAAGTTTTTGACACCGAATTTCTTTGCAAGCAACTCAAGGCCAATAAGTGAAATACCTCCTCCCGGGAGTATTGATATTGTGGCAAAAACAGAAAGCCTTCCTATGTCTTTGAGCTGCTCTATGGCCTCCTTCACCTCTTCTTCTGTGGGGGGTTCATCACGCTCATTAAGGTCCAGCTTCTGTTCCAGCAAACGGAAGAACAAACGGGCCATCTCCTTTGTCTCCCTGGCCTCGCTTCCAAAACCCGCCATTGTTTTTTCAATCAGGTTTTTGCGGGTGGCAGCATAGTCCATCGATTTTACCTGGTAGCGGTATCGTAATTTATGTCGTAAGCGGTTAAACAAGATCGCATGCTTCTGGTGGCATCCAATGTGCTTCTTTTCCATCCCATTTGACATTGCAGCCTATGGGGTTGGTTACCGGCCGGGAGATATCCTTTCCGTCTACCAGTTCCATAAGAGCCTCTTCGAGTTCATTTGTTTTTGCTAAAGCAGTGTTTTTGGGATTGTCAACAGACCGTCCGGTATACACAAGTTTTCTGTCCTCATCGAAAACAAAGAAATGTGGCGTCCTTAAGGCGCCATAATCCACAGCTGTTTCCTGCGTTTCATCATAGAGGTAAACCCAGGGGAAGTTGTATTCTTCCATCCTCTTGACCATATGCTCATAGCTGTCTTCAGGATAGGTATTCGGACTGTTCGAGTTTATCCCGACAAATTTGACGTCTTTATCGGCAAACCTGTCTGCAATTTTTCTGGTATATTCATCTGAACCAAGAACATAAGGACAGTGATTACAGGTAAAGAAGATGACAAGGAAGCTGTGCTTGTCAAAATCGGTAAGCTCATATACCTTACCGTCAGTTGCTTTAAGTTTAAAACCGGGTGCTGCTGCTCCAATATCAAGTGTAAAAGCCATAGTTATATATTTTATTTTGTGAGTTCTGTTTATCATATTCTTCGCTCCCTTCGTCGTGGCTCAGGGCAGGGCGCTCAGAATGACAATAATATTGTTTTCATTACGCATTATAAACATTAAACAAGACAATAACAAAAATTGTTTCTTTAACAGGATTTCTAAAAATAATATTTTCATAAATGAATTCACCAGCTACCTATAATAATCCATTTGAGTTTTTTTCAGACTGGTACGCTACAATTGAAAAAGAAGCCCGGGATAATTACAACGCTGTTGCACTGTCAACATCCGGTCAAAATGGCAATGTCTCATCACGCATGGTTCTGCTGAAAAATTACGATGACAGGGGCTTTGTATTCTTCAGTAATTATGAAAGCAGGAAAGGGAAGCAGCTGGATGAAAATCCGAATGCTTCCCTCTTGTTTTACTGGCCTGAATACGGCAGGCAGGTCAGGATTGAGGGCATTGTAGAAAAGATCAGCGCCTCTGAATCAGATGAATATTTTGATTCCCGGATTCATGGACATAAGATTAATGCAATAGCATCATCACAAAGCACTCAGATACCTGACAGGCAATACCTGATTAAGAGGTATGACGAACTCATTAAAGAACATGGAAATAAAGCTCCGGCCCGTCCTGATTACTGGGGAGGATACAGGTTTATCCCCGAATTATTTGAATTCTGGCAGGAAGGCGAAAACAGGTTTCATGACCGCATTGAATACCGCCTGCAGGGAAACAGGTGGGTTATGAGGATTTTAGCACCGTGAAGTATCAGGCAATACCGGATTCGGGCGCAGGTCATTAGACCTGCACCATCCTGAGCCTCATCCTTAGCCTACAACTAAAGCTCCACCATCACAGGATCACCCATACCCAATTTCTTCAGTTCCGGCACCTGTGTTTTTGCATCGCCGGCAATAACATAATACATCCTTGAAGGATCTATATATTTATTTACCAGGTCCTTATGTTTATCAATGGTAAGGTCAAGTACAAATTCTTCCTGTTCTTTTATATAATCATGCGGCAGGTCATACCGGCTTATATTACCAAGCATACCCAGCAGTGATCTCAATGTTTCAAATGACCTCGCATTTGACTTCAGCAGGGCATCTTTGGTAAAGTCAATATCTTCCTGGTCAATTCCTTCACGGTACTTTTCCATTTCATCCCTGAAAATCTGCACTGACTCCAGCGTGGCAGTGGTACGTACGCTTGAACTGGCCGAGAATGTCCCGGTGTTTGCCCCACCAGAGAAACTGCTTCGTGCGCCATAGGTATAGCCTTTTTCTTCCCTGAGGATAATATTAACGATACTGTTAAATGATCCTCCGAGTTTATAATTGGAAACATATGCCGGGTAGAAATCGGGGTGACTGCGCGGTATGGCAGAATAACCTATCTGTATAACCGACTGCTTGGCTCCCGGGAAATCAACGAAATAGATTTTTGACTCTTCTGGCTTTTCGGGCTCTTTTATATCAGGAAACTCCACCTCTTTGGGTTCCCATCTGCTTTCCAGAGAACCAAGGGCAGCCACTACCCTTTCCTTATCAATATCACCTGCCACATGAAAGCGGGCCAGGTCAGGCGACAGTTTTGTATTATAGAACTCCTTCAGATCGTCAATGGTGATCTCCGGCACCGTCTCCTCCGTACCATTCAGTGGCACTGCATAAATATGGTCTTCGCCGTAAATCAGATTATCGAGTGTGCGTGAGGCCATATATCGCGGATTTGATTTATTCCTGGGGAAGGAGTTGATAACCCTTTCTTTTGCAAGCACAAATTCAGTGCTGTCCCATCTTGGCTCCATAAGCATTTCTTCCACCAGTGCCATAGTTTTCTCGAAGTTCCTTGTCAGCGTATTGACTGATATTACTATTGATTCATCCCTGGCCCTGATATTTATGGATGCCCCAAGCAGGTCTATTGCCTCTTCCAGTTCTTCGGGCGTCCTGCCGGCTGTACCCTCATTCATCAGTTGTGCCATCAGGTTTACTGTGCCGGCCTTATCCATATCTTCGAGCAGGTGCCCGCCATCAATTTCCATGGAGCAGTTAACAAGCGGCAGTTCATTATGCTCTATGCCCCATATACGCATACCATTATCCATTCCGGCGGTCCATATCTCCGGAAGCTTGAGCCCGGGATCGGGACCAATCGCTGGGACAACCGACCTGTCAAAGCTTGTTGCCGTTTTTTCTATTACTTCATCTTCTGCAAACTGCGACTGATCCACCTCTGTTGCTTCAAGCACGTTCTCTTCCACAATACCTGCATCCTCTGATCCTTCAGCTATAAGGTCTGTCTGACCTTTGGGCACAAAACTGGTTGCCACGAAAGGCTTATCCTTAATATACTTCTTGTATACCCGCATGATATCATCGATGCTTACAGCTTTTATCCTTGCAAGGTCTTCGGTGATAAACCCGGGGTTGCCGGCATATTCATTATACCTGGCCAACTGGAAAGATTTGCCCAGTACTGAGCTCATACCGTTATAAAACCTCGTTTCCAGTCCGGCCTTTATCTTCTCGAGGTCTTTTTCGGTTATTCCCTCCTCTTCAAAAAGGGCAAATGCCTCATTTGCAGCATCTTCCACTTCAGCTAGTGAGATACCGGGATAGGCATTGACTGAGACACTGAATTTACCGGCCAGCTCCTGTGATCTATTATAGACGCCGGCCCTTGATGTCAGTTTCTTTTCTTTCACCAGGATCCTGTAAAAGGGGGCTTTCTTGCCCCGGCCCAGTATCTGCCCCAGGAAGTCAAGGGCATAGGCATCGGGGTGGTATTGCTCCACCGTTGGCCATACCATTGTCAGAGCCGGTGTGCGTGCAAAGTTATCTTCGTGGTACAGCTTCTTTGTCTTCTCCAGTGTTACGGGCATGGGTTCCAGGTCTTCAACCTTTTCGCCTCCCGGTATTTCGCCGAAATATTTTTCAACCAGCGCCTTCACCTCTTCAGCATTAAAATCACCTGCCAGGGTAAGTGTAGCATTATTGGGGACATAGTACTTTGCATGGAATTCTTTTACATCTTCAACAGTGGCATTGAAAAGGTCTTCCATCTCACCTATTACCTGCCATGAATAGGGATGACCTTCCGGGAAAAGGTTTTTGTCAATCACATAGCTGGTATGGCCATAAGGCCTGTTGTCATAATTCTGTCTTTTCTCATTCTGTACAACATTCTGCTGGTTGGCAAAAGCAGATTTGGTAACCGTATTGGCAAGGTAACCCATCCTGTCGGATTCGGCCCACAGCACCATCTCAAGGGCATTTTTTGGCACCACCTCGTAATAAACCGTGCCGTCCTTGTTTGTACCGCCGTTAAGCGTACCTCCGGCACCCTGTATAAGCTTGAAAAACTGGTCCTGGCCAACATTTTCCGACTGCTGGAACATCATATGCTCAAACAGGTGGGCAAAGCCTGTACGTCCGGGCACCTCGCGGTTCGAACCTACATGGTATTGTATGGCAACAGCCACAATGGGATCTGACCCGTCATGATGGAGTATTACATCCAGACCGTTATTCAGGCTGTACTTTTCATAATCAATTTTCATTTCGCCCTGTTCATCAGATGAGGAACAGGCTCCAAGGACCATCATTATGATCCCTGCAATAATTAAAAGACGTGTTTTCATTATTCTTTGGGTTTTGATTTAGTTTTTTCAGGCATAAGTGGTATAAAACTACGATAATTATATCAATTATGCGATATTGCATAACAGCTGTTCAACATATAAGGGTACCCCGGATCAACAATTATTCTACAGCCCTATTCACTTTTTAAAAAAACTCTTATATACCTGATGCTGGAGAGTATAAGGGCCAGGCCTATGCCTATATAAATAACCGAAAGAAGATTACGGGGAAGCATGGAATGCCTGAGGGCAATACCCAAAGCCATCATAATGATTACCAGCAGGTAGCTTTTCCACGACATAAATGCAAAGACACAGGTCTCGGTATTAAGTGTCTTTATCCTTCCCAGGTTCTTGTCAACAACCTTAAGGAAGCCGAAATGATGAATAATAATAGCCAGCACTATACCTGAAATAACATATACATAGGTGTGTGCATAACTGTTTTCCGTTAACCAGTTAAAGGCATAATGGTTTAACAGTAAACCTATCAGTATCCATACTACACCGGATATAAGTATAAGATATTTCTTCCTGACTGAGGGCTTTAAGTTCATTTTTTTCATCTTGCCTGTTAATAATAACTGCTGCCGTCCCAGCAATGGGTGCATACCTTTTCTTTGGGTAAACCGATGGCTTCAACCAGGTCGTTAAGGTCCTGGAAAATAAGTGAATCAATACCCATATCCTTTGCTATGGTGTCAACCATGGCCCGGTACTTATCGCTTGCCGGATCAGAGTATTCCTCCAGGTTCTTTTCTGATCCCTCCAGTTTATTTATTGCTTTCCTGCTTGCCAGTTCAAGCGTTGATCTTGATTGCGAGAAATTAAGAAAATTACATGGAAAAGTGAGGGGCGGACAAGCAACACGCATATGTACCTCCTTTGCTCCTGCCCCCCTTAAATCAGCAGTATTGTCTTTCATCTGCGTACCCCTGACAATGGAATCGTCCAGGAATACCAGCTTTTTATCCTTTATCAGGCTTTTTACTGGTATCAGTTTCATCTTGGCAACCAAATCTCTCATCTTCTGGTTCTGCGGCATAAAGCTCCGGGGCCATGTTGGGGTGTACTTCAGGTAGGGACGTGAATAAGGTATCTTTTTTTCATTGGCATAGCCTATTGCATGTCCTATTCCCGAATCGGGAATTCCCGACACAAGATCCGGCTCAACGGTATCTCTGCGTGCAAGTGCGGCGCCGCAACGATACCTGCATTGTTCGGTATTGATATTCTCATAATTTGATGATGGATAACCATAATATACCCAGAGAAAAGCGCAGATCTGCATTTTACTGCCTGCCTTTTTAATTGTCCTGTACCCCTCAGCATTGATTTCAACAATTTCGCCGGGGCCCAGTGTATATTCCTCTTCAAAGCCGGTGTTCGGGAAACATGTTGTTTCAGATGCTACTGCATATGCTCCTTCTTTTTTTCCTATCTGCACAGGTGTACGTCCCAGCTTATCACGGGCAGCAATAATACTGTCGCCTGTCATTATGAGTAAGGAACACGATCCCTTTACTTTATCAAATACATTTTCTATACCCGAAACAAAATCATCACCTTCACAGATCAGGTTGGCAACCACTTCGGTGGGATTTACATTACCTTCAAAATTTTCTGTGAAGTGTTTCTTATCAGTAAGGAAGTATGTCTCAAGTTCTTCGATATTCACCATCCTGCAAACGGTTGCTATAGCAAAGCGGCCCAGGTGCGAGTTAAACATTATTGGCTGGGGATCGGTATCGCTTATTATTCCTATCCCTTTATTCCCGCTGAACTTATCCAGATCATCTTCAAACTTAGTCCTGAAGTATGAATTCTCAAGGCTGTGTATGGATCTCTGGAAGCCGTCCTGCCTGTTATAAAAAACCAGCCCTGCCCTTTTTGTTCCAAGATGTGAATTGTAATCTGTTCCGTAGAATACATCTCTTACTGTATCCTCTTTTGAAATAGCGCCATAGAAGCCACTCATAAAATGATAATTTTTTTGTTTTTATTAAGGCCAAAAAATAGGCAATCCTTATTTTACCCGGCTAATAAATTTGTAAATGTTATCAATATTTTATGAACTCCGCTGAGGAATGGATTATTGGATTATTCCATTACTTGATTTATGCATTTTTAGTAACTTTGTGAGCTTTAACAGGAATCTATATATTAAGATGATGGAAGAAGGAGATAAGAAAACTGAATTTGAGAACGGCAGTCCCAAACAGGGAAAGCTAAGGCAGATACTGATCATTACTGCTTCAGTGCTGGGCACAATACTGGCAGCAATGATTGTTTTGTATTTTGTGCAGCGTAACAACATGACGGAAATGAGGACTCTTTTAACTGAACAGAAAGATTCACTGACCAATGAGCTTGTGGAATTAAAATATTCATATGATACACTGAAGACGGATAATGATACACTGAATGCAAAGCTCGAAGAAGAACGCCTGAAAATTGAGCGCCTGCTGGCTATCAATGCCTCCAATGTACAAACAATCAGAACTTACCGTAAGGAGATATCAACAATGAGGGAAATAATGAAGAGTTACATTGTTCAGATTGATTCACTTAATACACGCAACCAGCTTCTTATTGCTGAGAATACAGAAATTAAGCAACAGATGCGAAGGGTTGAAGAGACCAACGCCGAATTGTCCCAGGTCAAAGACGAGCTCAGCGATAAGGTCGATGTTGCATCAGTTATTAAGGCCCGTGAAATAAATCCCATACCCCTGAATAAAAAGAGGAAGGAAACAGACAGGTTAAGCCGCTTTGTTAAACTTGAGGTTGCCTTTATTCTCAATGAAAATCCCATCGTTGAGCCCGGTAAAAAAACAGTTTATATGAGGGTTACACGTCCGGATGGACTGGTTATCACCTCATCACCTGAAAACCTGTTTGAAGTGAATGATGAAACAATGTTATATACGGAGAGCAGGACGGTGGATTATCTCAATAAGGATGTTGAGATGAGCATATTTGTTGATAATACCGGTGATTTTATTGAGGGCACTTATTCCGTTGATCTTTACCTGGACGGTCATAGTATAGGAAGCAGCAGTTTTATGCTTGAGGGCAGATTTTAAACCATCATAAGCTCTGAAATAATATTATCTGAAATCATTTTGCCCTGGTCTGTCAGAACTATATTATTTTGATTCCTGCTGACCATTCCGTATTTTATAAATCTTACAACCAGATTATTCATATAATCCCTTGACTCTTTATCTGTGATCTCCTCGAGATAGTCCAGGTTGACGCCCCACATTGTCCGTAAAGAGGTCATTATGTATTCATTGTAAAGATCTTTCTTTTCAAGAGTTTCACTTTCTGCAGGAACTATTTCATTTTCCACGTTTCTCAAATACACTGACAGCTTGCTCACATTCCATTGCCTCTGCTCACCGTTGAAGGAGTGGGCAGAGGGGCCCAGGCCCAGGTAGGGCTCTCTTTTCCAGTAATTTGTATTATGTATTGAATGATATCCTTCCCTGCAGAAATTTGATATCTCATATTGTTCAAAACCTTTCTTTTCTGAAATATCTAGTAAGGTCCTGAATTGTTTTTCACTCATTCCCTCATCAATTTCACTGAGTTCACCCTGGTCCTTCATCTTGCCAAAGACTGTTCCCGGCTCAATTGTAAGGTGATATGCAGAAAGATGCACCAGGTCATAGCTGAATGTTTTCAACAGGTTTTCTCTCCATTCACCCGGTGTCATACCAGGTATTCCATAAATAAGATCTGCAGATACGTTATCTATACCTGCCTCAAAAATACTATTGAGCGCCTGTTCTGCCTGTTCTGCATTATGCCTTCTGTTCAGAAAACTAAGTATTTCATCATTCCATGATTGAATTCCCAGGCTAATCCTGTTAATTCCGGATCTTTTAATATCCCGTACATAAACTTTATCAATATCATCAGGGTTTGCCTCCATGGTTATCTCTGCATCACCGTCTATACTGAAATTATTATTGAGCGTATCAATTATCTCTCTTACCTGGACGGCACTTAACACCGACGGTGTTCCTCCCCCAATATAAATGGTATTAATAATGGACTTATCCAGGTAATTATTTTGCAATACAAGCTCTTTCTTCAATGCTTCAAGGAAGCGGTCAGCCAAACCTGTGTCCAGTGTTTTGTAGAAGTCGCAGTAATGACACTTTTTTTTACAGAAAGGAATATGGATATAAATCCCGGCCATAATAAACTAGAATAATGCATCTGTATTTTTCGCTGTATTCACCAGGCTATGAACTGTTTTTTCATCAAATAATTTTTCTATTTTGTACCTGGCCTTAACATAATCATCATGTAAAATACACCTTGACCTGGTATTTTCAAAACTTACACAATTTTCGTTATGCAGCACACACCTGTGGAAAACATCTTCACCGTCAATTGCTTTTACAACTTCTGATATATGGATTTCACGTGCATCCCGTGCCAGAGAAAATCCGCCATGAGGACCTTTTGATGAATCAAGTATTTTTTGCTTAACCATTAACTGGAGTATCTTGGCAAGAAAGGGCATTGGCAGCTCAAGGTCGCTGGAAATCTTTTTTATACCAATTTTTTCTCCCTTCTTCTGGTTTCCTGCAATATACACTATTGCCCTTAATCCATATTTGGATGTGCTTGATAACATATCAGAGTCTCTTTAATGGTATTTTATCTATTCGCCTTTTATGTCTTCCTCCTTCAAAACCTGTATTTAAGAAGGTGCGCACAATAAGCAATGCCTCCGCTTCGGATATAAACCTTCCCGGCAAAGCACAAATATTTGCATCATTATGTGCCCGTGCCAGCCTGCTTATCTCTTCATTCCAGCATAATGCTGATCTTATTCCCTGGTATTTATTTGCTGTAATATTAATTCCGTTTCCACTACCGCAGACAGTTATCCCCAGGTCATATTTACCTGCTTCTACTCCACTGGCAGCAGGATGGGCAAAATCAGGGTAATCTACACTATCATCCGATGCAGTGCCTGCATCTTTCACCTCATAATTATTTTTGATAAGGTAAGCTTTGATCTTTTCTTTCAGTTTAAAACCTGCATGATCTGCCGCTATTATTATTTTTTTACTCATGTGAAGATTTATTGGGACAATGATAAAGATAATATCAATAAAATAAATATAATACTTTTTTGTCTTTTAATACCTGTCCCTTTACTACAACAGTATGGCATCTATATTGTTTAATTACTCAATGATTCTGACTATAATCATGTTCAAAGTATTGTTGAAAACTGTTAATTACTTATTAAAATGTTTTAATAATTAGGGCTCTTTCAACAATCTGCCAGGCTAAACATTAAATAAGCAATATTTATTAATTTTTTAAACCAATATTTCAACTTCTGTTGAACAATGATTTGGTATAAAATTGTTGTACTTTTAGGGTGATAAAACAATATTAACAATTGTTAGTAAAGTACATAATTATCTGTAAATCAAAAACGGTATAATATTTGAAATGTTGAAAAAGTGTTTCCGGGCTATTAATATCTGTTTTTGCAAGATATTTTTGTATTTTGTTTAAACAGTTTCAACAGGATACTACTATTATCATAGAGGTTATATATATAATTAAATAATAATAATAATATGTTTAAAAGGTCTGATATTACGGAAAAGGGATATATAGACGAAAAAATTGAAAAAGGCACAGACCTTAAGGCAGAGATAAACAAACTAAGGAAGGAAAAGAATGCTGTTATCCTGGCACATTATTATCAGACACCAGATATACAGGATATTGCAGATTTTGTAGGCGACAGTCTTGACCTTTCCAGGAAAGCAGCCAGTGTAAATGCCGACATTATTTTATTTGCCGGTGTGCATTTTATGGCTGAAACAGCAAAAATCCTTTCGCCTCAAACAAAAGTGCTTATTCCGGATCTTAATGCCGGTTGTTCGCTATCAGATTCTTGTCCGCCCGAAGAATTTAAAAAATTTGTTGAGGCCAATCCGGACAGGACTGTAATAACATATATTAATTCAGCAGCTGAGATAAAAGCTCTTTCAGATATTATCTGTACTTCTACCAATGCTTTTAAAATAGTTGAATATCTTCCGGAAGATGAAAAACTTATATTTGCACCAGACAGGAATCTTGGAAATTATATAAGCAATAAGGTTGACAGGGACATGCTTATCTGGCAGGGGGCATGTCATGTTCACGAGGAGTTTTCCCTTGAAAGAATATTGGATATTAAAAACAGTAATCCTGATGCAAGCATTATTGTGCATCCTGAATGTGAATTACCGGTCAGGATGGTAGCAGATTTCATTGGTTCAACGGGTGCTTTGCTTAAGCATATTAATAAGGATGATTCCCTGAAATATATTGTTGGTACTGAGCCGGGAATAATTCACCAGATGAAAAAAAACAGGCCGGATAAAACATTTATTCCTGCACCTGCAAAAGATTCTACATGTGGCTGCAGTGAATGCAATTTTATGAAGCTTATCACAATGGAAAAGATTTATCTCAGTTTAAAATATGAAGAACCTGAATTAATAATGAATGATGAGCTGATGAAAAAAGCAGAGAGGCCAATAAGAAAAATGCTTGAAATTTCTGATCATCTTGGTATATAAAATATGATAAAGAAGGCTTTAATAATATTTCTTGTTTCTGTACCGGCTGTTATGTTTTCTCAGAATACGGACCTGGAGGACGGTTATCATGTTTTTAAGTATCCAAACGGTACTGTTTCAAGTGAGGGATATATAAGAAATGGTAAACCGGATGGTTACTGGAAAAGTTATTATGTTACAGGTGTTCTTAAATCTGAAGGAAAAAGGAGAAATCATTTACTTGACAGTATTTGGGTTTTTTACACACAAACGGGTGATACACTTGAGAAAATAAGTTACCTCTATGGTAAAAAAAGCGGCTATTACTATAAATATAAGAGAGACATAAGCTATGGACTGTATGTATGGTCCAAGGAATTATATGCTGCAAATAAAAGACAGGGAACTGCATACAGGTATTACCCCGATGGCTCTGTAAAGCAAACAATTCCGTATATAGACGGTAAAAAGCAGGGTCTGTCAAGGGAATATGATAAAGAAGGTAAGTTAATTACTCTTTATGAGTACAATAATGATTTTCTTATAAGCAGGGAAAGGATTAACAGGACAGATAGTGAGGGTCTCAAACAGGGTCCATGGAAGGAATTTTATGAAGACGGAAAGATCAAAACTGAAATGAGCTATAAAGATGGATTACTCAACGGGTATTATAAAAAATATAACAAAAAAGGCATTTTAACTGAAACTATGCTCTACGATAATGGTAAAATAGTAGAGGAAAATATTGATGATGATCCTGAAATAGATTTAAGAAATGAATATGACAATGATGGTAATCTAATATTCAGCGGTCCTTTCAGGAGGGATGTGCCGGTGGGCATACACAGAAACTATGATAAAAACGGAAATGTAATATCGTCTGTTATTTACAATGACAGGGGTCAGAAAATGTCTGAAGGTATTGTAACTGAAGATGGCAGAAGAGAGGGGAATTGGAAGAATTATTATACAGGAGGCAGCCTGAAGGAAGAAGGTGCATATGATAATAACCGTAGAACGGGATCATGGAAATTTTATAACAGGGAAGGAAATATTGTGCAGACAGGTCAATACAGGAACGGACGGCCGGAGGGATTATGGAAGTGGTATTATCCGGATGGTTCAATTTTGAGGGAAGAGCAATATTACCAGGGTAGCCGTGATGGAAGGTTTGTTGAATATTCAAAGGATGGTAAAATTATTAGTGAAGGTGAATATCTTGATGGTGAAAGAAATGGAAAATGGAAGATCACAATAGGAGACCACCGTGAAGAAGGTAATTATATTATTGGCTTGCGGGATGGATTATGGAAATATTATGACGATGAAAATAACCTGCTTTACAGGGGAGATTACATACAGGATAATCCTGACGGGTATCATTTCTATTATTATGACAACGGGCGTATCAGGGAAGAGCAGTTTTATGATATGGGCCTAAGGCATCGAACATGGAAGAAATATAGTGAAGAAGGAATACTGGTAATGACAATAACCTATAAGAACGACATAGAAACAAGGATAAACGGAATAAAGGTTAATCTGCCCGAAAGAGAAATAAAAATTATTAAATAGCCCTGTTAATGGGAGAAGAATTCAATGTACGTAAAGAATCAGTCAGTCCTGCAGACCGGGAAATAGAAAATAAACTAAGACCGGTTTATTTCAGTGATTTCAAGGGACAGCAAAGGATTGTTGATAACCTTAAAGTTTTTGTAACAGCTGCTGCACAGAGGGAAGAGGCATTAGATCATGTATTGTTGCATGGTCCGCCCGGGCTGGGAAAAACAACTCTGGCCAGTATTATTGCAAATGAACTCAATGTTGGTCTTAAGATAAGTTCAGGACCTGTACTGGACAAGCCCGGAGACCTGGCAGGACTGTTAACAGGTTTGGAAGAAGGAGACGTTTTGTTTATTGATGAAATACACAGGCTGAGCCCGGTTGTGGAGGAATACCTGTATTCTGCGATGGAGGATTATCAAATTGACATAATGATAGATAAAGGGCCCAGTGCCAGGTCTGTGCAGTTAAATCTCAATCCTTTTACCCTTATTGGTGCCACAACAAGATCTGGTTTGCTTACGAGTCCCCTCAGGGCGAGGTTCGGTATCAAGATGCACCTGGAATATTATGATGCAAGCATTTTATGTAGTATAGTACAGAGATCATCAGGCATTTTAAAAGTTGAAACAGACCAGAATGCAGCTGATGAAATTGCATCAAGGAGCCGGGGAACACCACGTATAGCCAATGCTTTGCTAAGAAGGGTAAGGGATTTTGCACAGGTAAAAGGAGACGGAAGGATAAATATTGATATTACAAAATATTCACTTGAGGCATTGAATATTGATGACCACGGTCTGGATGAAATGGATAATAAGATACTGACTGTAATAATTGATAAATTCAGTGGAGGCCCGGTAGGATTAACTACAATATCAACGGCAGTGGGTGAGGATAGTGGTACAATTGAAGAAGTATATGAACCATTCCTTATAAAGGAAGGGTATATTAAAAGGACGCCCCGCGGAAGGGAAGTAACAGAGAAAGCATATAAACATTTAGGCAGGCACAAATTGGGAGAAAGCGGATTATTATTTTAATTTTGCATTGTTTGGTGTATTAATTATATTTAAAAGCTTTTACAGATAAAAGAAATTATATAAAATACTGATTATGAAAGCGTTCTTAAGAAGATTCGGGTTATTGTTCGTTGTTGCAGGTGTGGTTATACTTGCTTATTCTGAATTTCAAAAGCTTGAAAGCAATGCCCTGCTGGTATGGAGCGGGGGATTGATAGTAGGCGGCCTGCTGCTTTATATAATAATGAGTACAATAATTGAGAAATAAGAGAATTATTTTAACCAATGTGTTTATGGTTAGCTGAATACATTGCTTATTTTTTCAAGCGACTTTCGGTTAAGTATTTTGATCTTCCGACCGCTTAATTCTATCAGTTTGTCTGATTTAAACTCACTAAGTAATCTTATTACCGATTCAGTTGCAGTTCCCACAATATTTGCAAGCTCTTCTCTTGTGAGTGTAATTCTGAGGTAATTATCACTGTCAAGACCAAAATCATTAATGAGGTTTAATAATACTTCAGCCAGTCTTTCACGTACTGTTTTCTGGGCTATATCAGTAATATACTCATTTGCCTCTCCCAGTTCGTGGCAGGTTAACTTCATTACCTCCATGGAAAACATACTGTTTTCCTTAACAAAATCCGTGAGTATGTGTGCAGGAATAAAGCAAACGCCTGCATCTTCAATTGCCTTTGCTGATGTGCATGCAGGTTCATTGCTTAATACAGACCTGTAAGCGATAATGTCGCCCGGACGGGCAAACCTTATTATCTGTTCTTTGCCGTCAATACCTGTTTTGAAAACTTTAATAATGCCTTTGTTGATACAGAAGAATCCACTAATGCGGCTTCCTTCTGAATACAATACATCACCCCTTTTGTATTGTTTGAAATCTTTCTCAAAATTAATGATTTCGATTTCATCACTGGAGAGATGTTTAAATACAGAATTGGTATTGACTGCGCAATTATTGCAAAAAGGTATTTGTATTTCCTTTTGTTTCATAGCAGGCTATATTAACACAAAGATGGCAATAAGGTTTGATATTATTGATTAGTTTTGTAAAAATTTTTACTATAATATGTTATAGGAAATGGAAGAAACGGTAAAATTACAACAGGAAGACGGTCTGTCCTTTAATATTGATTTAGACGGACATAGTTTTAAGATTGATTCTGCTGAGGAATTTGGTGGTAAAAACAGGGGTCCTAAGCCAAAGAACCTGATGCTGGCAGCTCTCGGAGGATGCACAGGCATGGATGTAGCTTCTATTTTGAAGAAGATGAAAGTTCTTTATGATAGCCTTGAAATAAAGGTAGACGGAGTTCTTACGGAAACTCACCCCAAGCATTTTGAAAAAATGCATATTACCTACACTGTAAAGGGGAAAGACCTGGACAGGAAGAAAGTAGAGCGAGCGGTGTCACTATCACAGGATAATTATTGTGGTGTCACCTTCAACTACAGGGCCTCAATGGAGATAAGCCATGAAATAAATATTGTGGAAGCTTAAAACGATGAGCTGAATTGCTTCAGGAAGCGAACATCATTTTCGAAGTAGAGGCGAAGATCATTCACCTGGTATTTTAGCATGGCAGCCCTTTCTATACCCATACCGAATGCAAAGCCTGTATATTTCTGATTGTCTATACCACAATATTCAAGAACATTAGGATCGACCATTCCACAACCGAGTATTTCGAGCCAGCCGGTATATTTACAGACATTACAGCCCTTTCCGCCGCATATAGTACAGCTGATATCCATTTCTGCAGAAGGTTCCGTAAAAGGAAAGTATGAGGGCCTGAGGCGTATTTTTGTTTCTTTACCAAACATTTCAACGGCAAAGAAATATAATGTCTGTTTAAGATCGGCAAACGAAACGTTAGTATCTATATATAAACCTTCCACCTGGTGAAAAATACAGTGAGCGCGTGCTGAAATAGCTTCGTTCCTGAAAACTCTTCCGGGTGATATTGTCCTTATCGGGGGTTTCTCGTTTTCCATTACCCTTACCTGGACTGAGGAAGTATGTGTGCGCAGCAGAATATCATCCGGATCACTGTCCTCTTCGGATTTACGTTTTATATAGAAGGTGTCCTGCATATCCCTGGCAGGATGCTCAGGAGGAAAATTTAATTTAGTAAATACATGCTCGTCATTTTCTATTTCCGGTCCTTCTGATATAGTGAATCCGAGACGCTGAAAAATGGAGATTATCTCATTCCTTACTATTGAAAGCGGATGCCTGCTGCCGGGGAAGCTTTTTTCCGCCGGCCTGGTTAAATCTGTAAAACCAGATTGAGAGTCCCCTGTATCCACGGATTCCTTTAGCCGGGTATATTTTTCAGTTGCTTCGTTCTTGAGATCATTTATCAGTTTACCGTATTTTCCTTTATCTTCTTTTGGAATGTTCCTGAATTCCTGGAAAAGAGAAGGTATCAGTCCTTTTTTGCTAAGATATTTGAGCCGGAATTCTTCTAAAGCCCCGCCATCATTATCCCGGAATTCGCTTATTTCTTTTTCTAGTTTGCGTATTTTATCAAGCATCTGTTGTAGTATCTGAATTTTACTGATTATTTCCTGGTAATGCGAGCTTTCAAAATTTTAATATCCTTAACAGGTTTGTCTGTGCGGTCTGTTTTTGTAGCGGCAATGCTGTCTACAACGTTCATCCCTTCGACAACCTCGCCGAATACAGTGTATTGCATATCAAGATGAGGGGTACCACCTGAGTTTATATATACTTCCCTGTGTTCATCAGGGATTACAATGGGCTGAAAATTCTCCAGGTCATCATAGGTAAGAAGTGTTGCTGCCTGTTGAATTTCAGCATCGGTTCTGTTATCGCCTGAAACTTTAGATTTCTTCCTTTCATCCTGAAGATGGTTGTAGAAGATATTCTGTTTTAACGAGGAGTTGATCCTAAGCTCAACACCGGCAATTAGCGAATCAGCGGAGATAGTGTCACCTTTTTCACTTATGCGGTCAGAGAATTTCTGTCCCTGTACAATATAAAACTGCGTGCCTGATGATTTTCTTTCAGGGTTGAAGCGGTCACCTGTTCGGGCAGCAGCAAGGGCACCGCGCTTATGAAAATTTTCTCTTTTAATCTCTGCCGGAATGGTATAAACATATTTATTGCTGGTATCCGATGCAAGATCGGGTCTTGTTTTGTAATCGCCTGCCTGGATCATAAAATCTTCTATTACCCTGTGAAACATGATGTTATCGTAATATTTATCCTTTACCAGTTTAATAAAATTATCCCGGTGAAGAGGAGTGTTATTGTATAGTTTTACCTTGATTGTGCCTTCTGTGGTTTCAAAATTAACAAAGTAAGTTTTTTCCTTCCCGGATTCAGAGCAGGAAGCAAGAAGAAAAAATGCAAAAAAAACAGCTGTTGCGGAAAGTGAATAAGATCTGATCATGTCAATAAGTTTATAAATCTTTGTAATTTTAGTGCTTTTCAGTATGAGATAAAGCACAAAGATAAACGTTGTTAGTTAAAAACTTATAATTTTCTGAAACATTGTGAATACTGCAGGATACAGGGTACTTATACTGGCATTGGCAAGCCTGGTTTATTTTTCGGGATATGTTAATGGGCAAAAGACAGGCCTGGTGTTGAGTGGTGGTGGAGCAAAAGGCCTGGCTCATATTGGTGTGATAAAAGCGCTGGAAGAAGAGGGAATTGAAATTGATTATGTTGCAGGGACATCCATGGGGGCTATAGTAGGTGCACTTTATGCTATGGGATATACCACGGAGGAGATGACGGTTCTTGTGACATCCGATGAGTTTCTCAGGTGGTCTACCGGCGCAATTGACAAGAAATTTAAATTCAGTTACAAAGAGGATGAACACAGTTCGTCAATGATTGATATAGACCTTGTTGTTGAAGAGGATGAAACGGAGGCCGGACTACCGTCACATCTTATACCCTCGGAAGTAATAGACTTTGCCGTTATGGAACTTACTTGCAGGGAAAGCGCGGCATCAGGCGGCGATTTCGACAGTTTGATGATCCCTTTCAGGTGTGTTGCTGCTGATATATACAGGAAAAGGCCATATATTTTCAGAAAGGGTAATCTTGGACATGCAATAAGAGCATCTATGTCGTATCCCTTATATTTTGAACCTCACCTGGAGGACAGTATATTGTTATTCGACGGAGGTATATATAATAATTTTCCCTATGATGTATTAATAGATGATTTTAATCCTGATTTCATAATAGGAAGCAAGGTTGCAAAGAAATCAAAACCACCTGAAAAAGATGATGTAATGCTTCAGCTGGAGAATATGGTAATGCAACCAACGGATTACGCAATTCCTGATAGCACGGGTTATGTTATTAATATTGATCTTGAAGATGTTGGATTGCTGGATTTCAGTAAAGCAGACTCCGTTATTAACAGGGGGTATATTAATGCAAAAAAGGAGATACCGTTTTTCAGACACAGGGCCGGGACGGCTAAAGTGGAATTCCTTGCAGAAAGAAAAGCACAATTCAGGAAAAGGTTGCCGGATGCATTATTTGGAGAGATATATATAAACGGTGTAAATGAAAGGCAGGACCAGTATATAAGAAAGTTAATACTGAAAGAAGGTGACACAATTAATATATCGCAAATAAAAGGTGAATATTTCAGACTGGTAACGGAAGAAAATATTAAAAATGTATATCCCGAAGCACGATATAATAATCATAGCTCCTTGTTCGACCTTTATCTTGACGTGGAACTGAAAGGGTCATACAGCTTTGAGGCCGGAGGCTTGCTTAGCCTGACAACGTATAACCAGGCCTACCTGGGTTTTGAATACTACTCACTCAGCGATATTTATAACAGGCTGGGGCTAAACCTGTATTTTGGTAAGAATTACTCATCTTTCAGTTTATCACACAGGATTACAGTACCACAGAAAAAACTCCTTCTGATCGATCTGAGCCTTACAGGATACAGCAGAAATTATTTTACCAGTGAGGTAACGTCCTTATTTGAACAAACAGTGCCTGCTTACATAAACAGGAGGGAGAGTAATTTCAGAACATCTTTTGGAACACCGGTAAGTAACAATTCGGTGATAAGAACAGGATTGAATTTCAGTTGGATAAATGACAGGTATTACAGGGAATTCGATTTCGAATCTGATGACCGGCAGGATGAAACTAACTATTTTTACCTTACGGCAAAACTGTTCTATAAATATAACAACCTTAACCGCAAGCAATATTCTACAGAGGGGAGCTCCACATATGCAGGCTTATATTATAATACCGGGCTGGAGCGATACGAAGAAGGAGGCGCTGACACATTGAGCTCCGGAGAAATTTTTAATAAAAACCATAACTGGTTTGCATTAAAATTTATGAACAGAAGTTATATAGAGATTACAGATAATTTTGTCCTGGGCAGCCTTGTAGACATGGTTTTTAGCAGTAAAGAACTTAGCAATAATTATACGGCATCAATGATAGATTCCTATAAGTTTGAGCCTACAGCAATGAGTAAAACTCTTTTCGGGTATTCACTGAGGGCAAATTCATACCTGGGTGCCGGGCTCATTCCTGTGTATAAATTTACAGGCAACATGCATTTGAGAGGCGGATTATACCTGTTTGCACCTGTAAGAAGGGTTGAAAGAACAGAAACAGGTTTTGGGTATAATAAATATTATTATAATCAACTGGATGCTATAGGCGAGATTGCCGCTGTTTACCATACACCGGTTGGTCCTGTGTCGGCAGGACTGAACTATTTTAGCAGGGAGAGACAGAAATTATTCCTGTTCGTTAACTTCGGATATATTTTATTTAATAAATCAGGCCTTGAATAATAAGATAGTATCTTTGCAGGATCAGCGATATAATTGAACGTGAAAGAAATAAACAAACTGGCAGGACAGACTTTGGTTTACGGTCTCGGGACAATTGTACCCAGGTTCCTTAACTATGCTGTTCTGACACCGTTCTATACCTGGGTATTTGACAAAGCTGAGTACGGAGTTATCACTGAACTTTATGCCTACATGGTATTTATGCTGATAGTGCTAACCTATGGCATGGAAACTGCTTTTTTCAGGTTTGCACAAAAGCAGGAGAAAAGTAATAAGGTTTTCAGTACTGCACTTATTTCAATCCTGATAAGCTCCGGGGTTTTCCTTCTGGCCTTTAATTTGTTTGTAGACGATGTAGCTATGGTATTGAGATACAGCGACAGGGAATTATACCTGAGGTTGTTCTCGATAATACTTGCAACAGATGCAATTACCGCTGTTCCTTTTGCTAAACTCAGGAGGGAGAATAAAGCCATAAAGTTCAGTATAATAAAGATTATAAACGTTGTTATTACAATTTCACTTGTTTTTGTTTTTTTAAAAATTGAACCAGCTTTAAGAGAAAAAGGCAAAACACTATTGGGTGATCTTTATAATCCGGATTTCGGTGTGGGTTATGTATTCCTGGCAAATGCAATAGGTAGTATTTCAATGCTTATAATGCTTATTAAGGAAATTTTCAGTGTACATCTGAAATTTGAGATAGCCCTGTGGAAACAAATGATAATTTATTCTTTCCCCTTACTTATCTCAGGCCTGGGAGGATCAATTAATGATGCGCTGGATAAAATGATTCTGAGACGACTGGTTAATAATGATAACCCGCTTGAAGTTGTTGGGGAATATGGAGCCAGTTACAAGATTGCGGTGTTAATGGCATTGTTTATACAAATGTACCGGTATGCCATGGAACCGTTTTTTTTCGCAAGAGCAGAAAACAAAGATGCGAAGGATGTTTATGCCTATGTAATGAAGTATTTTGTTATCTATGCGATGATACTTTATTTGCTTATAAATCTTTATATATCAGGATTTAAGTTTATTATTGCAGGGAGTCACCTCAGGGGCGGACTGGCAATAGTACCCATAGTTAGTATGGGGTACCTTATGTTCGGTATTTTTATTAATCTTAGTATTTGGTATAAGGTTAAAGACCTGACTAAATATGGTGCTTATCTGACTCTGGCCGGAGCTGTTGTTACGCTGTTATTTAATTTAATACTGGTACCCTATTATGGCTATATGGCTTCTGCGTGGGCTCACGTGGCGTGTTATGGAGTAATGATTGCAGGGTCGTTTTATTTGAGCAGAAAACATTACAGGATAAATTATCCGGTTGCAGATATATTGAAATATGTTATTGCAGGTGTAGTAGTAGTTTTAGGTGTGTCAATGATAAATTATAAATCAATTATCAGTGAATTGCTTATTAACAGCATAATTCTTCTGGCATATGTTGGATATGCAGAACACAGGGATAAAATATTAAGTATATTATTTAAAAGGAATAATTAATGCAGGTAAGAATAGTTAACAAATCACAACATGAACTACCGGCCTATTCAACGGAAGCATCGGCAGGAATGGATATAAGGGCAAATTTAGATAATGATGTTCTTCTAAAACCACTTGAGAGAATGATTGTGCCAACAGGATTGTATATTGAATTGCCGGTTGGATATGAAGCACAGATACGACCAAGAAGCGGAATGGCCATAAGGTATGGAATATCAATACTTAATAGTCCCGGTACCATTGATGCCGATTACCGTGGCGAAATAGGTATAATAATTGTTAATCTTTCAAATGAAGAATTTACACTGCAGGATGGTGACAGAATTTGCCAGATGGTAATTGCTAAACATGAAAGGGTAAACTGGAATGAGGTTACAATACTTGAAGAAACCAAAAGAGGAAAGGGCGGTTTTGGACATACCGGGAGTAAATAACAAGGGATTAATAGCGGCTTTTATTTTTCTGTTGCTTACATTAAGTTGCTCTCCGGTAAAGAGAAGCAGTAAGGGGGATAATGTGGTTAAGGAAAAGGTAAATGAGACCCTCTATGATCTGACTTATATGGAAGGCTTAAGGCAGCAAATGAGTGGTAATTACGGAGAAGCCCTTGATAAGTTTGAGGATGCAATAAGAATAAACCCATACAGCGATGCCGCTAATTATGAAATAAGTAAGATAGCGGCAATGCGAAGAGACTATGATAATGCCTTGAAGTACGGACGTCGCGCACATGAACTCGATAGCCTGAATACCTGGTATATGCTTCACGTGGCTAATATTTATCTGCAAACTGGAAAACTCGATACCGCGAAAACATGGCTGGAAAATGTTGTTAGATATGATCCGGACCGTAGAAGTGTAGAGTATCGGCTGGCAAACCTGTATTTGGAAACAGGAGATCATGGAAAAGCAGAGACTATTTTCCAAAGATATTATGACAGGTACCCTGGAAATCCGGAGCTATTAGGAGCCCTGCTGGAATGTAAAATAAGAATGGGAAAATTCCGGGAAGCAGAAAGTATTCTTGAGGAAGAAATACGTGAACAACCCGCAAATACAAGCCTTAAGGGAATGCTGGCAGATGTTTACAGGGAAAGCGGTAAAGTAGATAAAGCAAAAGAGGTATACAACAGCATAGATATTGAAGGCGATGAAAACAAGGGTAGACTGGAGTACTCTTATATAGAATTCTTGCTGGAGCAAAAGAAATATTCTGAAGTTGCAATATTTGCGAAGTATGTAATTAAGGATGAGGAAAGAGAGATCAGAGAAAAGATCAACTTTGTGTTAAGACTTATGCAGGACAGCTCATACATTGAAAGAAGGAGAGAAGAGATTACAGAGCTGGGAAACATTCTTATAGAAAATAATATGGAAAACCCTTCAATAATAGCTCTTAATGCGGAAATATTGGAACAAACAGGACAAAGAGATAAGGAGATCGCATTCCTTGCTGATTACCTGGAAAACAGGAAATCGGAATATTACCTGTGGGAAAAATTACTGTTACTACTAAATGAGGAAACCGATACAGGCAGATTGTATGAGTTTGCAGGAAGGGCAGCAAAGTTGTTTAACCGGGCTCCTTTGCCAAAGTTATTATATGCCTTCGCATTAGTTGAGAGAGAGGAGTATAATGAGGCAAAGGAAGAATTACGAAAGGTAAGAATACTTGTTAATAACGGGGAACAGTATCTTGTACAGATTCTTTCTATGGAAGCAGAAATCGAGTACAGAAAGGGCAGATCACAGGAAGCTTATGAAAAATTTGAGAGAGCATTGGAAATAGATCCCGGTAATGCACTGGTTTTAAATAATTATGCCTATTACCTCGCTGAGAATAGTGAGAATCTTAATAAGGCAGAGGAGATGATTAAACAGTGCATTGAGATGGAAAAGAATGTTACATATATGGATACTTATGCATGGGTACTTTATAAAAGAAAAAAGTACCGTGATGCTGAAAAGATAATGGAAACGATTTTTCGTTCAATCGAGGTCAACGATGCTGAAATTCTGGAGCATTATGGTTATATAAAAAAAGAACGAAAGAATTGTGAGGAAGCTGTTATTTTGTGGCAGGCAGCACTGAAGGAAGATCAAACAAAAGAATATCTGATAGGAGAGATTGAAAATTGTATGGAAAGGAAAAAATAGCGTTTATAGTTTTTATTTTTACTGCTTTAATTTCATGCAAGTCTGCTAAAATAAACAGATCTGCAGAAGTTGAAGAGAAGAATATAAAAACAGAATACCTTGGAGAGATAAGGAACAGAAATCTTTTTGACGGACCAACAAGTATTGACAAAATATCAGTTTTATTTGATGATGGAAAAGCGACGAGAAGATTCAGGGCCTATTTGAGATATAACGGCAGGGACAGCATGCTGGTTAGCATCCGTACGATTGCTGGAATAGAGGCAGCAAGGATTTTGTTAAGCCAAGAAAAGGTGGAAGTTATTGACAGGATAAATGATATATTTTATACCGGTAAAACTAAAGAATTAGGTAGAAGATATGGTTTTGAAAATATGGAGCCGGGAATATTATTTGGAGATTTTACAGGGTTAGTGAATATTGACGAAAACATTAAATGTGTAAATGGTATAGCAGAGATCGCAGATGGCGGAAGGAATAGAATAATAGGATACAAGATTGATTGCGAGTTGAAAAAGGTTAATGAAATCAGGATATATAAGCGTAACGATGGCGAATTAATAAAGGGTGAATTCAGTGAGATTACTCAAAGTGACAGTTTATCATATCCCGGAGTTATTAAATGGGATTTATCAGGCAACATGAGGATAGAGCTTAAAGTTGCAAAGGCAAAAAGAAGAGAAAGGGTAATTATTAATTTCAGAAAGCAGGATAATTATACTAAGAAAGTAATCAGATGAAAAGACTGATAATAACAGCTGTATTTGGATTGATTTTTATCCAGGTCTGCGGGCAGACAAGGGCAGAACTGGAGAAGCAAAGAGAGCAGGCAATTAAAGACATCAAGTATCTGGATACAATGTTGAAGAGAACGGAGAAAGAAAAGACCGAGACAATTGGTGACCTCAGCCTGCTGAGAAGTAAATTAAAATTAAGAGAAAATGTTATCCGCGGTTATAAAGAGGAACAGGCCTTACTGGAGAAGAGAATGGAACTTAACAGGATTGCAGTAGAAATGATGGAGGAGGATATTGAAATATTAATAAAGGAATATGAAAAAGCAATTCTTCATGCACAAAAGGAGAGTAAAGGGAATCCTGAAATTGCTTATATACTTGCATCAAAGGATCTTAACCAGGGTTATAAGAGATTGAAATACCTGCAGCAGGTTGCAAAGTACAGGAGAAGGGAAGCCGAGATTATTCTGGACCTTAAGGGAGAAGTGGAAGATAACAGGAGAAAACTTGAGGAAGACCTGTTAAGGGTTTCTGAACTGAAAACAAGGGAGGAGGGTCAAAAAATTCAGCTGCAGAGAGAGCAGAGAAAGCAGAGAGGTGTGATAACGGAATTAAAGCAGAAGGAGAGAACGCTCAGGGAGAACCTGAGGAAGAAACAGCGGATAGCAGAAGAGATAGAAAGGGAAATTGAAAGAGTCATTGAAGAAGAGAGAAGAAAAAGAGAGATGTCTGATATGACCCCTGAGATGGCAATTATTGGCGACGATTTTGCAAAGAATAAGGGCAGGCTGCCGTGGCCTGTGGAGAGAGGAGTAGTAACATCCCAGTTTGGAGTTCATCAACACCCGGTTATTAAGGGAACAGAGATTAATAATATAGGAATTGAAATAAGCAGCGGTACGAGGGAAGCTGCAAGAGCCGTATTCAAAGGCAGTGTAATGAGTGTATTCGGAATTAGTGGGGGAAATATGGCCGTGATTATCCGGCATGGTACATATCTTACTGTATATCAGAATTTAGTTAATGTAAAAGTTAAGCCGGGAGATGAGGTTGATACAAAGCAGTATATAGGTGATGTTTATTTTGATAGTGAAGGTAACAGCAAGAGTACAATTAAATTCATGATATACGAAGAGAAGGATAAAAAGAATCCCGAACAGTGGCTTTCAAAAAGAAGGTAAATATCGAAACAAAATTGCCCTGAAACAGTATAAGGAAAAGATGGGGATAATATGATGGAAACAAAGATAGCTATTGAATCTGATATTAATAATCTCAGCCTTATAGAGAGTAAGGTGGATGAGTTAATCGTTCAAATTGGAATAACCAAGGAGGAATATGGAAGAATCCTTGTTGCCACAATGGAAGCTGTTAATAATGCCATTGTACATGGCAATGGCGGGGATAGAAACAAGAGGGTCAATATATGCTTTGCACAGCAGGATGATAATTTTATGGTACAGGTAAGGGACCAGGGTGTAGGGTTTAACCCGGACTGTGTTCCGGATCCCACATCTCCGGAGAATATTGAAAAGTTAAGGGGAAGAGGAGTATTTTTAATGAAAAACCTGGCAGATGAAATTGACTATAATAAGAATGGCAATGAAGTATTAATGAAGTTTAAAATAGAGAAAATTGGAGCCAAAAATTTATTATAAGAATGTAAATTACAGGCTGGGAAAAACAAAAGACATTAAAAACTGGATAAAAGAGGTCATCAGGTCGGAGGGAAAGACTACGGGTGACCTCTCTTTTATTTTTGTCGGCCGTAACGAAATCAGAGATATAAACACAGAGTTTCTGGATCATAATTATGAAACGGATGTTATATGTTTTGATTATCGAAATGGAGACCAGGTTAATGGAGAGATTTACCTTGGAACTGATGTTATAAAAGAAAATGCAGGAAAATTCAACAAAACCATTAGGAATGAGGTTATGAGAGTAATGGTACACGGTGTTTTACATATTATAGGGTTTGATGATAAAGATGAAAAGGCAAAAAGGATAATGAGGCAAAAAGAAGATTTCTACCTGGAATTAAAAGAAAAAGAGAATGCAATTTGATTATGATATAATTGTTGTTGGAGGAGGTCACGCAGGATGTGAGGCTGCACATGCAGCTGCTAAAATGGGAATGAAAACAATCCTTATTACCATGGATATGAGCAAGATGGCCCAGATGTCGTGTAACCCGGCAATGGGAGGAGTTGCTAAGGGTCAGATTATTAGGGAAATAGACGCACTGGGTGGACTTTCAGGTATTGTGACAGATGAGAGCATGATCCAGTACAGGCTTTTAAACCGGTCAAAAGGTCCGGCAATGTGGAGCCCCAGAGCTCAATCGGACAGGATGATGTTCAGCAGGGTATGGAGAAAGAAACTTGAGGAGGTTAAGATGCTGGATTTGTGGCAGGAAAAGGCAACACGTATTATTATAGACGAAGGAAGAGCTAAGGGTGTGGAGACAAGTTTTGGAACAAGTTTTTATGGCAAGGCTGTTATTCTATCAGGAGGAACTTTCCTTAACGGCTTAATGCATGTTGGTTATAATGTGGTTGAGGGTGGCAGATCAGGAGATGAACCATCAAAGGGAATCAGTGAACAATTAAGGGATATTGGGTTTAGCGTTGAGAGGATGAAAACAGGAACAAGTGCTAGAATTGATGGGAGGAGTGTTGATTTCAGTAAAATGTCAGAACAGGAGTCGGAGAAAGAACACAGGTGTTTTTCATTTATGAATGACAGGGTAAAAATAGACAACCCAAGGAGCTGTTACATAGTACATACAAACACAGGGGTGCATGAAAAACTAAGAGAAGGAATTAAACACAGTCCACTGTTCCAGGGCAGGATTAAGGGAATAGGACCGAGGTATTGCCCGAGCATCGAAGATAAGATTGTAACATTTGAGGGCAAAGACCGTCACCAGTTATTTTTGGAGCCGGAAGGGTGGGATACTAATGAATACTATATTAATGGCTATTCATCAAGCCTGCCGCTCGAGGTGCAGTTGGATGCTTTGAGAAAAATCCCAGGACTGGAGAATGTAAAAATTCACAGGCCTGGTTATGCAATAGAATATGATTTTTTTCAGCCAACACAACTTAAGGAAACGCTGGAAACAAAATTAATTAATGGACTATATTTTGCAGGACAGGTTAATGGTACAACCGGTTATGAAGAAGCCGGCGCACAGGGTTTAATTGCCGGTATAAACTCCGTGCAGAAAATAAGGGGCGATGAGCCTTTTGTAATGAAAAGGGATGAATCATATATAGGCGTATTGATTAATGACCTTGTAAATAAAGGAGTAGATGAACCATACAGAATGTTTACAAGCAGGGCAGAGTACAGGATATTGTTAAGACAGGATAATGCTGATGAAAGACTGACTGAAAGAGCATATAAAATTGGCCTGGCAGATGAGGAAAGGGTTCAAAGATACAGGGAAAAGAAAGCGTATGTTGAAAGAGTAATGGATTTTGTTAAAAGCGCGAGGTTTAAGCCGGGAGAGATAAATGATTATCTCGAACAGTGTGGAACCACTGCTATAAAAGAGACACAAAGAATCGAAAAGCTGGTCCTTCGGCCTCAACTTGGTTTGAAGGGATTGATGGAGAAATCCGGGGAGGGAATGGTATTAATGAATGAAATGGGGGAAAGGCTGGAGGAAATTATTGAGTCTGCAGAAATTAAGATTAAATACAGGGGATATATTGAAAGAGAGAGAGGGGTAGCCGAAAGGATAAAAAGAATGAATGATCTCAAAATTCCTGATGACCTGAATTTTGAAAGCCTGAAATCCATATCAACAGAGGGAAGGCAAAAACTGGAAAGGATCAGACCGGTAACGGTTGGGGCAGCAAGCAGAATAAGTGGTGTATCACCTGCTGATATAAGTGTTTTGCTCTTGTACCTGGGAAAATGAGGTAGTGTCAATTGATTGTTGTCAATTGATTGTTGATTATTTATAATGGGTCCGGAAAGTGTAAAAAGACCCAAATTGACAATTATCAATTATAAATTATAAATGTATTGTTTCACGTGGAACAATTTATGAAAATATATTATGAAAGTTTTTGGAAATATTTTTGATATAGATAACAGGGAATTTATTCGTGGCAGCGTTGAGGTAGAAGGTGGGAGGATAATGAGGATAAAACAAGAGGAAACAGATAAGGATGTCTATATACTACCCGGGCTGGTAGATTCACATATACATATTGAGAGTTCTATGCTCACACCTTCTGCCTTTGCTGAGGAGGCAGTCCGGCATGGTACTGTAGGCGTGGTGACTGATCCGCATGAGATTGCCAATGTAATGGGAGTTGAAGGAGTGGAATATATGATAGAAAACTGCGGAAAAGTGCCTTTGAAATTTTATTTTGGCGCTCCATCATGTGTTCCTGCAACACCTTTTGAAACAAGCGGTGGAACTATAGATGCTAAAGGAGTTGAAGAATTATTAAGAATGGATGAGGTCAGATATCTTTCAGAGATGATGAATGTGCCTGGTGTGTTAGGAAATAATGAGCAGACTGCAAAGAAAATAAAAAGTGCACTGGATAAAGGGAAGCCGGTAGATGGTCATGCTCCCGGATTACGGGGAAGGGATTTGCAGAAATATATAGATGCAGGTATAAGTACTGATCATGAAAGTATTGATATTGAAGAGGCCAGGGAAAAGATGGATAAAGGAATGAAGATACAGATCAGGGAGGGAAGTGCAGCAAGAAGCCTTGATAGTTTTCATTACCTGCTTGGTGACGACTGCTCAAAGTTAATGCTTTGTTCTGATGACCTGCATCCGGAGATGTTAAAAATGGGTCACATTAACCTGCTTGTTAAGAAGCTGATTGAACTTGGTTATGATATTTTTGATGTTATTAAAATTTCAGTTTTTAACCCGGTAGAGCATTATAGTCTTGATGTGGGTAGATTGAAAGAGGGAGACAGTGCTGATTTTATTGTTATCGATAATCCATATGAGTTCAATATTAAAGAGACCTGGATAGACGGGAAGAAGGTGTATGACGGCCAGGATGTAAGCTTTAAGGCCCGGAAAGGAAAAGAGATAAACAGGTTTAATTCTGCTAAAATCAGTAAGAGTGATATACAAGTAAGTGCTTATGGCAGTAAAATAAGACTTATTAAGGCCAGCGATGGTGAGCTGATAACAGATCATCTAATAAAGGATGCAGTTATTAATAATGGGAATGTAGTATCAGGTACCGGTCAGGATATACTGAAAATAGTTGTAAAGGACAGGTATAATGACGGTGATCCTGCTATTGCATTTATTAGTGGTTATGGCCTGCAAAAGGGAGCTTTTGCATCATCCGTTGCTCACGACAGTCACAATATCATTGCGCTTGGTGTTGATGATGAATCTATATGCAAAGCAATAAACAGTGTAGTGGAAATGAAAGGAGGCTTATCTGTGTATGACGGTAATGAGCTTAATTCATTGCAGCTGGAAATAGGAGGGATAATGACAAATGTTCCATGTGGAACAGTAGCCGCGAAATATGAAGAATTATCCCGCAGGGTGAAAGAACTGGGTTGTAGTTTCAGGGCTCCTTTTATGACACTTTCTTTCATGGCATTACCGGTTATCCCGGATCTCAAGCTCACTGATAAAGGCCTGTTCGATGTAAATAAATTTGATTTCGTAGATTTATTTGTTGGGGCAGAATGAGTCTGTAATCCGGGATGTTATTAAGTCACTCAATTGCTTTGTCGTCCCCACGCGTGAAAAGGTTGATTATGTAAACATCCTTACCCACGGGTGAAACCTGGGCTATTTATATTAAACCCTTCCAACTTCTCCCTTCGGGCTTCGTCGGACAAAGCGCGGGGGGTCAAGAGATGAGGTAATTAAGTTACTGAGTCTCTCTCCGTCTCCCAATCACCTGCCAGAATTCAAATCCTTTTTATATTTTTGCTGCTGTGGAAGGAATTAGAAATATCGCAAAAAATTTACCTGGCAGTCCCGGTGTATATCGTTTTTATGACAGTGAGGGAAAACTAATATATGTAGGAAAAGCTAAGAATCTGAGAAAGCGGGTTGCTTCATATTTCAACAAAAACCTGAGTGGGAAAACAAGGGTAATGATGCAAAGGGTTGTAGATATACAGCATGCTGTTGTTGAAACGGAATCTGATGCCCTGCTGCTGGAAAACAACCTTATAAAAAGATATCAGCCCAGGTATAATGTCCTGCTCAAAGACGATAAGACCTTCCCATGGATTTGCGTGAAGGACGAAGCTTTTCCAAGGGTATTTATGACCAGGAACGTGGTAAGGGATGGCTCGGTATATTACGGACCTTACACATCTGTGGTAATGGTCAAGACCCTGTTGGGTTTGATAAAAAAATTATATCCCTTAAGAACCTGCTCACATAACCTTGCAAAGGAAAAGATAGAGGAGGGTAAGTACAAGGTTTGCCTTGAGTACCACCTGGGTAATTGTCTTGGTCCCTGTGAAGGGAAGCAAAGCGATCAAGATTATAATGAATCAATCCGACAGGTTAAGGAGATTCTTAAAGGAAATTTACATACTGTGACTATATACCTGAAAAACCTGATGAAGGAATATGCAGATGCGCTTAAGTTTGAAGAGGCTCAGGTGATCAAGGATAAACTGGAGATAATTAACAAATATCGCAGCAGGTCTACCGTTGTAAATCCCAGGATAAAAGATGCTGATGTTTTTGGTGTTGACGCTGAAGGAGGCAATATATTTGTTAACTATCTGAAAATCATTAGGGGAGCGATAGTGCAGACACATACAATTGAGCTAAGAAAGCGCATCGAAGAAAGCAATGAAGAGCTTATTGCATTGGCTATTACCGAGTTAAGAGAACGCCATTCAAGTAAAGCACCGGAAGTAATTGTTACAGATATTCCGGATATAAGGATTTCGGGTGTAAAATATACAAATCCGGGGAAAGGAGATAAAAAGCGCCTGCTGGAACTTTCTGAAAGAAATGCCAGAGTTTATAAGCTAAACCGCAGGAAAACAGGTCCTAAAGCTCCACGTGAGCGTATTAAACAGAATATGGAAAGAATGAAAAGGGATCTGCACCTTCCCTCATTACCCGAACATATTGAGTGTTTCGATAATTCAAACATACAGGGATCAGATCCGGTGGCAGCATGTGTGGTATTCAGAAATGTCAAACCATCCAGGAAGGAATACAGGCATTACAATATTAAAAGCGTAAGAGGTCCTGACGATTATGCATCGATGGAAGAAGTTGTTTTCAGGAGGTACAGGAGGATGATGGATGAAGACAGTTCTCTGCCGCAACTAGTAATTATTGACGGGGGAAAGGGCCAGCTGAACGCTGCTGTAAAAAGTCTGGATGAACTGGGAATAAGAAATAAAGTTCCTGTGATAGGTATTGCGAAAAAACTTGAAGAAATTTATTTCCCCGGCGATTCAGTCCCATTGTACATCGATAAAAATTCAGTCAGCCTTAAAATAATACAACACCTGAGGAATGAAGCTCACCGTTTTGGAATTGAATTTCACAGGAACAAGAGAAGCAAGGGAATGATAAAATCCAGGCTGGATGAAATTAATGGGATAGGACCAAAAACAAAAGAAGTTCTTATTAAAAAATTCGGATCATTTGAAAAAATAAAGGAAGCTTCTCCGGAAGAAATGGAAAAAGTTGTTGGACCGGCAAAAACGAAGAAAATGCAGGATTTTATCAGGAATTTATCCTAGATGGATGAATTATTATTCATGTTCCTTTGCTATACAAATTGCTTATAAACAGCGGATTAGATGATAATATGGTTAGTTTTACCTTAAGCAGGTTTAAAAATTCATGTGGAGACTCTGCTTAGGTACTGTCTTACCTGATAATAAGGCGGTAAAAGAGAGGCTAAGTCTGGTGGCACTCCTTTTATCTTTTGTCTTTCTCCCCACTACCTGGCCCCTCGCTAGATTTGCCCACCGGGCAAATTGCTCGCTCCCGATGGCCACAATCTCCAGCCGCTCGCGAGCTCTCTTCGTTCGGTTATTAACGCTCGGTCCTCTTTCGTCTTTATTTTGCTCTCGAAGTGGTATAGGTAATAAACTCCCTCATGGATGTTTTGTAATCACTGTCCCGGAAAGTGTCCAGAATGGCAAAAGCCTTGTCACGGTATTTATCCATCATATTAGCTGCATATTCTGTGCCCCCGTTTTCGACAACAAAATCAATTACCTCTTTGATCTGTTTGGGAGATTTCTTTTTGTTTTTGATAATGGATAGTATTTGTTTTTTCCTTCCAGCCGAAGTTTTATCAAGGGCATGTATAAGTGGAAGGGTTATTTTTTTTTCCTTAATATCGTTACCTGATGATTTGCCGGTTTTTCCATTGTTGAGATAATCAAACATATCATCTCTTATCTGGAAGGCAATGCCAATATTCTCACCCAGATCCTTCATTAACTTGATTTGTTCAGGATCAGTTGTAACTGAAGCGGTTCCACATGCCGTACAAGCTGCGAGCAGCGAGGCTGTTTTCATCCTGATTATATCAAAGTAAACATCCTCGGTAATGTTAAGTTTTCTTGCTTTTTGCAACTGGAGGAGCTCTCCTTCACTCATTGCCTGAACGGCTTCGCTCACTATCTCAAGCATGTTAAATGCGTCTTTCTGAACGCTGATAAGCAAACCCTGCGCCAGTAAATAGTCTCCCGTGAGAACAGCTATTTTCGAATTCCACAGGGCATTAATGGATAAAGCACCCCTCCGTTCCCTGGCATTGTCTACCACATCGTCATGTACAAGGGTTGCAGTATGTAAGAGCTCAATGAACGTGGCGGCCACATAAGAAGACTCTTTAATCTTACCATTCAATCCGGCCGACAGAAAAACAAGCATAGGCCTCATTTGCTTGCCCTTTCTTCTCATGATATAATTAAGAATGATCTTAAGCAGTGGAACTTTGGTTTGCAGCGTATTGTTAAAATAGCGCTCAAATTCTTTCATTTCTTTTGCAACCGGTTTTTTAATTGAACTGAGCATATATAAATTTTGAATATTCAAATATAAAAAATATAGCCTTACCCTACCTGATGATTATCAAATAGAATCAAATACATGCTACTAACAAAACAAGAGTTATGTTGTTGGCGGTTATATAAATTATTAGAATGACCTTTAACATATTAACATATTTATATATATTTGTAATGTGAATACAAAGGAGCTATATATGGAAAAGATAAGGTTAAATCCGGAGCAACTGGACAGGGCGGCAAATATGTTGAAGGCAATAGCTCATCCGATGAGGATAGCAATAATTGGGTTTCTTGAGGAGGGAGAATCATTGTCGGTAACACAAATACACGAAAGACTGGGAATAGAACAATCCACTACCTCACATCACCTCGGCATATTGAAGGATAAGGGGGTACTGGTATCCAGAAGGGAAGGTAAAAAGACCTACTATTCACTCAAACACGAAAGTTTGAGGAATATCGTGGAATGTATCAGTATGTGCAAGGCAAACTAGTTAAGATCTTTTAAAAAGCGTTTCTGAAAGATTATAATAAGAAAGACTCCAATTGTTACTGCGCTATCGGCCAGGTTAAACACCGGTCTGAAGAAAACAAGAGAGCGTCCGGGCCTGATAGGCGACCATTCCGGCCAGGTTGTATCAACTACGGGAAAATAGAGCATGTCGACTACACGGCCATGCAGGAATGATGAATAACCACCCTCAGGAGGAAAGGCAACGGCAGGCTCATAAAAACTTTCGCTGAATATCATACCGTAAAAAGCACTGTCTATTATGTTACCCACTGCTCCTGCAAATATTGCACTAACAGCCAGTATAAAACCAGGGTGTGCATTATTTTTAATCAGGTGAAAAACATACCATCCAATTCCAATTGATGCAAGTATGCGGAAGAGGCTTAATATCAGTTTACCTGCTTTCCCACCCATCTCCATTCCGAAAGCCATACCGTTATTTTCAATGAAATGAAGTATAAACCAGTCGCCCAGGATATGTTTTTCTTCCCCAATGACCATTGTTGTCTTGATCCATATCTTGAAAACCTGATCAACAACCAGTATTAACAGTATGAGCAGTAAGGATTTAGTCTTTATTGACATAATAAAAGTTTGAGGCCGCAAAATAGTAAAAAAGATTTAATTATCATCCTCAGCGAAGCGAAGGAGACAATTATTGTAAGAGGCGCAAAATTTTGCGCCCCTTTCATGGTTTAAATACTGCTCCTACCGAAGAGGTTCATCCTGGACGACATCCACATCAGTACAGCCAGACCAACAAACAAGCCTATATTTCCGGCGAGGTAAGCAAACTCATTTAGTGCAAGGAGAATATATATAAAAGCATATAACAGTGTAAGCATACCGCTGATTATAAGGACAAATTTTCTTTTTTTAAATAATGACCGGCTGAAGGCGGATAAAAGACCGATAGTTGCCACTGATGATACAATATAGGCCGGACTGAATCCTATATGCTCACTCAGGGAGGTTAAT
Organism: Bacteroidales bacterium; assembly: GCA_021738535.1. GTDB lineage: Bacteria > Bacteroidota > Bacteroidia > Bacteroidales > VadinHA17 > UBA9300. The sequence continues at coordinate 32,325 of JAIPBU010000016.1, read as the reverse complement.
AATGAAAAAAACAATACCAGGGACAGCGAGACTAAAAAATAATGGAACAAATGAATTTTCCTGTTAGCTGACAATTCAAGGAAGAGCAGTACAAGGAAGGTAAAGGCAATAAACAGGAGCCCGTATTTGGCGCTGCGCTCTGCCTTCCTGTAATGATCCACCTCAAGTATCATATCAAACCCAAAAGATTCCTGTTCAGGATCATGTATCTTTCCAAACCAGGTCAGGGGAAAATTCCTGTTCAAATGTGTTATATTCCATTTTGCTTCAAAACCATCGTCATCAACAGTCCTTTCGTCCGGAAGGAAATTGCCGGTAAAAGAGGGAGCTGTCCAGGATGAACTAAGATCAACTGTGGTTTTCTTTCCCACCGGGGAAAAAAATATTCCGGATGAACCTTTTAAACCCAGATCCAGGGAGAATGGAATTCTTCCACTGTCCTTGTTAATGAAGGCAGGAAATGTAACACCTGAAGTGAATACATCCTTATCCCTTGCGCCCGGTTCTGCTGATATATGCGCATTGCCCGCAAGGAGTGAAATGCTGTCTTTGATTCCCCGGTTATCTGATATTCCCAGGGTATAATACGCTTCACTCCACATTATTTCATAGTCAGATTTATCTCCTGTAAGTTCCGGTATTCTGAAAAAACCACGGAATGTCATGTCAGCTTCATATATTACAGTTTCATATATTCCCTTATACCTGACCCGGGGCTCTACAAGTCCAGAAACATTGAGTTCGCCGGGCATTATGTGCCAGAGGAGTGTTTCACGTTCCTCCTTGTCATCGCTCAGACGATTAACACGGCTAACAGGTATGTTAAGAACAGGCCCTGTAATTATTTGTTTCTTGCCCCATTCTTCTGATATTTGCTGTTGTACCAGCCTTGAGTTTTCAGCTCTTTCTGCAATCATTGATTGGATCAGTTGAAGAGGAACAAGGAACATGATTGCCATAATGCCAAGCAGTGCCATTTTAAAGGTCATGGTCTCGTACCAGCGGATTTCATTTTGATCAGTGTCTTTCATCTTTTATAGTTTTAAAGTACTTTGAAATACAAAGTGTATGAATAAAAAAATTATTTGTTTTTTATTAACTGTTCGAGGGCATCCAGGTGTTGTTTAAACACCTTACTGCCCTCATTTGTTATTGAATAGTTTGTATTGGGTTTACGCCCCACGAATTTCTTATTTACTTTAATAAGCTTATGCTTTTCAAGAGTTTTCAGGTGAGTAGCCAGGTTCCCGTCAGTGGCATCAAGCAGGGCTTTGAGCTTATTAAAATCAAGACTTTCATTTACCATCAGAGCCGACATAATTCCAAGTCTTAGACGATTTTCAAGAAGTTTACTGAGATTATTGATAATTTCTTTCATTCCCTATCACTTACACAATTTACATGTATTTCCTGTACATAATGGTACCATACACAATATGAAGTATTCCAAATCCAAAACCCCAGAAATATAATCCATACTCCGGTAAAAAAAGTGCTACGAATCCTGTAATTATTTCAAGTATACCAAGGTATATTATTTCACCAAACATGAATTTACCTGCGCTTACCAGGGCAATACCGTAAAAAATAAGCATTGAAGGAACGATATACTGAAAATTATTATCCATGTAAAAAACCAGTATCAGAATAGCTGCAGACAGAAGAGGTACGGCAAGACTAACGAGCATGCTCTTCGTGACTGTTGTCCAGATTTTAAAACCTTTGCGTTTAGCTTTCCGGTATGAAAAAAAGATAGCAGTAATCAGGGCTAAAGAAAGTACCGCTACTGCATCTATAAATATGGCAAGGTCAGTATTAATATTCATATCATTTTTCCCGCAGAGCCAGAGTGCAGTAAAGAAACCAATAAGCGCAAAAATACCTGGAAAAATTCCAGATAATCCGCTAAGAGATAAAAACCTGGAAGATTCTTCCATTATTTTCCTGATTGTTTTCAGGTCTTCTGTATGTGAATTGGTGCTCATTTTAAAAGTACTTTGAAATGCAAAGTTAAATAAAAGATTTATATAAACAAGAAAATATGAATTGTATTCTGTTTGCAGCCATGGAAAAAAGTATATTTGGCGCAGAAGAATAACGAGGGGTAAAATTGATATACAAGTTACAGGCAAAAGACAGGGATAACATTCCCATGGAAATTATCCGGAAACCAATAAAAAATATCTACATCAGGATATATCCCCCTGACGGAAGGGTGGTTGTATCTGCCCCTTTAAAAATGCCTGCAAAGGCTGTTAAGAGCTTTATAAACTCGAAAAAGGCCTGGATAGAGCGGCAGCATACAAAACTGTCAAAAATCGGTGAAAGGAGCTTAAAAACCTATAATGACGGGGAATCTCATTACTACAGGGGAAAGAAGTATACTTTACGTGTCGTTAACGGGAAATCTGTCTCTGATGTCAGTGTAACGGAAGATGAAATTATTATTTGCTGCCGGTCAGCCTGCACTGCAGAAAAGACAAAGGCATTACTGGAATGGTGGTACAGGGAAAGACTGAAAGAAAAGGTTCCCCTGCTTGTAGCAAAGTGGGAAAAGCGGATGGGTTTACGGGTGTCAGAGACCAGGATAAAGAGGATGAAAACCAGGTGGGGCACATGCAATATTGCCAGGAAGAGAATATGGCTCAACCTTGAGCTGGCAAAATATGATGATCTTATACTGGAATATATTATTGTGCATGAGATGGTTCACTTGCTTGAGAGAAAGCACAATGAGAGGTTTTATTCTTACATGAACAAATATTTACCGGCCTGGAGAGAAGCCAAGGAGCAATTACAGCCTGTAATCATGTAAGCAAAACATTTTTATGAACAATATGCAGTTATTGTTTTAAGGAGTTCCGTTTTCTTCAGGGGTTTTGACAGGACTTCCCTGCATCCTGCTTCGCGGGCTTTCTCCAGGCTGCCTGATACGGCGTAGGCTGTCTGTGCGATTACCGGAATTTCGGGCCTTTGTTTTGTTATAATGCGGGTTGAATCATAACCGTTCATAACCGGCATATTTATATCCATTAAAACAAGGTCAATATCATTATTCTTGTTACAAAGATCTACGGCTTCCTTTCCGTTTAATGCCCTGGCTGTCCTGAACCCTGCTTTTTGAAGCCAGATATTAAGAAGCTGAAAGGAACTGTCATCATCTTCCACAACCAGTATATTCCTGGCAGACAGGATCTTAAATCTTTCTTCTGCCTGCATGTCTTCTGATTCACCTGCTTTTTCCGGCAGCGGAATAGTTAACTTGAATAATGACCCTCTGCCCGGATCTGATGTGACATTTATTTGTCCACCGAAGAGTTTAACCATTTTATCGGTAACTGTCAGGCCTATACCCAGCCCACCATATTTTTTCGCGAATGAATTATCAACCTGGGTGAATTTTTGAAAGATTTTTTCCTGGTCTTGTTTGTCTATCCCGATCCCGGTGTCTTTTATATAAAAATCCAGGGAATCAGGTTTATTATTAACCGGTTCTGAGAGGCCGAATTCGACTTTGCCTTTTTCAGTGAATTTCAGTGCATTGGAGATAAGGTTGCTGAGTATTTTTTCAATTTTGGCCCTGTCTGAACTTACTTTCTTGTCAATTATTATCTCCGGTATATTACAGACAAAGTCTAATTCTTCCCTGTTTAGTTTTACCTGCAGCTCATGAACTGTTTTATTGATTGATTCACACAGGTTCCGCAGGGTAAATGCTTCATTTTTTATTTTCATTACCCCGCTGTCGAGCAGCGTAATATCAAAGAGGTCTTCAACCATTGAAAGCAATATCTGCCCGCTGTGGTTAATCATTCCGGCATATTGTTCAATTTCTTCAGTACTTGTATCACTGTCCATAATGTCAGAAAAACCAATGATAGCATTAAGGGGAGTCCTGAATTCATGTGAGATGGAAGCAAGGAAATTGGTTTTAATCTTGTCGGCTTCCTTTGCTCTTTCCACGGCCTCACGAAGTTCTTTCTCTGTTTTTTTCCGTCTCTCAATTTCTCTGGTAAGCTCACGATTAGAACTAACCAGCTCCCTGGTTCTTTCGCTAACGATATCTTCCAGCATTTTATGCTTATCTCGCAGTCTGTCTTCATTATCTTTTATCCTCAGCAATACCTTGATCTGGGCAGTCAGTTCAACAGGGTCAAAGGGCTTTGAAAGAAATGCATCAGCCCCCGATTCCAGCCCCCTTACCATGCTTTCGGTATCAGTTTTAATAGCCGTAAGCATCATGATGGGTATTATCCTTGTTTTCTCATTTTCCTTTAGCAGGTTGCATACCTGGTATCCGTCCATTTCAGGCATAATGATATCCAGTATTATTGCATCAGGCATCTCCTGTCCGGCCAGTCTTATGCCATTTTCACCTGATAGCGCTGTTATAAGCTCGCAGCCAGGTAAATAATGTTTAAATATTGCTTCCAGGGAGATAAGGTTATCTTCCTGGTCGTCTATGGCAAGAATTTTTTTCTTTGTCATATGGCATTTTATTTAAGAAAAGAACTTATTGCGCTAAGCAATCTATCCGTATTAACCGGCTTTGACAGGTATTCATCGCAACCGGCTTTAAGTATTTTCTCCCTGTCCCCTTTCATAACCATTGCCGTTACGGCTATTACGGGGATGGATGCTGTTGTTGCGTTACTTTTTAATTCTTTAATAAGTTCAAAGCCATCCATGCCGGGCAGGGCTATATCCATAAGTATGAGGCCTGGCTGTTCTTCCAGTGCGATCTGTAGGCCCTGTTCACCATCTACAGCTTCAAGAAGGTGATATTTGTCCTGCAGGATTGCTTTTACCGTAAGCATATTGTCCGGGTTGTCTTCAATAATAAGAATTGCTTTGTTGATTGCGTTGGTTTTTTTGGTACTGACGGTATCGGGTTTTTCTGCTTCTACGTGCTGCTGCAAAATTTGTTGCACCTTTTCTTTAAAGCCTTCTATATCTATATTTCCTTTTTGGATAAGCTGATGCACATTATATTTATCAAAAAACTCCATGTCTTCTTTGGTAAGATCCTTTGCAGTCATAACAAGGATGGGTATCTTTTCTGTTTTATCAGATTCTTTTATATGTTGAATAGTCCTGAAACCATCAACTTCCGGCATCATTAAGTCCATGAGTATACCATCAGGCTTACTATTCTGCAGGAATTCGATGGCTTCACCACCGTTCCTGGCAATATCCACTTTAACGCCCTCGTTTTCCAGGACACTTTTCATTTGTATTATGGCAGCTTCATTATCCTCAACAATAAGAATAGTTCGGTTTTCCAGGCTTGTTTGTGAGGGTGCCGGTGATTCTGCCTTTTTATCACTCACATCCGGTTTTATTTTTGGATCAGGTTTTTCTTTTTTCCAGTTAAGAGGAAATATCAGGGTAAATACTGTTCCCTCCCCGGGTTTGCTCTGAACGCTGATCTTACCGCCCAGCATGTCAACTAACTTCTTTACAATGGCAAGGCCCAGTCCTGTGCCGCCGAATTTCCTGGCTGTTGACCCGTCAAGTTGCCTGAACTCATCAAAAATATATTTCAGTGATTCTTCGGGAATGCCAATACCTGTATCTTCAACCCGTATAATTATTTGTTCTGATTTTTGAAGGGCAGAAACTGTTACTTCACCTTTTTCAGTGAATTTAACAGCATTATTGATAATATTTGTAAGTACCTGCTGCAGTCTTGACTCGTCTGTTACGATGCCGGGCAGCTTTTCTTCTGTTTTCCGGATAATTTTAATGCCTTTTTCCTTTGCAAGGGGCGCAACACTCTCACAAACGGAAGAGATCATTGGTTTTAAAGCAATCTTGCGGGGTAAGAGATCAACTTTACCCGATTCTATTTTTGAGAGATCGAGGATCTCATTTATAAGTTTAAGTAGATTTGCGCCATTCCGTTGAACCACCTCCAGGTATTTATATTCATCGCTGTCAAGCTTATCTTTCGCCTGGTCTGTCAATACGCCCGTAAGTGCCAGGATGGAGTTCAGGGGTGTTCTTAATTCATGGCTCATATTGGCAAGGAACTCACTTTTCAGTCGGTTGGCTTCCCTTACTTCAACTGTTTTTTGCTGCAGCGACATGTTCTGTGACCTGAGCTCATCGGATTGTTTTTGCAGCTCCTCGGATTGAGAGTGCAGCTCTTCTGCCTGCGTATGCAGTTCTTCTTTTTGTGATTCAAGTATTTCATTAGCCTTTTTCAGATCAGAAGCCAGTTGCCTCGTCCTTTCATTGATTAACTGAACAGTCCATGCATTATTTATTATCTTAATACTTTGCTTAACAGCATCAATGCTCCCGGGTGAAAATTTATTGACCGTACCGGCTGAAATAACAGCTGATACTTTCCCGGCAACCGTAACAGGGATGGCTAATATCTCTGAAGGGATTAACTCACCAGCTGTAGTTACAAACCTGAAGCGTGATTTATCATCCGGCAATGTTATGTGCTGAATTTCTCCTGTGCTTAGGGCAAGATTTATTTCTCCTTCAGGCGCGCCGGGCAAATGCATTTCACGGGCCGATCTGTTTAATCCCTGGGAGGCAAGGCATTTGCCTGTCTCCTGGCCGTCATCAAAATAATAGAAGGAGATAAACTGTGAGCCGCTGGTATCCAACAGGGTGGCTGTGAGACGTTCTGCAAAAAGAGCCATATCTTCCCGGCCTATAAGTGATGAGGATATAAGGTTGATCTTTTCCTGGATTTCGGACCTTGATTGCAGGCCCGAGGCCATGCTGTTAAAGGAATCGGACAGGGATGCTGTTTCTGTATATTTTTCTTCACGGTTCCGTACTGATAAATCACCACCAGCCATTTGTTCAGCAGTATTACGCAGTGATATAAGGGGATTAATAACAGACCGTCCTACCAGGATTGCCAGCAAAAAAACCAGGATCCCGGTGATTAGAATTACAATAATGAGGTATGTAAGAATGCTTTTAACAGGTTTGAACAGTTCCCTTCTGTCCTGTTTAACAACAAAACCCCAGTTCATATCAGGCAACCATGTATATGCGGCCATTACCGGCACGCCCCTGTAGTCTTCTTCTTCAATTATACCCGTTTTCCCTTCAATTGCCATTTGTGCAGGAGTTGCTTCTATCCTAAGATTCAGGGGGGCATTGTCATAATGCCGCAGCTTGTTAAGCGCATATCCGAGTGAATCAACAATAAGCGATTCACCGGTGTCTCCCAGCCCCGACCTGTCCAGCAGCAGGGGATAGAGATTTGCATACAGGTCGATCCTGCACACAACAACCCCAATCAAATGCTCATTATGTGTCATACAATATACCGGAGCGGATATTATCATTTGTATTTCCCCGGTAGCGGGCGAACGGTGAACATCCTGGAAAAATACCTGCTCTTTGCGTAGCGCTTCCCTGAAATACGGTCTTTGGGCCTTGATTTTACCAATATTATCCTGATCGGATGAAAGCATCACTTTTCCGTTGTCAGAATGCAGGATGAAAATCTCACTGTAATCGTCATAACTTTCTTTATACCTCTTTAACAAACGCTGTGCAGTATAGAGGATATTAGAATCTGTCTTTGTTCCCATCCCGCCGGAGAAAACATATTCAAGTGACCTGATCTCAAAATCCCCGGCAATCACGCTTATATCGCCTTCTCTGTCATGAATCCAATCATGCAGCCTGTTAAGTTTAAGATTGCGAATTGTTTTCAGTCCCTCAGTCTCCTCTTGTCTTATGGTTTCAGCATTGTGAACAAATACCAGAATTAATACAATGAGCAGTGGTATAATGCCAATAAACATCAACCAGAAGATGAGACGGTTCCTGAGACTTATTTTCTTCATGCCTGTCACTATTTTTTGGTATATATCTTACAGATTTTACTTTCCTCTTTTACGGCATCTGTTGTTCTTGCATCAGGCATTTCTGCCTGCCCCAGGACCAACAGCCCTCCCGGCTGCAATGCTCTCAGTATCTTGTTAAAGATAACGCCCTGTTTCTCCTTATTATAATAGATCAGTACATTACGGCAAAGGACAATATCAAAATTTCCGAAGATGCTTTCCCTGGGCACTCCTGTTTTTTTGTCCAGAAGATCATATGCTGAAAAGTGCACTATCTTTTTAATTGCTGGAACCAGGCTGTATGTTTTATCAGGATGGTAAACGAAATATTTTCCCAGTAAGCCCACTTTCAGTTCTTCCATCGAGTTAATGGTATATACTCCTTTGCGGGCAACAGACAAATAGCGTTCATTTATATCTGTGGCGAAAATATTAACATTGATATCCTGTTTTGTTTTGTCAACATATTCTGTCAGGATCAATGCAAGAGTATATGCTTCTTCACCCGTAGAGCACCCTGCCGACCAGACCCTTAATTCCTTATTATTAGCAGCTAATTTATCTTCAACCATGGAAGGAATTAGTACACGGGACAAGTATTCAAAGCATATTGCATCCCTGAAAAAGCCGCTAACGTTTATTGTCAGTGCATCAATCAATTCATCATACTCCTGAGGATAAGACTTAAGATAATTAAGATAATCAGAATATTTTGTTATTTGTGTGGAATGCAGACGATTGCTAATTCTCCTTTCAGCCATGCCTGCGGACAGACCCGTAAAATCAAATCCCCTCTTTTCTTCAAGGTTTAGGAGTATCTTCTTCAATTCACTGTTTTTTATGATGCCTTTTTTCATGCAGGGTGAGTAAGATGTATTTTATGCAAAGTCATGCTGATGGCACAATATACAAAAATTTTGTATTTAATTGTCTGATAGATTATTAATATCAGCTCTCAAAAACTGTACTGACAAAATAGGGCTTACTGTTAAAATTATACAGATGATTATTATAACTTGCGTCTGCCAATGATTGTTAACAATTGCATTTATTCAGAACAATATGAACCTCAACAGGCGCAATTTCTTAAAAACAGGGACTGCAGCTGCTGCCGGTGCGGTGCTTATACCTCCGCTGGTGCAATCATGCAATAACCTGAAAATATCTACAAACGTGAAAGACTATCTTAATCATTTCGAAGTAAGCAGGGCTGCGTTGAACAAAGTGATATCCGTGGCTATGGCAAAAGGGGGCGATTATGCAGATCTCTTCTTTGAACATAAAATAAGTAATAACATTGGTTTACAGGATGGAAAAGTAAACAGTGCTTCTTCAAAGATTGATTATGGTGTGGGCATAAGAGTGCTTAAGGGAGACCAGACAGGCTTTGCATATTCTGAATCGCTGGATATGCAATCCATGCTTGATGCTGCCAGGCTCGCCGCCAGTATAGCAGATGAGCCAAATACTTTTAAAAAAGATATTTTTAATGAAAAGGTTCCGGCCGACTATTACAACATAGAGAAAAACTGGGAGGATGTTTCCGTAAAAGACAAAGTTCCCTTTGTTCAGAAAATCAATGACCGTATTTTCAGCCTTGACGAAAAGGTGATCAAGGTAAATGCCTTCCTCAGCGATGAATCATCTTATGTCCTTTTTTATAATTCGGATGGAAGGATAAGCTACGACTACAGGCCGATGGCAAGCTTTGGAGCAGTGTGTATTATGCAAAAGGGCAGGCAGGTCGAAAATTTTTACAGCGCAAGGTCGTACAGAAAGGGTTTTGAATGGCTTACGGAAGACCTCGTGGAAGAGCTGGCAGTGGAAGTAACGCAGCGGACAAACACCCTGTTTGATGCAACAAAGCCAAAGGCCGGTGAAATGCCGGTTGTTCTCGGTGCAGGCGGATCAGGGATCCTGCTTCATGAAGCAATAGGTCATACTTTTGAGGCCGACTTTAACAGGAAGGGCACTTCCATATTCAGTGACAAGATGGGAAAGAAAGTTGCTGAAAACTTTATTAATATCATTGATGACGGTACCCTCGAAAATAACCGTGGTGCACTCAATATCGATGATGAGGGAAATGATGTCAAAAAGACCTGCCTGGTAAAGGATGGGGTGCTAAATTCGTACATACATGACAGGATCAGTTCTGCTCATTATGGTGTTGACCCTACAGGTAACGGTCGTCGCGAATCTTTCAGGCACATACCCCTGCCAAGGATGAGTTCAACATATATGGAACCCGGGCCGCATACAAGGGAGGAAATATTAGCAGAAGTAGATTATGGTGTGTATGTTGATAATTTCAGTAACGGCCAGGTGAAAATAGGAGCAGGTGATTTTACCTTTTTCGTAAAATCCGGTTACCTCGTTGAAAAAGGTAAGATGACGAGGCCGGTGAAAGACATCAATATCATCGGAAACGGTCCACAGGCACTTGCTGATGTAGTGATGGCTGCCAATGATTACAAAACAGATAACGGTACATGGGTGTGTGGTAAGGGAGGACAGTCGGTTCCGGTTACGATGGGATTACCTACAGTGCTGGTGAAAGGACTTACCGTGGGGGGCTTAAATGCCTGAGATGTTTTGCACTAAGCTATTATTTAAACAGGAAAATAACTGACCATGACAACAAAAGATAAATATAAACTCGCCGACAGGGCTCTTGAGCATGCCTTGAATAACGGTGCCTCACAGGCAAGGGTAATAATAAATAACAGCCAGAATAACAGTATCTCGGTCAGGGAAAAAAAGATAGAAAACCTTGAAAAATCCATAGAAAACGGGCTGAGCATCTTCCTTTACGTGGATAACAAATATTCTGTTCATTCCACGAACAGGCTTGATAAATGGAAAGAACTGGCAAAATTTATTGAAGAAGCTATTGAGGGAACCAGGTACTTGTCGGAAGATAAATACCGTAAATTACCTGATGCGTCACTTTATTACAAAGGTGGCGGCCCGGAGCTTAAAATTTTTGATGAAGAGTATGAATCTATTGATCCACAGCAAAAAATAGATTTGGCATTCGGAATCGAAAATGAAGTGGCAGGCAAAGATGAGCGAATTGTATCTGTCACATCATCATATGATGACGGCATGAGCGGGATGGTTATGGTAACGAGCAATGGATTCAGGGGAGACAGGACAAGCACTTATTATAACCTGAGCGCATCTGTATCTGTGAAGCAGAGAGATGCCCGTCCGGGCGAGGGATGGTTCGACAACGCTGTTTTTTATAAAACCCTTAAACATGACGGGATAGGCAGAGAAGCCCTTGAAAGAGCTCTCAGGAAACTCGGGCAGTCAAAAATTGAATCCGGAAACATGCCTATGCTGATTGAGAACAGGCTTGCCGGGCAGTGCCTTAGCCCGCTTATTCGTGCACTTAGCGGTGCAGCCATACAACAGAAAAATTCCTTCCTGGTGGATATGCTTGATAAAAAAGTCGGATCACCCAGGCTCACTCTTATTGATGATCCCTTTATTGAATCGGGACGGGGTTCGCGCTTATTTGATTCCGAGGGCATGGCAACTAAAAAGAGAAAGATATTTGAGAATGGCATTCTGCGTTCTTACTACCTGGATACTTATTATGCAGGTAAACTGGATATGGAGCCTACCGGGGGTAGTACAACGAACCTGGTCCTGAATAAAGGCGGGCGTAATATTGATGAACTGATAGCATCATTAGACAGGGGCATCTTTGTTACAGGATTCAACGGAGGAAATTCAAACGGGTCAACGGGTGATTTTTCATACGGGATAGAGGGCTTTTTAGTTGAAAAAGGGAAAATAGTAAAGCCGGTGTCGGAGATGAATATTACCGGTAATTTCCTGGAGCTTTATAAGAATCTCGCAGAAGTGGGTAATGATGCCTATGAGGATTCCGCGTGGCGAACACCTTCCCTCTTATTTGATGATGTGAGTTTTAGCGGGAAGTAGCATGGAGAATAGCGAAAAGCCCTTCGGCTCGCCTGTTAGGCTCGCTCAGGACAAGCGAAGAGAGAAGAGCGTAATAGAAGATTCATATTTATAGATATTTGTAAATGCGGCATGTGTTATCCGCCGTAGTTTCAGCGAAGGCGGGCTTGCCGCATCAAAACGCTTTGCTGAAATGTTGTGAACTAAAACAGGATCAGGACTGTTAGACTATTATGATAAACAAAACAGCCATAGTATTTGGTGCTACAGGTCTTGTGGGATCTGAACTGCTAAATGTACTGATACGCGATATCAGGTACCGGGCGGTAAAGGTCTTTACTCGCAATGAGCTTAATATAGAGCATATTAAAGTCATTGAAAAAATCGTTGATGTTGAGGATGTTGATTCCTACAGTGATTTGCTTAAGGGCAACGACCTGTATATCTGTCTTGGTACAACCAGAAGGAAGGCAGGGACGGTGGATAAAATGGAGGATATAGACCGGAGGCTGCCTGTCAGAATTGCAAAAGCTGCCCTCAGGATGGGTGTACAGAATGTAGCTCTTGTTTCCAGTATCGGAGCCAGCGCATCATCCCGGAATTACTACTACAGGATTAAGGGCCGGATGGAAGAAGATATACTGGAGCTTGAGTTTAAAAGAAAAGTAATACTCAGACCTTCAATATTGCTTGGGAAAAGAAATGAGTTCAGACTTTTCGAATCATTAGGCAAATCAATGGTAAAAACCCTGGGATTTATGTTACGGGGTAAAAGAGAAAAATACAGGGGAATACAAGCATCTTTAGTTGCAGAAGCAATGGTAAAAGAGCTTAATAACCTTAATGGCAGGACTATATACGAGTCAGATGAAATTGCTGCCCGGGTCCATTAATCCAATAATCCACTAATCTATTAATCCATTGTTTTACTATCTTTGTTGTCTAACAAAAACAAAAGAAAATGACAGGATTAATTATTGTAATAGCAATTGTAGTATTACTCGTTATTATACTTATATCTGCCTATAACAGGCTGGTACGATTACGTAATAACAGGGAGAATGCATTTGCTGATATTGATGTGCAGCTGAGACAACGCCATGACCTTATTCCGCAGCTTGTTGATGCGGTAAAGGGATATATGAAACATGAAAGAGAACTTTTGACGGAAGTTACTGAAGCAAGAGCCAATGCAATGAATGCCGGCAGTATTAATGATAAAATAGCTGCAGAATCCCGCTTATCAAATGCTCTTGGGGGATTGCAGGTTGCCGTGGAGGCTTACCCCGACCTGAAAGCAAGCCAGAATTTTATGAACCTGCAGGAAGAAATATCAGATGTGGAGAATAAGCTGGCGGCAGCAAGACGGTTCTTTAACTCAGCAACTAAAGAGCTCAATATCTCTGTACAGTCTTTCCCGTCCAATTTAGTGGCCGGAATGTTCGGTTTTCATAAGGAGCCGATGTTCGACCTGGGCGACAGACGTGCAGAAATGGAAGAACCTCCCGGAATAAGCTTTGAATAATAATTAGTATGAAGTACGTAGGATTACAATCACAGATATGGAAGAATAATACCCGTTCGATACTTCTTCTCATACTTTTCCCTCTTGTAATGTTTGCCCTGGTGATGATCTTCTGGCTGATTTATGGTGCCTATAATGCCGAAGCAGAGATTGATCCGGTAAATGAGTTTCTCAGAACAATACCATGGGTGGCAGCCGGCGTGATAATATGGTTTAGCATCGCATGGTTTTCACACAGCTCAATGATCAATAAGGCTACGGGGTCAAGGCCACTGGAAAGGAAAGAGAACAAAAGGGTATATAACCTTGTGGAAAACCTTGCAATTGCGTCCGGCATGAAGAAGATGCCCGCAATAAATATTATTGAGGATGATAGTCTCAACGCTTATGCAAGTGGCATAAGCAACAAGACTTATACTATATCTCTCTCAAGGGGCATAATTGACAAGCTTGATGATGACGAGCTGCAGGCCGTGATTGCTCATGAAATGACACATATTCGTAACAGGGATGTACGGCTTCTTATTATTTCGGTAATTTTCGTCGGTATTTTTGCCTTTGCTACACAGGCTCTTCTAAGGGGCACCCTTTATGGGGCAGGCAGGAGACGTGACGGTAAGAACGGGATATCAATGCTGCTCATTCTATTACTTGCTGCAGCGGGCTGGTTCCTCACAACACTTTTCAGGTTTGCACTGTCGCGCCGCCGGGAATATCTTGCCGATGCAGGAGCTGCTGAACTTACTCATAAGCCGAGTGCCCTGGCCTCTGCCCTGAGAAAGGTATCCGGAGATCCCAGGATTGAAGCAGTGAAAAGAAAGGATGTGGCACAGATGTTTATTGAAAACCCGGGCGAAAAGAAAAAGAAGAAAGCTTCTTTCTCTTCGCTTTTCGCAACACACCCGCCCATACAGGAGAGAATACAGATTCTGGAGCAGATGTAAGATACAAGAAACACGTGCTGAAAATACAAGTACAGGAGGTACCAGGGGAGCAAATTAATTCCTTTTCCTTTGTACTTCTTCCTTTTAACTCTATATTTGCCGTAACACTATTTACTAAAAACGTAACACTATGTCGGTAGTAAGATTCGGCGTATCCGTTGAGAAAGACCTGCTTGAAGCTCTTGATGCATATGTTTCTGATAATGGATTTACCAACAGATCGCAGGCAATAAGGCAGTTAATTTCGAATAACCTGGTACTGGAAAAATGGAAATGTAATAATATAGTTGCCGGGTCTGTTACCCTTCTGTATGATCATCATAAAGGAGATGTTATGAATAAGATTACTGATATTCAGCATGAGTATCATGATGAAATACTCTCATCCCAGCATTTTCATCTTGACCATGATAATTGCCTGGAAATAATAGCGGTAAAAGGGAAATCAAAAAATCTTACAGAGCTGGCTGACCGCTTGATTGCTGTTAAAGATATACAGCATGGCAAATTATCAATGAGCAGGGTTAATTAAAAAAGTGATTGATCAATGGATAACTATACTGCATTATTATTAACAGCCCTGACGATAGGCGTTATACATACCATAGCCGGCCCTGATCATTACCTGCCTTTTGTTGCTCTGTCAAAATCAAGGAACTGGAGCATGACGAAAACAATAAACGTTGTTATACTCAGTGGTCTGGCTCATGTACTCAGTTCTGTAATAATTGGTTTTATTGGTATTGCTGCCGGCATCGGCTTGTCAAAACTGGAACTTTTTGAAGGATACAGAGGTAACCTGGCAGCCTGGTTGCTTTTCAGTTTTGGAGTTGCATATACAGCATGGGCAGTGTTCAGACTTATCAGAAGGCGGGGACATGTACATAAGAATCTTGATGAAAAGAGCAGTAAAAAGCAACTGACGGTTTGGATTATTTTCATGATTTTTCTTTTTGGCCCCTGTGAGCCACTGATACCGATATTAATGTATCCTGCAGCCGAGCATAATTATGGGGCGGTGGGACTAATAGCCCTTGTATTCGCTGTTGCTACCATAGGAACCATGCTGATATCTGTACTTATACTTCTTAAAGGCTTCAACCTTTTCAGGCTAAGTTCACTCGAAAAGTACCACCACCTAATTGCCGGTTTTGCACTAATGCTCTGTGGGGCCGGGATATTGTTTCTGGGCCTGTAATTGGGCTCCTGGTATCAAATATATTTATTAGTCTCGTTCTCAGCTTTCCAGCCTTTTTAAAACCGAGTCCTTGTAGCTCCTGCTTACCGGAACCTGCTTATTGCCGATCTCAATATATTCGGAAGTAAATGACTCAATATAACGCTTTGAAACAATAAATGAGCGGTGAGTCCTGATAAAATCTGCGGGGGGTAGGTTACTTTCAATACCACTTATTGTTTCACGCGTAGTAACTGTTTTTTCGGTCATATGGACTTTTATATAGTCACCAACACTTTCAATATATTGAATCTCATCCAGGGAAACTTTGATCATTTTTCTATCTGAACGTACGAAGAAATGATCATTCCGGGTTTTTTCTTCAACAGGGGCCGGATGAACAGGCTTTTGGTTTTCTTCTGTATACTTGCTAACGGCCTGCAGTAGCCTTTCAAATGATATTGGTTTGAGAAGGTAATCAACAGCTTTAAGGTCAAAGCCGTCAATCGCATATTCCCGGTAAGCAGTTGTAAATATCACCTTTATATTACTGTTAATGGATTTTGCAAAGGAAAGACCGGATATTGAAGGCATATTGATATCCAGGAAAACCAGGTCAATTTTTTCTTCGTTTATAATATTGAATGCTTCAATGGCATTTTTGCATAATGCCACAATCCTGATATTGTCAACAGCAGACAGATGATTACGGAGAATGTTTCTTGCAACAGGCTCATCATCAACTATTATGCAGGATATAATATCACTCATTTTCTATCCGTTTAAGATTATAAATTGACAGGTTTACAATGTAAGTGTTTTCCTTGATTTCCCTTTCCAGGGAAAAATTATTTTCATAGTTATATTCCAGTCTTTTCCTTGTATTTTCAATCCCTATCCCTCTATTACCTGCCTTCCCGGACTCTTGCATGAAGGAGTTAGCTATTATGAAATCCAGGCAACTACCATACATTCTTATATCAATATCAATATTAAGTTCTCCTTTTTTATTGCCCCCGTGCTTAAATGCATTTTCAACAAGGGGGATAAGTATCATTGGTGCAATGGCAGTATGGCCTGGTATATTGTCTGATCTGAAATTAATGGTAAGATTATCTTCGAAACGAATTTTCTCAAGTTCAATATACTCCTTTACATGCTTAATCTCTTCCTTCAGGCTTACTTCCGGATTATTTACCCTGTACAGTATGTAATCGAGCAGGCTGGATAACCTGAGAATTACACCCGGTGTTTGCCTGGATTTCTCAAGAGCCAGTCCGTATATGGTGTTGAGTGTATTAAAAAGGAAATGAGGGTGAATCTGGCTTCTCAGGTAATTCAGCTCCTGCTCTTTGAGCTGCAGTCTTGCAGATAATATCTTATTCTGCAGCTCCCTGTTCTGTGAAACGGTGTCAAAATTATTCTTCAGTATGCTCACTGAGCTTACAATTCCGACAACAATATAAACAAGGATAAGGATAAAAAAGAAGTTTTTGCTCATTGGAGGCATGGCCGTAACATCAAAGCCGAGAAAGAAAAACAGGAAACTGTAAATGATAACCGCAATAAGATAGGATGTTATTACAAAGACATAGAAATTGTAAAGGATAAACCTGAGGTATTCCTTTTTAAGAAGATAGCGCGGAATAAGCCTGTTTACGGTAAAGTATGTATTAATTATAGTTACCGGCATCAATAAAGAGGAAAACCACATTACATAAGCCCTGTCATCTGAATTATAGCTGAAAAAATAAACATAAAAAAACCAAACAGCCACCCAGAATACTATATGAATAAGGATATGTCCGGGTATGAACATTTTTGTTTTTGGCCATTTTATTTTTCCTGTGATGCCGGGCATGCGTGTTATTTTTAGTCCTGTCCAAATAACAATATTACATAAAAATCACGTAGCTACTTAATTATAACGACAGAATGCGGTTCTAGCACCCGGGATTACGCATTTGCGGGTACAAATACAGTAATATCATGCTAAAATCGTAGAAACCGGCACGTTAGATGCAGACTGTCGATAAAAAGTAAAGGGTATTATTAAGAAACATATATTCGGTTTATTAATAATCTTTAAATTTGAATATTATGATCAATCAAATCATTTCAAAACTAAACGATGGCGGGCCTTTCTTTACTTACCCGATGGTAATCATGCTGATAATTATCCTTGTTCTTTTTGTACGGGGCTTATTATTGAAAAGAGAAGATGAAAAGACAATACGACTTCTTATTTCCTTAGGCTGGTTTACTTTGGCCTGGGCATTTCTTGGTCATACTATTGGCCTGATTACCGCATTTGACAGTGTTGGCGCACATGGTGAACTGGCACCCCGCTACCTGGCACGTGGACTGAAAATAGCCTTGCTAAACCTGCTTATGGGAGCAATCCTGTTCCTGACAGCCAGGCTGAGCATAATTATTCTGATACTGGTGCAGAAGAAGAAATAGTTGGAATAATGGAATACTGGATTAAGGGATTGATGGAAAGGGCTGATAGTAAAATATAACATGTATACTGCTTGTTACGGATACCCAATAATCCAATATTCCAATAAGCAACAACAACAAGCAGGAACCTAGCCATAATAAAGCCCTGCTCCCGGTCCCAGTGGCAGATCAAGCAATATCCATGCAATCAGGAGTACAGACCAGAAAAGGAAATAGACTATTGTATAAGGCAGCATTGTTGATATGAGCGTACCAATCCCGGCATTTTTGTCGTATTTCTCAAAATAAACGATTATAAGGGCAAAAAAGCTCATCATTGGTGATATCATATTGGTGATGCTGTCTCCTATCCTGAAAACGACCTGTGATAGCTCAGGGGAGTATCCAAGGAGCATGAACATGGGAATGAATACAGGACCCAGTATTGCCCACTTGGCAGAAGCCGATCCCATAAACATATTTATAAAGCCTGAGAGAAGGACAAAAAGTATTACAAGGGGTATTAATCCAAGATTAAGTTCCTGCAGCCCATGTGCTCCTTTAATTGCTATGATAAGCCCCAGGTTGCTCCATTTAAAAAAGGCCACAAACTGGGCGGCAAAGAAAACAAGTACCAGGAAAGCTGCCAGTGTCTTGAAATTATCAACCATTCCTTTTACAACATCTGAATCATTCCTGAAATTGCCGGTTATAAATCCAAATATTATTCCAAGAACAGCTGCTACTATGAACAGGACGCCAATAAAGCCCTTCAGTATGGGTGAGGTAAACAGGCCGCCGTCTTCTCCCCTGAAAATACCATTCTCAGGGATTAACCCTGCTGCTATTACAACAGTAAAAGCCAGGGTGGCAAAGGTAACCCATTTCAGACCCTTTTTCTCTTTAGGATTAAGCTTTTCGAGGCTGTCCGCTTCAACATTACCTTCGTATTTACCCAGCTTTGGCTCAACAAACCTATGGGTTACCCATGTGCCGGCAACCGATAAAATAAAGGTAGATACCAGCATAAAGTAATAATTGGCAGTGGGCAAGACATAATAATCAGTGTCAATAATCCTGGCCGCCTCAGTAGACAAACCGGCCAACAGTGGATCAATTGTACCAATAAGCAGGTTGGCGCTGAATCCACCCGAGACACCCGCAAAAGCAGCTGCTATACCTGCAATCGGGTGGCGTCCTACCGAATGAAAAATAATTCCTCCCAGCGGAATAATGAGTACATAGCCAAGGTCAGATGCAATATTTGAAATAATACCTGCAAGTACAATTACAAAAGTTAGCATTCTTGCAGGTGCTTTTGAAACGAGTAAACGGATGGCAGCACTGATAAGCCCGCTGCTTTCTGCAACACCAATACCAAGAAGAGCAACCATTACAATGCCCAAGGGTGCAAAACCGGTGTAATTGTCAACCATCTCAAGTAATATACGGTGCAGCCCCTCGCGCGAAAGCAGGTTGATAGTGTCAACTGTCTCACCCGTGGCTGGATGTATAGCCTGCCAGTGGAAAAGATGTCCCAGTAATGAAAAAAGCAATACGCTCAGTGCCAGTATACCAAATAAACTTGCAGGATGAGGAAGAGCATTACCTCCCCTTTCTATAAACCCGAGAATCCCTTTGTTCCTTGTTTCTTTCATCTTGATGTAAATTTGCTGCTGATTTAAAACCTTCGAAGATAACAGAAAGTTGAAAATTATTGCAAATACGAGGGAATAACGAATGAAGAAAAGCGAAAAGCTGAGACTAAGGCTAAGGCTAAGGTATTTATTATTGTCAATTGTAGGGATCACTCATAGTTGCTACGTCCCTTAGTCGCTACGTCCCTTAGTCGCTACGTCCCTTCGTCCCCCCTCTCCCGTGGATCAGGCCATGCGGCTGGTGTACCACCTTGCATCTCCCAATATGCAAATCATTACATCCCTGCAAAACCCACTTGTATCTTCCGTACTTGTATCTTGTATCTTCCTATTTAGCAAGACATTACCACAACAAGCACCTAGTAATACAAGTATCTTTTAATCTTCTTCGTTGGTGTTTTCTGGAATGGAACAGGCTGAAAAACAAACCGGTTGATTCGTGAAAACCTGTTAAGGCGCTGGTTAACCTGGTGGTTGAGCTCGGTGATGATCTCTTCTATCTTTTCTTCCACCACACGGCTCATCTCATCTTTCATATGCCGGTACTGCTCTTCAATTTCTTCACGATTGATATGAACCATGGCAACAAGCTTGCCGCCTTTCTCAACAACAAGAGATTCAACAACATGCTTGAAGGTGTTTATAACCGACTCAATTTCTTCAGGGTAAATATTCTCACCGCTGGACCCTATAATTACTGTTTTCAGCCGGCCCCTGATAAACAGGTATCCATTGCGGTCGAACTTACCAAGGTCACCCGTACGGAACCATCCGTCCTCTGTTAATACCTCGGCTGTCTTCTCAGGGTTTTTGTAATAGCCCTTCATGACGTTATCTCCCCTGGCCCATATCTCTCCCTCGCCGGTGGCCGGATCAGGATCATTCAGTTTTATTTCAACTCCTTCCACAGGAGCACCGGTCGATTCAACCTTGCAGGTGGGATGCACCATGCCGGCCAGCAGGGGAGAGGTCTCAGTCAGACCATATCCAACGGCATAGGGGAAGCGGCCCTCATTAAGGAAACGGTCAACCTCGGGGTTCAGCTTGGCTCCGCCAACGCCGAAAAATTCCATCTTACCCCCGAATGTGTCCATTAACTTCTTACCGGCAGCCCTGTGCAAAAGAACCCTGAAAGGGCGCAGTCCGTAAAGCAGGCGCATAAATGAACTTTTAGTGAGGGCAGGCTTTATCTTACTGTAAAATATTTTTTCAATAATAAGCGGTACTACCAGCATCATGGTGGGCTCGACCTTTTTCAGTGCTGGAAGAAGCACCGATGCAGTGGGGGCCTTCCGAAGATAATAGACCGATGACCCGCTTACCAGCGGTATAACCATGCCTATGGTGTTCTCAAATGTGTGTGCCAGCGGTAAAACGGATAAGAACCTGTCTCTTTCACTTACATGCCTGAAAGTCTTGCCCATGTAGGCATTGGAAATAATATTCTTGTGGGTAAGCATGACTCCCTTCGAATTGCCCGTGGTACCCGAAGTATAAATAATGGCAGCCAGGTCATCCTCGTTTACATCATATTCACGTGAAGGCTTCATGCCGGCAGAATACTTAAATTTATTATCAGGAGTACGCAACAGGGAAAAATCTTCAAGACTGATAACATGCTCCAGGCTTCCGGGATAAGAGCCAAAAGAAAAATCTGTCTTTTCAGTAACGAAAAGTGCCCTGGCCTCCGAGTGCTCAAGTATGGAGTACACTTCATCTGCAGAAAAATCGTGAAGAATGGGAACTACAGTTGATCCCATCGAAGTTATTGCCAGGTAAGCCAGAACCCATTCGGGTGAATTGGGTCCGAGTACGGCAATCCTGTCGCCCTTGTTAATACCCAGCTTTTCCAGGTAGGCAATAAGGGATTCAACATTGCTTAAAATATCATTGAACGAATATGTGTCTTCATCAATGAATGATAAAGCATGCTTGTCGCCATATTGCTCTGCTGAATTTCTTACCAGTGACTGAAACGTCAACTTTGTGTTTTTATCCATCCTCATCCTTCTTATCCCAATTTGTGCCCTGCAATATTAGTGATTTTAATATTACTTACATTAATATAGCAATATATTTAATGTTTTGTTCAATCAAACGAAGAGTCCGTATCATTGCAAGCGGAATAAAGGTCCTTTTTAACCCATTCTATACCAGGGTCATACACCATGATTTTTTCATAAATGCGACATGCGTAAGTATTATTACCCATTTTTTCATATACCTGTGCAAGTACTATCATTGTGTTAACATAAATCCAGTTATTCTTTAATCGTGCCGGGTCTGCTTCAATTACACGGAGAGCCTTATTATAATACTCAATTGCTTTTTCTTTGTCGCCGCCGACAATCCCCGGACTGAAATTCAGCTGGTTGGCCTTCTCAAGCAGTGCCCTAAGGTTACAGGGATCCTTCTCCACGGCCTGGTCTATCTTTTCCTTTGCTCTTGGCCCCAGCACCATGGCCTTTATCTTGTGAATACCCATCTCGTATCCCAGGAAAGCACCTTCCAGGGCCAGGAATTCAGCATTCCCCGGATCTCCTTCTTTAAGTATATCAAGATTATCCCTTGCTTTCTCAAGATAAGCCGATGCAGCTCTTTTATAATCCTCCTTGATACAGAATCCAATATACCCGTATTCTGCCATAAGCAATTCGTACAGAAGCTCCTCACTGCCGGTTTTTCCATACTGTTTTTCCATCTCCTCCAGCACAAGCTTCCAGTCTTCCATCCTGCCTTCAGCATATGCATCATAGACCCTCCGGCTGTAATCACTGATATCCTGCCCCCTAAGTTCAGCATGCAATAAAACGATAAAGGCAATCAGTAAAGCACTGAAACTGCCGGGAAATCTTACTATGTTTTTATTTTTCGTCCTTTCCATGTATATGTTCCTGAAAATTTAATTCTTACGGCTTTATAAACAATGTAGTACAAATAGAGTTGTTGGACAGGGCCCAGAAAAATGTTATAAAGTGCATTCTGCCTGCTTGTTAATGATATAAATAACCTGTTAAGCACACCGGCTGCAATGAACATTAGCCCAAACGCAAGCGAATGCAAAAAAAGAAAAACAATAACCGGTCCGCAAAGGAAAAGAAAAATCAAAGTCCAGGCAATACTGTTACCGAAGAAATGAAGCACATTCTTGCTGAACCCGTGCACGGCATCCTTATAATCCCTGTACATCCTGCAGCTTATTCGCCTGTCACCTGTCAGTACCGCAGTGCGGTAACGGTTTTTCAGAGAACGCCTCCTGCTTTTATCGGGCTTAAGCTTTTTTATCCTCCTCATCATCTCAATATCCTCAACCAGCGATTTTTTTACCATCTCATGCGGGCGAAGCTCAGCATATACCAGGGCATCAAACATAATAAACTGGCCGTTGGCTGCAGCAAGTGAGGGCTTCTTGCTCAGGCGTACCATGGGCAGGGGCAGCAGGCTGAGAAGTATCCAGTTCATGCAGGGGACAGTCAGTCTCTCACCCGTGCTGTGCATCAGTTGCTTCGGGAAGACAGATACCATCGCAAGCTTCAGTTTCTTCATGTAGTCTAGTATCTCGGAGATTATATCCCCGGATATACTTATATCAGCATCCAGGTAAAGAAAGTATTTACCCCTTGCCTCAGCGGACAAGCGGTAACAGGCATAATTCTTACCTGACCAGCCCCCCGGAAGCTCGTCGTTAAATACCAGTCTTACACGCTCATCACTACCGGCCTTTTCACTGACCACTGATGCCGTGGCATCATCAGAATTATCATCCAGCACAATGATCTCCATGTTCTTATAATCCTGCAGGCGCAGCTTGTCAAGCAAATTGCCAATATTTGCTTCCTCGTTCCGCGCAGGTATAAGCACCGAAATAAACTCTTCCTCTTCAACCACCTGCCTGCGCCTGAAGGCATCATACAAAAAATTGACAAGCGCCACCAGAAGCCTTAACCCGGCAAAAACCAGTGCTATATAACTTATTACCTTTGTCATGTCCTGTTCTCATTCTGCCTGTCAATGCAGGCCCGGTAAAACTTATTGTACTCTTCCTCCAGGCATTCCGTATCCCTGCATTCCCCGGGCGGCAGGTGGAAATATATCCACGCAGATGGTTTTCTTTCGGAAAAGTAATCAACCATGCAGGCATAAAACCTTACCTCCGGGTCATTACCGCTAAGTATTTTATCAAGACCTTTCATAAAGCGGAAAGAAGAAACATAAGCCGACTGGATCTCCCCGGCGGGGTACATCAGCAACATATTTCCCGGATCAGAAAGAAGGGAAGCACTATAGTTCAGCGATTCAATTACATCACGACTGCCAGGCTTAATTGAAAATGCCCCGGTTTTATTAAGGAACATCCTGTCTTTCAGTTGCTCCTCCAGCATCATCACATGAAATTTTTTCCCCAGCACCAGGCTGTTGTAATAATTCATGAAAAAACCGTCATACCAGCTGAAATGATTGCCGATAATAAGCACCGGCCTGTCCGTTGGCCCGGGATCATCAACAAACTTAACAGCCGCAAAATTCTTTTTCATCAGCCACTTCGAATAATACCTGAAAAAGGCAGTGTGAATCCGCGTATGACGAGCATATATCATAGGCTCATGATTTTCCACGTAAGCACCAGGGCCGCAAAAAATCCCGCCTGAAAAACAAAAACAAAAATCCCCGTCTTATTCTGTTTCTCTGGCTTATTAATATACATCAGCCTGAGGAAAATAAAGCTTATCACAAACCATGAGATATAGTTTGATAAGGGAATCGTTCCTGCCTCCCATTCCCACATACCCGTATGTGTTGCAAATGGTTCAAGAAGGAGATCGTAAGCCGTCATCATCAGGGCCCCTGCCAGTGAACGCACTGTATTTGTCGATGGGATGAACGAGCTGATAATAAAAGTGCAGTAGACAAGGAAGAACCAGTTTAAGCCGAGTATCAGCGGCACCCCGCCCAGCAGCGGCACCAGCAACCGGGTATAAGAATAGCTGCCAAAGGGGAAGCCCGTTTTTGTGCCTATCAACTCTATGCCCCAGCCGAACACGAAAATTATCAGCGATACCGCCAGGAACCTGCTGCTCCAGTTCCTGTGGTAGAGCATCATCAGTATTACCGACAGCAATATGGATGCAGATATCAGCTGCCTGAAAATATCATATGTATGGTTGATCACAAACCCGGCAAAACCAATCATGTAATATGACATCAGGAAAGACCTGATCTTATCCTGCCCGGGTATTTTGAGTAGCTTCTTCCTCTCAGTGCTCATCTTTGCCGTATTCTCTTAATATTTCACTCTCAACTATCTTTGCCGATGCCAGGCACAGGGGAATGCCTCCACCGGGATGCACACTGCCCCCAGTGAAATACAATCCCTTTAGCTTCCTGCTGAAATTGGCATGCCTGTTAAATGCAGCCGTGGGTGAATTACTGCTGTTCCCGTAGAGGGCACCACCCGTTGAAAGAGTGTTTTTCTCAAGCTCAGGCGGGGCAATAATGAATTCCTGCTCTATCATATCGTTTACCTCATAGCCAAGTCTTTTGCCCAGCTTCAGTAATATGTTCTTTTTGGTCCTCATAACAAGCTCGTTCCAGTCCTGGCCGCTGTCATGTGGAGCATTAACCATAACAAACCAGTTACTTTTGCCCTCCGGGGCATCCTGCTTAACGATCTTTGAACTGATAAATACATAGACAGTAGGATCATCATGCATATCTTTCTCTTTGAAGATGCAGTTAAACTCCTTTTTATAGTCCGATGCAAAAAATATGTTGTGCAGTTCAAGGTCTGAGGCATCACTGTTCATTCCCCAGTAATAGATAATTGCGGATGATGACAGGTTCTGCTTCCTGCTCCCTGCAGGTGCCTTGATGCATGGCAACAGTTTCCCGTAAACGTGAAAAACATCACTGTCGCTTACAACTATATCACTATTATACTCTTTACCGCCGGCAATTATTCCTTTTACTTCCCTGCCTTCGGTCATTATCCTGCTTACATAAGTGTCAAAAATAAATTCAACACCCAGGTGGCGTGCATAACGGTACAGGGCATCGGTGATACTGAACATGCCGTTCTCAGGGAACCATGCACCCATATTATGTTCAAGGTGGGCAATAACATTGAGGGTGGCCGGTGCCTTGTAGGGTGATGATCCGTTATAGGTAGCATAGCGGTCGAATAGCTGAACAATATTCTTTTTACTGAAACTTCTGCGGTTATAGGCATGCATCGATGAGAAAGGATTCAGCTTGTAAAGGTTGAAAAGAACCTTCAGGTTGCCCGGCTGGAACAGCTCCTGCCGCCTGTGAAAATTGCCGAAAATAAATACCGGGGCGGTCAGCTCATATAACTCATGCACCCTGTCAAGGTATTTTTTAATCCTGCCGCTGTCTTCTCCCGTTAATTTCGAAAAAGACTCAATAAAATCATCCGGATCAGAAGGGGCATTGAATATTTTACCGTCAGCGAAATAATATTTGCATATACTGTCAAGACGGAGAGGATTAAAAAGCCTGCGTATATCCCCGGGTGCTTCAGCAAGAAGATCCTTAACCATTTCAGGCAGAGTAAGCAGCGAGGGTCCGGTGTCAAACCGGTAAGGGCCTTCTGAGATTGAATTAACTTTTCCCCCGGGACCGCCGTTCTTTTCAAACACCCGTACCCTGTACCCCTGTTTCGCCAGCCTGATGGCAGATGCAAGCCCGCCTAAACCCGATCCTATTATATTTGTTGTAATATTATTAGATGTCATTTTATTTTAACTATTGGCAAAATAGTATATTTAAGAACCGAATATAGCAAAAACAATTAGATGAATGCAGAGAAAGCAATCGTAGTGGGTTCAGGAATAGCGGGTTTATCTACTGCGCTGAGGCTGGTAAGAAGAGGGTATGAAGTAGAAATACTTGAGAAAAACAGTATCCCGGGAGGCAGGATGAGCCTGATTGAAAAAGATGGCTTTAAATTTGATACCGGTCCCACCTTCTTCAGCATGAGCTATGAATTTAAAGAACTGGCAAAAGACCTGGATATTGAACTGCCCTTCGATCTGCTTGAGCTTGATCCGCTCTATACAGTGTGGTATGATCAGCCCGGTAAAAGGTACACAATTTATAAAGACCTTGAAAAACTTGCTAAAGAGTTCGAAGAAGTGGAACCGGGCTTTAAAGAAAAGATGAAAGCCTACCTTGAGTCAACAGCTAAACTGTATAACGATACCGAAAGCCTTATAATAAAGAAGAATTTTAACTCTTTCACTGACTATGCAACAACACTAATGAAGGTTCCCATGGGACATCTTCCTAAATTGTTCAGAACCTTCTGGAAAGAAGTGTCAAGGTATTTTGATTCAAATGATGTAAGGGAAATAGTCTCGCTGGTTTCTTTCTTCCTTGGAGGAACACCCTTTGATACTCCTTCCGTTTTTACAATGCTTTCATATACTGAATTTGTGTATGATGGATATTATAATGTAAACGGCGGTATGTACAGGATAGTGGAAGGCTTTGTAGAAATACTTGAGGCAAACGGCGTTAAAATACACTACAACACCGATATAACATCTGTTGAAAGGAATGGCAGAGATATAAAAACTGTTATCGACAGCAAGGGTAAAAAATGGACAGCCGGTGTATTTGTTATTAATGCTGATGCTGCGCTTTTCAGGGGAGAGGTGCTGGGCAGGAGAAAATTCAGTGAGGAAAAGCTGGATAAGAAGAGGTGGACAATGGCACCGTTTTCAATGTACCTGGGGATAAACAAGAAATTACCGGAACTGAAAATGCATAACTACTTCCTGAGGGGCAATTTTAAAGAATATGCTAATAGTATTTATACAAGCCAGGCATCACTCGAACAGGCTTATTATTATGTAAACGTGGTATCCAGGCTGAATACAGATGCTGCACCAGAGGGAAATGAAAGCCTCTACATCCTCTGCCCCGTGCCTGACCTCAGGTTTAAACCCGACTGGTCTGATAAGGAAGAAATTGCTGATTCAATAATAGATGACCTCTCGCGACGCACCGGATATGATCTGAAAAACAGCATTGTAAGTAAAACTATTTTGTCTCCTGTCGACTGGAAAGACAGTTTTAATCTTTACCGTGGCAGCGGCCTCGGACTGGGACACAATATGATGCAGATGGGCTGGTTCAGGCCATCAAACAGGGATGAAAAATATGAAAACCTTTTCTATGCCGGTTCTTCAACAGTTCCGGGCACGGGCGTACCAATGGCTATAATAAGCTCAAAGCTTGTAAGTGAACGAATAGAAAAACGATATGGATCTGTACTTAAAGACCTGCATCCAGGCAAGTAAAGATTTTACAAATAACTACAGCACTTCCTTCTCAAAAGGAATTAGTATGCTGAACAGGAAATACCGCGACCCGGTATATGCCATATATGGATTTGTCCGTATTGCTGACGAAATAGTTGATACCTTCCATGATCAGGATAAGAAACTACTGCTTGATCAGTATGTTCAGGAAACATATGATGCTATCAGCCGTAAACTGTCAACAAACCCCATTCTCCACGCTTTCCAGTGGGCTGTTAATGAATATGGCATAGGGAAAGACCTTATACAATCTTTCTTTGACAGTATGTTAATGGACCTGGAACCAACAAGGCACGATGAAAAAAGCTATGAACGGTATATTTACGGATCAGCTGAAGTGGTGGGACTGATGTGCCTTCAGGTCTTTTATAAGGATGAGAAAGAAAAGTTTGAGGAGCTCAAAGAGTATGCAAAAAAACTGGGTGAAGCATTTCAGAAAGTTAATTTCCTCAGGGATATTAATGCCGACCTGGTAGAAAGAGAAAGGGTTTATTTCCCAGGCCTGTTACCCGAAAAATTCAGCCCGGAAATGAAAAAACGCATCGAAAAAGATATAAAAAAATCCTTCCTGGATTCCCCGGACGGTATCAGGGGTCTCAAAAAGGAAGCCCGTTTCGGGGTTTACCTGGCCTACAAATATTACTTCAGACTTTTTAAGATTATCAGCAAAAAAGACATTGAAACCATGATGTCAAAGAGGATCAGTCTTGGTACCACAGCTAAAATGTGGCTGTTGCTCACTTCATGGCTCAGGAATAAGCTTAACCTTATTTGAATACGTCCTGCAATTAACAATTATCTTTTTTAATGGTTACTTTTGTATTGTAATTTCATAAGAAGATTATGGCAAGAATAAGAGTAACAAAAGAATTTGCCTTCGAAACGGCGCATGCCCTCTGGAACTATGACGGTCCATGCAGGAACGTGCATGGTCATTCATATAAACTGTTTGTAACACTGATAGGGGAGCCGATGAAAAATTCGGATCATCCGAAAAATGGTATGGTGATAGATTTTGGCGACCTTAAAAGAACCGTTAACAGGGAAGTGGTGGATGTTTTTGATCATTCAGTTATTATAAGTGATATGGTGGACAGGGCTAAACTGGAGAATATGGAGCAGATGTTTTCAAACGTCATAGTGGTTGGCTACCAGCCAACATGCGAGAATATGGTTGCTGATATTGCATATAGAATAATACCTCACCTGCCCCCGGAAACAAGCCTGCACAGCCTCAGGTTGTACGAAACAGCCAGGTCTTACGCAGAATGGTTTGCTGACGATAATAAATAATTAATACTATGCCCGACAACTCAGACAGGAAACTTTTTCTACTGGACGCATATGCCCTTATCTTCAGGTCGTATTATGCTTTTATAAGAAACCCCAGGATCAACTCAAAAGGATTTAATACATCTGCCATCTTTGGCTTTATGCTTACACTGGATGAAATACTTCAGAAGCAAGGCCCAAGCCATATTGCCGTCGTTTTTGACCCCCCGGGACCAACCTTCAGGCACGAGATGTACAGCGATTATAAAGCTAACAGGGACGCTACGCCAGAAGATATAAAACAATCGGTTCCATATATAAAGAATATCCTGGAAGCATACGGTATACCCGTGTATGAAGCTGAAGGATATGAGGCTGATGACCTTATTGGTACCATGTCAGTGCAGGCAGCAGATAAAGGGTTTGAAACCTACATGATGACTTCTGATAAGGACTATGCCCAGCTGGTCAATGATAGCGTTAAGATGTACAAACCCGCTACCAGGGGCGGAGCGGCGAAAGTAATGGGTGTTGATGAGATATGCGAGGAATTCAGCATTGAAGACCCGGTACAGGTAATTGATATACTTGCTCTTATGGGCGACAGTGCTGATAATATCCCCGGCGCCCCGGGGATAGGACCCAAGACAGCAAAAAAACTTATAGCTGAATTCGGGAGCGTAGAAAATCTTATTGAAAACAGTGATAAGCTGAAGGGAAAACAAAAAGATATTATCGAAAATAACAGCAAGGAAATACTGTTTTCAAAAAAGCTGGTTACAATCGAGAAAAATGTACCCTTTGAACTGAGCGAAGAACAAATGCTCAGGAAAGAATTGAATAAGGAAAACCTCAGGAAGATTTTCAATGAACTCGAGTTCAGGACCATGGCTCAAAAACTGGATGCAGCAGCTGGTGGTGATGAAAGAAAAAGCAGCACTGAAGCCCTGCAGGGTTCACTTTTTGATACGGCACCCCCGCAGGGAGGTACAACTAAAAGCTACAGCACACTTGAAAACACTGACCACGACTATGTGAGGATAGAAAACGAAGAGCAGCTGGATAAGCTGGTTGACGAACTTGGCAAACTGAAAGAATTCTGTTTTGATACTGAAACAGACTCCATTAACCCCCTTGAATCGGAACTGATAGCAATAACTTTCTCATGGGAAAAGCGAAAGGGCTATATGGTTTATTTCGAAAAAGATGAAAACGCGGGGGATAAACTTAAAAAACTAAAAGCCGTTTTTGAAAACGAAAATATATCCAAAATAGGCCAAAACCTCAAGTTTGATATACAGGTGCTGGCCGGCTACAACGTTGAGGTCAGGGGTAAACTCTTTGATACCATGATAGCCCATTACCTGCTGGAACCCGATATGAGGCATAATATGGACTTCCTTGCTGAAACATACCTGGACTATACTCCTGTGTCTATAGAATCACTGATTGGACGCAAAGGAAAGAACCAGAAAAATATGAGGTCAGTTACTGTAGATAAACTTACGGAATATGCTGTGGAAGATGCAGATATAACTTATCAATTAAAGTTAAAGTTATATGATCAGCTTAAGGAAGGCGGGCTGTTAAAACTGGCAGAAGAAATTGAAATGCCCCTTATCCCGGTTCTTGCCGGTATGGAAAGAGCCGGTGTGAAGCTTAATCAAAATTCCTTAAAGGAATATGCCGGGGAACTGCGCCAGAGAATAATAGAAATTGAAAAAGAGATATATGAACTGGCCGGAACGGAATTTAATATTGCATCTCCCAAACAACTGGGCGATGTGCTTTTCTTAAAACTGAAGCTTGACGATAAAGCAAGGAAGACAAAGACAAAGCAGTTTGTAACCAATGAAGAAGTACTGCAGAGGTTAAGCGATAAGCACCCGATAATAAATAAAGTGCTTGATTACAGGGGGTTTAAAAAATTGCTTTCCACTTACGTTGAAGCCCTGCCTGAGCTAATAAGTAAAAAGACCGGGAAAATACACACATCATATAACCAGGCAATTGCAGCCACAGGACGCCTGAGTTCAAATAATCCCAACCTGCAGAATATTCCCATCAGGGATGAAAGTGGCAGGAAAATCAGGAAGGCTTTTGTTCCCGGAAAAGGAAATGTATTCCTCTCAGCCGATTATTCACAGATAGAATTACGGCTTATGGCTCACCTCAGCGGCGATAAGGGAATGAAGGATGATTTTGTCAGCGGCCAAGATATACATTCAGCCACGGCAGCAAAGATATTCGGTGTGGATCTGCAGGATGTGAAAAGGGAGATGAGGGCAAAGGCTAAAACAGCAAACTTCGGTATTATTTACGGGATATCGGCCTATGGTCTTTCCCAGAGGCTCAATATAAGCAGGAGCGAGGCAAAAGAATTAATAGACGGCTATTTTGATTCTTACCCGGGAGTGAAGGAATATATGGATAAGAGTATCGAAAAAGGACGCAGCGATGGTTATGTTACTACTATGTTCGGTCGTAAAAGGTACCTGAGGGATATACAGTCCCGTAATTCATTGCTCAGGAGCAACGCGGAAAGAAATGCTATCAATGCACCTATACAAGGTACGGCAGCTGATATCATTAAGATAGCAATGATCAATGTAAATAAGCGCTTAAGCAAATCCGGACTTAAAGCAGGTATGATATTACAGGTGCATGACGAACTTATTTTTGAAGTGGAAGAAAAAGACAAAAACAAACTGAAGGACCTTGTTGTTGAAGAAATGGAGAAAGCCTGCAAGCTTGATGTGCCACTGATTGTTGAATATGGCTTCGGAAATAACTGGCTTGAAGCCCACTAAAAATAAATGTTATGAATATTAAGATATTATTGTTTGGTATACTCGCGGAAGAGGCCGGGAAAGATACTATCCGGGCAGAGGGATTGAAATCAATTGATGAGCTCAACGCGTATATTAAAGAGAACTACCCCTCATTTAAAAACTATAAATACCGGGTCTCGGTAAACCAGGAACTGGCTGGCAGTAATGAGAAACTTAATGACGGTGATGAGGTAGCCTTATTGCCACCCTTTGCAGGAGGCTGATGCTATTGACCGCCCACCCCCGGAGATAAAGCAATATGGCTAAACAAGTAAATATGCATTTTTTTTATTAAATATTTTTTCAAATTAAATAGCAACATTAAGTTCTTTGACGTACTGGTTTATAATGTTAACATATTGAGCAATTAATTTT